>DATJFN010000142.1:0-5098 GCA_035495635.1 Steroidobacteraceae bacterium | reverse complement strand
GAACCCCAGCACCAAACGGTGCCGTCGGCGCGCAACGCGCAGGTGTGCGAGCTGCCGAGCGTGCCGCCGGCGGCGATGGCGACGGCGTTGGTGAGGCCGCTGACGACGACGGGCCGCGGGCTGTTGGTGACCAGTCCATTGCCGAGCTGACCCGACGAGTTCAAGCCCCAGCAATTCGCCGTGCCGTTCGCGAGCACCGCGCACGTATGCGCCTCGCCGGCTGCGATGCCCACGACGTTGACGGGAACGGACAGGTTCGCCGGGCTCAGACGATTCCCGCCGATCGAGCCGTCCCCGACCTGGCCTGCGTCGTTCGCGCCCCAGCACGCCACGTTGCCGTTGGCCCGCACCGCGCACGTATGGCTGCGTCCGGCCGCGATGTCGCGGGCCGTGAACGTGCCGCGCCCCGATAGGACGTCGATCGGCGTTTCTCCGATGCCGTCGATGACGAACGTACCGTCGCCGAGCTCGCCGAAGCGATCGCTGCCCCAGCATTTCGCCGAACCATCGGCCCGCAACGCGCAGGTGTGCTCGCCCCCCGCCGAGATCGCAACAGCGTTGTTCAGGCTGCTGCTCACCGCGAAGGGCTGCAGCCTGGTGCCCCCGACCGTACCACTGCCGATCTGGCCGAACGCGTTGCTCCCCCAGCACCGTGCGGTGCCATCGGCCACGAGCGCGCACGTGTGGACTGATCCCGTGGTGATGGCGACGGCATTGGCGAGGCCGCGGACGAAGACCGGAGCGTGACGGTCGGTCGTGCTGCTGTCGCCAAGCTGACCGGACGAGTTCAAACCCCAGCATTGCGCGGTTCCGTCCGCGCGCAGCACGCACGTGTGGTTGACGCCGGCCTTGATCGACGCGGCTCGCGACACGTTACCGACGAGGGTCGGCAAGTGGCGACTGGTCGTCGTGCCGTCGCCGAGCTGGCCGAACGGGTTGAACCCCCAGCAGCGAACCGTGCCGCCGGCGAGCACCGCACAAGTATGCTGGCCGCCCGCCGAGATCGCGACGACACCGCTCAGACCGACGACCGCGACAGGTGTCGGCCGGTTGGACGTCGTGTTGTCCCCCAGTTGGCCCGCGGCGTTGAGGCCCCAGCAGCGCACCGTGCCGTCGGCGATCAGCGCACAGCTGTGGCCGCCGCCCGCCGAAATGGCGACAGCGCCGCTCAGGCCGCTGACGAGAACCGACGCGCTCTGTATCGCGACCGTACTGTTGTTGCCGAGCTGGCCCATTCCGCCCGCGCCCCAGCAGCGCACGGTGCCGCCAGCCAGCAATGCGCAGGTGTGAGCACCTCCGGCTGATACGGCGACGACGCCCGTGAGCCCGACGACGTTGAGCGGCGAGGAGAAATTTCCCAGCGTTGGATCGCCCAGCTGGCCCGACGCATTGCCGCCCCAGCAGCTCACCGTGCCGCCTTCATTGATCTGACAGGTATGAGCGATCCCGGCTGAAATTCGCAACGACGGGTCGTTCAGGATCGTTTCCGCCGGGAAGCGCGCGGACGTCGCCGCCCGACCCGTTCCCGCGCTCCCCACCATCGCCAGCAAGACGACCGCAGTGCCCAGAATCCTTTCCAGCGTTTTCATCGCGCGCCCTCCGTCGGTAAACGCTCGGCCCTGCTTCATTGAACACCGTGCTCCCTCTCCAGCCCCTCGATCCGCGCGACGATCTCCTTCGTCAACGGGATCGCGGATTCGAGCACCATCCGTCGTTGCGCCTGCCCGCTTTTCGCTGCGGCGCAATTGAAGCGAATCCAGGTCGCCGCGTCCGTGATCTCGCCTCGGCCATCGATGAAGTCGGCGACCCACAGCGCGTCTTCGCGCAGGAACAGCACGGCTTCGCGCCGCCGGCTGCGGCGCAGTACTTGTCCCTGAAGGGGGATCGAGCCATCGCTGTCCGCGCGGTCCTCGTCATCCTCGCAGCCGTTGCTCATCGCGACGATGGTGGCGCGATCGCGAGCGCGAACTGCAAAAAAAGTCCAAAACCTGCGGTCGAGGGCGTGTGGCGATCTTGCGACGGTTGTGCTATGAAACAGACCCGGGCGAGACGGGTGCCAGGCATGGTCCGACGCAGCGCGGTCATCGACTCCTCGCACGGGCACGCTCGAGGCTCGCGAACGACCTACGAGCTCGGCCCGTTCCTGCTCGATCCGGTGGCCGGCGTCCTGCTGCGCGCCGGCGTGACGGAAGGATTGGGACCGCGCGCCATCGCCGTGCTCGCGAGGCTCGTCGAGCACGCGGGCGAACCCGTCGCGAAGCGCACGCTGATGCAGGCGGCCTGGGCAGGCCTCGTCGTCGAGGACGCGAACCTGACGGTCCAGATCTCCGCGATTCGCCGCGTCCTCGAGAAGGTCGCCGGAGGCGAGCGGTGGCTCGAGACATTGGCGCGCCGGGGCTATCGGTTCATCGGTCCGGTCATCGAGCTTTGCGATGGAAGGCCACGGCCCGCACGGCGCCAGAACATCGGGCATCTTCCCGAGCCGCTCTCTTCATTCGTGGGCCGCGAGCGGGAACTCGTCGACCTGAAGCGGCTGCTCGCGAAGAACCGCCTGTTGACGCTGGTCGGCGCGGGCGGGATCGGCAAGACGCGCCTCGCCGTGCAAGTGGCGGCGGAAGCCAGGGACGCGTATCGCGACGGCATCTGGTTCATCGACCTGGCGCCGCTTGCCGACCCGGCTTTGGTGCCCGTCATCGCCGCGCAGATCCTCGGCGTCCCTCAAGCGCCCGACCGGCCCCTGATCGAAGCGCTGTCCCGCCGCGTCAGGGGGCAGCGCTTGCTGTTGATCCTCGACAATTGCGAGCACGTGCTGGACGCGGCGGCCCGTTTGGCCGAGGGGCTTCTCCAGACTGCGCCCGAGCCGACGATCCTCGCGACGAGTCGCGAGCCGTTGCGGATCGCGGGCGAGCAGTTGTATCGGCTGCAGGCGCTATCGCTGCCCGGGGCGAGCGCCGATTTCGAGGACATCCGGCATTCCGAATCGGTGCTGCTGTTCGTCGATCGCGCGCAGCACATGCAGCACGATTTCACGTTGACGCCGGAGGCGGCCCCCACCGTGGCGCAACTGTGCGTCCGACTCGATGGAATCCCGATGGCGCTGGAGCTCGCCGCCGCGTTGGCGTCCACCTCTTCGATCGAGGATATCGACGCCGGCCTGCAGTTTCGCTTCGATCTGCTGACACAGGGCAGCCGCACCGCGTTGCCTCGCCAGCAGACGCTCCGTGCGACGCTCGACTGGAGCTTCGACCTGCTGTCCGACGAAGAGCGGCAGGTTCTGCGGCGCGCGTGCGTCTTCACGGGCGGCTTCACGGAGGATGCGGCGGCGAGCGTGGTGTGCGACGAAACGCTTCATTCGTCACGCGTGAACGATCTGTTGAGGCGGCTCGCGACGCGTTCGCTGTCGCTCGCGCAAGCGGGCGAAGGGGAGATCCGGTACCGGCTCCTTGAAACGACGCGGGCATATGGGCAGGAAAAGCTGGACGCCGCAGGCGAGACGGTCGCGACGCGGCAGCGGCACGCCGAACATTTCCGGCGCGCGCTCGAAACCGCCGAAGACGCCTGGCTGCGTCTTTCGGACAGCGAGTGGCGAGCGCGCCACTTGCCGGACGTCGACAACGTGCGCGCCGCGCTCGACTGGTCGCTTGGGCGCAAGGGCGATGCGACGCTTGCGATCGCGCTTGCGGGGGCGTCGGGTCCGATGTGGGGAGGATTGTCGCTCTACGGCGAGGGCATCGAGCGACTCGAAGCGGCCTCCGCGCGACTTCCCGCGGCCGCGACGCGCTGCGAGCAAGCGCGGCTCTGGTTGTGGTTCGGCTTTCTGCTGGAAGCGTCGGCGCCGTCGCGCGCCATCGCTGCGTTCCGGCGATCGCTCGATCTTTACGGAACGCTCGGCAACGCAAGAGGCATCGCGCAGGCGGCCACGTGGCTTTCACACGCGTTGACGATCGTCGGACAGTACGAAGCATCCGCTTCCGCGCTCGCCACCGCGTTGCCCGCGCTCGAGCGCGCCCGTTTGCCGAAGCTTCGCGCGTTCCACCTGGCCAACACGGGCTTCCTCAAGACGCAGACGAACCATCTCGCCGAAGCGCAGACGCTCTACCTCGAGTCATCGGCGCTCTATCGCGACGTAGGCAGCGCCGTGGGCGCGGCGGCCTCGCTTCACAACGTCGCCAATGTGAGCTGGGCACTGGGCGATACGGCGGTAGCCGAATCCGCTTTCCGGGAGGTCGTCGCGCTGCATCGGAACTCGGGACACCGCGGCAAGGAACCGCTGGGATTTTCGTTGGGGAACCTGGCCGGCGTCCTGACGGAACGAGGCAAGCTCGCGGAGGCGCTCGAGACGGCGCGGGAGGCGTTGCCGCTGTTGCACGGCGCGGAGAGCGCGTGGCTCTTGATCGACCACCTCGCGCTGCGGGCGGCGCTGGCGGGCAAGCTTCAGACCGCCGTGACGATTGCAGGCTTCGCGGATGCCGCTCACGTCGCGAAAAGTGCCACGCGACAGGTGAACGAGGCGCGCGTGCGCGAACGCGTCGACGCGCTCGCGCGCGATCACTTCGACGCCGCGACGCTTGCGCGGCATCTCGAGCACGGCGGCGGGATCAGCGCGGCCGAGGCGTGTCGCCTGGCGCTCGAGGATTGAGCTCGCCGAGCCGGAGCGCGCGCCAGATCGTCGCGGTCAGCGTCGGCTGGTTCAACGTGTAGAAGTGCAGGCCCGGAGCGCCGCGCTCGAGCAGCGACGCGCACAGCCGGGTCACCACGTCGAGGCCGAAAGCCCGGATCGACGCGGTATCGTCGCCGAAGCCCTCGAGGCGGCGGCGAATCCAGCGGGGGATCTCGGCGCCGCAGGCATCCGAGAAGCGCGCGAGCCTCGTGAAGCTCGCGATCGGCATGATGCCGGGCACGATCGGTACGTCGAGCCCGCGGGCGGCGCACGCGTCGACGAAGCTCCAGTACGCGTCCGCATTGAAGCCCGCATTCTGCTCGGTGACCTTCGGCGCCGGCGGTTCGACGCGCGAAGGCACGCTCGCGACGGTGCTCGAGATCCGTGCCGAAGGCATGGAAGGCGCGCCGCATCTGTCGTGCATCGGCGGCACGCGCG
>DATJFN010000141.1:0-14851 GCA_035495635.1 Steroidobacteraceae bacterium | reverse complement strand
GAGAGGCTGAACGCGTTCCTGGAATCCACCGACCCGGCGACCTGGACGAAGCCGCCCGCGGACGGCCTTCCGACGCCGGTATTCCTCGTGGGCTTCCCACGGTCGGGCACGACGCTGTTGCAGCAGGTGCTCGCGGGGCATCCGAACCTCGCGACACTCGAGGAGCAGGACAACCTCCACGACGCGCATCGCGAGCTCCTGCTCGCCCCCGGCGCGCTCGAGCGCTGGAGCACGCTCCCGCGCGAGACGCTGACGAAATGGGGCGCGGACTTCTGGCACCGCGTCACGAAGAGGTCCGGTGAACTCGCGGCCGGTTGCATGTACGTCGACAAGTTGCCGATGAACCTGGCCGTACTGCCGGTGATCCACCTGCTGTTCCCGGGCGCGAAGATCCTCTTCGTGCTGCGCGACCCGCGCGACGTCATCGTGAGTTGCTTCCGCAGCCGTTTCGCCATGAATGCCGCGATGTTCCAGTTCCTGACGCTCGAGGGCGCGGCACGCTGCTACGACGCCGTCATGTCGGTCGCCGAGCGCTCGCGAGAGCGGCTGCCGATCGACGTGCACGTCGTGCGCTACGAGGACGTCGTCGACAACTTGCGGCGCGAGGCGGCGCGCGCGCTCGACTTCCTCGGCCTGCCTTGGGCGGACGACGTGCTGAAGTTCACCGAAACCGCGAGCCGGCGCGCGATACATACGCCCAGCGCGACGCAAGTGATCAAACCGATCTACGCGTCGTCGATAGGGCAGTGGCGGCACTACGAGGCTGAGCTCGCGCCCATTCGCGCAATCCTCGCGCCCTGGGCGAGAAAGTTCGGCTACGAGGACATAGAGCCCACCAATTTCTAGCGAACCGAGGTCACGGATGACTGGAAATCGCATTGTCATCGCCCAGTTCTGCGATGACGTCCGCCAGGAAATCGGCAACAAGTTCTCCCTGATGGGCTGCTACGGCACGGACCTCTACGTGCCGTCGTTCCCGATCACGCTGCCGAAGCTCTGCGCCTTCGTGCACGTGCGCACGCCGCGCGAGCAGCCGTTCGGGCGGCTGACGCTCCGGCTCGTACGCGGCGACGAGGTGCTGTCGGAGCTGGTCGCCAATCCCGACAAGCTGAATGCCGGCGAGACGCCGCCCGAGTGGGCCCGCTGGCTCTCGATGACTGGCATCCTGGCGGTCACGCCCTTCCATGCGACGCGGACCTGCCGCCTGCAGGTGCTGGCGGAGACGGAGTCGGGGACGATCGAGAGCGGCCTGTTCCTGATCGACCGCATGCGCGGCTGACGCACGCAGCACCGTCTCAACAGCAGCGGCTCACCTGCCTCCAGCGCCGATCCAGCTCGGCGACGTAGAAAGCGGCACGGTCGAGCGGTTCCGCATCCGGATGCCGGAGCTTTTGATGTTCGAGGTAACGCTCGTAGGCGTCGTCGCCCGTGATGGCGCGGAGCGCCGCCCAGAAGTGCCGCCAGCCCGTCGCGAGCGCGTTCACGTGAGCTGCGTCGCCACGTAGGGCGTCTCCGTGTTGTGCGCCGGCCGACGGCCCGACAGGTTCGCCCAGCAGCCGCGCACCATGTCCGCCACGATGACCCAGACGACGAGCAGGAAGAACAGCGTCAGCCAGCCGTCGAGCTGCTGGTTTAAGATGAGCTTGCCCGCGACCGCGGCGCGATCCGGCGGCAGGGCGCCAGCCGCCAGTTTGTCGGCCAGGTCCCGCGCCGCGGCGAAGAAACCGATCCGCGGGTCGTCGCTCGTGATCTTCTGCCAGGCTGCGACCGAGGTGACAGTGACGAGCCAGGCGAGCGGTGCGCCCGGCACCCAGGCATAACGCAGCCGTCCCGACTTCACGAAGATCGCGGTTACGACCGCGAGCGCGATCGCGGCCAGCATCTGGTTCGCCATGCCGAAGAGCGGCCACAGGATGTTGATGCCGCCATTCGGGTCGATCACGCCGATGTAGAGGAAATAGCCCCAGCCAAGCACGACGAGGATGCTCGACGCCCAGGCCGAGGGGTACCACGACGTACGGCCGAGCGGCGCCCACACCGCGCCGAGTACGTCTTGCATGATGAAGCGGCCGACCCGGGTGCCGGCGTCGAGCACGGTGAGGATGAAGACCGCCTCGAACATGATCGCGAAGTGGTACCAGATCGCGTACAGGCCGTCGCCGAACGCCGAGCCGAAGATGTGGGCCATGCCGACCGCGAGCGACGGCGCGCCGCCCGTCCGGCCATAGAGCGTCGTCTCGCCCATGTGGTGCGCCAGCGACTGCATCTGCGCCGCGTCCACGGGAAATCCCCAGGCCGAAATGGTCGCTGTCGCCGTCGCTGGATCGGCGCCCACCACGCCGGCGGCCGTGTTGATCGCGAAATAGACGCCCGGGTCGAGCACGCAGGCGGCGATCAGCGCCATGATCCCGACGAAGGATTCGAGCGCCATCGATCCATAGCCCACCATGCGCACGTCCGTTTCACGCGCAATCAGCTTCGGCGTCGTTCCCGAAGAGACGAGCGCGTGGAAGCCCGAAATCGCGCCGCAGGCCAGCGTGATGAAGAGGAAGGGGAACAGTTTGCCGCTGAAGATCGGCCCCGTGCCGTCGATGAAGCGCGTGATCGCCGGCATCCGGATCTCGGGCTGCAGCATGCAGATCGCAATCGCGAGCATGAAGACGACGCCGAGCTTGACGAAGGTCGAAAGGTAGTCGCGCGGGGCGAGCAGGAGCCACACGGGGAGGATCGCGGCGACGAAGCCGTAGCCGATCACGAACCATGCGATCGTCTTCGCGTCGAGGTCGAACCAGGCGTGCAGGGCGGGGTCGCGGTCCACCCATCCGCCGGCGGCAACCGCGAGCAGGAGGAGCGCCACGCCGATGACCGTCGCCTCGAGCACGCGGCCCGGCCGCAAGGCGCGCAGGTAGACGCCGACGAGGAGGGCGATCGGAATGGTTGCGAAGACGGTCGCCGTGGACCACGCGCTGTGCGCCATCGCCTTGACCACGACCAGGGCGAGCACAGCCATCAGGATGACCATGATGAGGAGCGTCCCCACCATGGCAGCCGAGGCGCCGAACTTTCCAAGCTCGTCGCGCGCGAGATTCGCAAGGCTCCGGCCGTCGCGGCGCGTGGAGCAGAAGAGCACGAGCATGTCCTGCACGCAGCCGGCCGTCACCGCGCCGACCAGAAGCCACAGCGTCCCGGGCAGGTAGCCGAACTGCGCCGCAAGCGTCGGGCCGATCAACGGGCCCGCGCCCGCAATCGCCGCGAAATGATGGCCGAACACGATCGACCGGTGCGTCGGCATGAAATCGCGGCCGTTGTTCAGCCGCTCCGCGGGCGTTGCCCGGGTGGAGTCGAGCCGGCATACGCGGGCTGCGATCCAGCCGCTGTAGAAGCGATACCCGATCAGGTACGTGCAGACCGCCGCGACCACGAACCAGAGTGCATTGATGCTCTCGCCGCGGGTGAGCGCGATGCCGCCGAAGGCCGCCGCGCCGGCGACCGCGATCGCAGTCCAAGCCGCTCCACGGACCAGCCCTTGACTCGTCATCGTTGCCTGCCTCTGCCAGCCGGAGCCACGATAATCGGACCCGCCGCGGCCGGACAAGTCCGCATCAGAAATGGGGCCGGCGGTCGGGATCCTGCAAGGCCCGCGCCAGGAAGCGCTGGATCGCGGGCACCGCATCGTCTGCCGGCATGAGCTTCTGCTGTTCCATCAGCCGCGCCATGTCATGGATCGTCCGCTCGCCGTCGATCATGGCGAGCAGGAACGCATAGACGCGGGTCGACAGAGCCTGGGCGCGAAATGCCGGCAGCAGCGGGACGGCCCGGTCCGTTCGCCGGATCCATTCCGGCAGGTCGCGGCCCGAACAGGGTGCGGGCACCTCGTGCTCCTTCCGGGCGCAGAACGTGATGACCGACTCGAGGCGCGCGTGCCGGCTCGCGGGAGAGCTGAGATACGGCAGCCGCGCTTCCCGGATGTCGGGCCTCGCAAAACCCAGGTCGGGCATGTGCTCGAGCAGCTCGTCGAGGCTCCATGCGTCCGCAGGCGCGGCGCTCGCGAAAGTGAGCGAGCCATGGTTGACCCACTGGCCACCCGGCGCGACAAGGGCGTTGATGCGCGCCAGGAGTCGTGAAGCCGGCTCAGTGGCGACGTCGATGAACCAGGGAGTCAGGACGACGTCGAAGCGGCCCGGCTGGAAGGGCGGCGCGCTCGCATCCGCCAGGACGAGGTCCAGCCCCGGCACCGGGAGCGCCGGTGCTGCGTGGCGCCGCAGGACAGCATGGTCTTCGATCGTTCGCGGCGCGATCGGGAATTCGTAGAGCTCCAGCGTCGCGCCAGCGAGGATGCGTCCCGCAGCGAGCAGGAACAGCGGATTGAAATCGAGCGCGACCGTCAGCGACGGCCTCAGCGCCATGTGCAGGTCGTAGGCGAGGCGGCCGGCGCCCGCACCGAGCACGAGGACCCGCCCTGGCGCCGCGGCCTGCGGAAGGCTCGACAGCACCGCCTCGAGGCTCGCCTTGTTTTCGGCGTCGCCCCAACACCAGTCGCGGTGCAGGTTCGGGTAGTACGTCGACAGACCCTGGCTGAGCGGCAGCGCGGTCCCGAGGGCGACGTGCACCGCGTGGGCTTCCGTGCGGCGCTGGATTCCGAGCGGCTGCATGAGTTCGCGGACGCGCGCGGCCTGGTCATCGAGTGCCGCGGCGACGTGTTCCAACCGACGCCGCGTGAGGCCACTCGCAGGTGCCCCGTCGAGCGCGGCGCGCTGGCGCGACGCTTCGGTCGCGTAGTGCGTCAGGAGATGATGCAGGCGGCCGCGCCATTCGGTGAGGGCGAGCCTCGGCTCCGGCATCAGCCAGGGAATGCCGCCGATCTCCGGAAAGTCGATGCGGCAGGCCAGGCAACCTGCGCCGGTGAGCCGCGTACCACACGCCGGGCAGGCGAGCAATTCGGCCAACGGCGCATGGACGGCCATGCGCGCATCATGCCGCAATGCCCGCGAGGTATCATTTGCCCATGCCGACATCGGACATTCATCGTTTCCGCCTGGTCGAGCGCGCGGGGCCCGGGCAGCGCGTGCAGTGGCGCGCCAGCGCTGGCATCGACAGCGCGGCTATCGTTGCATCGGGTTTTGGGAGAGCAGTTCCTCCGGAAGCACTGGCCGACCCGCAGCTGGAATCCCGCGGCGCCGGCGCCTGGCGCATCGCTGCCCGCGACAGCTCGTTCGAGTTCGAAGCGCGCGCGGTCGATGCCGTTGAAATGCGGCCAAGCCTGTTCGCGGGATTGCATCAGCCATTCGCACTGGCGGCGCGTGAGCGCTTCGCGGCGCGCTGCCTCCTGGCGCTGCTTCGCTTGCCGGGTGGTGCGCGGCTCCTCCGCAACTGGCACGCGCAGCGAAACGCATGAACGCGAACGACATCATCGTCCAGGTCACCGTCGCGGTGATGGTGCTCGGCGTGCTGATTGCCGCCGGCATCGCGATTTACCGGCGCTGGGGCCGCTATCGCGCCCGCCGTCAGCTCGTGAAGTCCTTCGAAGCTGTTTCGGCCGCGGTGCTGCGCGACGTCCTCATCCCGGACGGCAGTGGCGGCCAGCTGCACATCGATTTCCTGCTTCTCACGGGACGCGGCCTCCTCGTCGTCGACTACCGGGATATCGAGGGCATCGTATTCGGCGGTGAGCACATGCGCGAGTGGGCCGTGATGAACGGAAGCGAGCGCACGACTTTCCTCAATCCGCTCGAGGCGCTCTATGACCGCATCGCGGCGGTCAAGTCACTGGCCGGAGAAGCGCCGGTCGACGGCCGGATCGTGTTTACCAGCCGCTCCAAGTTCCCCAAGGGCCGGCCGCCGCGCGTGATGCGGCTCGACCTGCTCGAAAGTGAATATCCGGCGCCGGCACTCGGAACCACCCATCCGGCGGAGCGCTATCGCGAGTCCTGGAACCAGCTCTCCGCGCAGGCGGAGCCGAGCCCGCTCGCCCGGAGCTAGCTCGCCTCGCGGCCGTGGTGATCAGCAATCACCTTGGCGACGCAGAGTGTCACCTTCTCCGCGCAGTCGAGGTGCAGGAACTCGTTGGGGCCGTGGGCGTTGGAATGCGGTCCCAGTACGCCCGTCACCAGAAACTGGGTCGATGGAAAGCGCTCGCCCAGCATCCCGATGAAGGGGATGCTGCCGCCCGTGCCGAGGTACATCGCATCGCGCCCGAAGGCCGCGCGCGAGGCCGCGTGCATCGACGACTCGAGCCAGGGCGCAACCGGTGGCGCGTCCCAGCCCGCGAGTGACGAGTCCACCTCGAAGCGCACGCGCACGCCGTAGGGCGGATCCGCTTCCAGGCGCTTCTTGACGGCCACTGCCGACTTCTCGGGATCGGCGGTCGGCGGCATGCGGAAGGAAAGCTTGAGCGCGACGCGGGGCAGCAACACGTTGCCGGCGTCCTGGAGCGCCGGCAATCCGGCTGCACCCGTCACCGCGAGCGTCGGTCGCCAGGTGTTGTTGAGCACGAGCTCGACCGGCGAGTCGGACAGGGCGCGTGCGCCCGGGATGAACGGCAGCTTGTCGGCGATGTTTTTGCCGAGCACGGCAGCCGCCGCACGCGCCTGCTCGATCCGGGCGGGCGGGATGGGGGTCGAAAGCTCGTCGACGAGCAGGTCGCCGGTGACATCGCTCTCGACGCGCGCGAGGAGCGTGCGCGCAATGCGGAAGACGGACGGCGCGATGCCGGTCCCGGCGCCGGAATGCACGCCTTCCGTCAGGCCCTCGACCACGAGATCGCCGACGAGGTTCCCGCGCAGCGAGGTCGTGCACCAGAGCTGCTCGTAGTTCCCGCACTCGGCGTCGAGGCAGACGACGAGGCTCGGCGAGCCGATGCGGTCGGCGAGCTTTTCCACGTAGTGGGGGAGGTCGTAGCTGCCGCTCTCCTCGCAGGCCTCGATGAGGACCACGCAGCGCGCGTGCGGAATCCTCTGTTCCCGCAGCAGCCGGATCGCGGTGAGCGAAGAGAACACCGCGTAGCCGTCGTCGGCGCCGCCGCGTCCGTAGAGCTTGCCGTCGCGGATGACGGGCTGCCAGGGCGAGAGTCCTTCCGCCCAGCCCGTAAACTCGGGCTGCTTGTCCATGTGGCCATAAAGCAAAACGGTGTCCGTGCCACTGCCCGGAACCTCGCAGAAGAGAACGGGCGTGCGGCCTTGCTCGCGCAGGATTTCGACGGTCAGACCCGGAATCGGCTGCTGCCGGCACCAGGCGGCCATCAGCTCCGCCGCGCGATCCATGTGCCCATGGGCCTGCCAGTCGCTGTCGTAGGCGGGCGACTTGTTCGGGATGCGGATGTATTCCGAAAGCTGAGGGACGATCGTGTCCTTGAATGCCGCAGCCGTGGTTTGCCTCGCTCGAGTGAAATCCATAGATAGCCTATTTATCAACTAGTTACTGAGTATACCTAAACCACTTCCGCGATACCGTCGTCGGGTCCCGGGCCCAGTGTAAAGCCAAAGATTCGACAGGCATTCGCGGTCGTCGCTTCCGCCAGCACGGCGACATTTTCGCCCCGGCAGCTCGCAGTCGCGCGCAGCACTTCGGGCAGGTAAGCCGGCTCATTGCGGCGATGAGGCGGCTTCGGCTGGATCGTGCGCGGCAGCAGGTAAGGCGCGTCGGTCTCGAGCATCAGCCGGTCACGCGGAATGCGCGGCGCCGCGGCGCGCAGCGCCTGGCCACGGCGCTCGTCGCAGATCCAGCCCGTGATGCCGACGGAAAGCCCGAGCGCGAGGCAAGCCTCGAGTTCGGCGGGCCCGCCGGTGAAGCAATGCAGGACCGCGCGCGGGAGCAGTTGCGGGTGCTCGCGCAGCATGGCCACGAAGTCGGCATGCGCGTCACGCTGGTGGAGGAATAGCGGGAACGCATGGCGCTCTGCAATCCCGAGCTGCAGCTCGAAGGCGCGTCGCTGCTCGGGCGGAGGCGAAAAATTCCGGAAGTAGTCGAGGCCGCATTCGCCGGCCGCGACCACCATCGGATCGCTCATGAGCACCTCGAGCCGGCCGGCATCCGCTTCGGCGAGGCCTCGCGCGTGATGCGGGTGAACGCCGACGGTCGCGCGGAGCCTCCCCGGATGGCGCCGGCAGAGAGCGATCGCCTTCTCCGAGTCGTCCAGCGTGCTGCCCGTGACGATCATCGCGGCGACGCCGGACACGAGTGCCCGCGAGAGCACCGCGTCCCGGTCGGCGTCAAAACTGTCGTGCGCGAGGTTGGCGCCGATGTCGACGAGGACTGGCGTCACCGGGCGCCCGCGCGAATCAGGCGGCGCGCAGCGCCGTCGTCACGGGCTGACGCGCCGCGCGGAGCGCAGGCAGCAACCCGCCGAGCATGCCGATGGCGACGGCGATGATGAGCCCGTCGACGACCAGTGCGGGCGTCACCGCGAACCGGAACAGGACCTGCGTGAAGTTCGAACCGAGCGTCGAAACCGCCATGTTGTTGAATAGGACGTAGGCGAGCGCCGCGCCGAGGAGCCCGCCCGCGAGCGCCAGCACCAGGGACTCGATCATGATCGAGAGGACGACCGGAAAGCCGCCGAAGCCGATCGCGCGCAGCGTCGCGATCTCGCGTGAGCGCGTGCCGACGGCCGCATACATGGTATTGAGGGCCGCGAACGTCGCGCCGAGCGCCATGATGAGTGTCACGACCCCGGCGAGCGCGCCGATCGTCTGCCGGAAGTTTTTGGTCTGGCCGCTGAAATACGACTGTTCGGACTCGACGTCCACGTTGACGCGCGGGTCGGCAGTCAGCGCATCCTTGACGGCCTGGAGGCCTTTCGGGTCCGCGAGCTGCAGCCGCACCGAGCTGAAGCCCTGGCGATTGAAGGCGGACTGCGCAACTTCTGCGTCCGCCCACAGCTCGCTTTCGTTCGCGTCGCCCGACTCGAAGACGCCGACCACCGTCCAGTCGGAGCCGCGCATGCGCAGCGTCATGCCGAGCCCCGCGCCCTGGTATTGCTGGGTGACGCCGCGCCCGACGATCAATTCCTTGAGGCCGGGCTTGAACCGGCGGCCTTCGATGATCTTGAGCTTTGGCCGCAGCTCGAAGCCTGCCGGCTCGACGCCACGGACGGTGATGTTCGAGCCGGACTGCTCGCCCGTCTTCATGAGCTCTGCGATCACGATCACTTCCGCGGACGCGAGCGGCTGCCCGTCGGCGCCGGCTGCGACCCCAGGCGCCTGCTTGATGATCGTCGCCTGTTCGCGCGTGAGGCCGGAGTTCAATTCCGCCTGCGAGCCGCCGCGCAGCACGAGCGCGACATCCGCCCGTCCCGCCGCCTCGAGCGTCGACTGGAAGCCAGCCGCCATCGCGAGCAGCGCCGTGAAGACCGCGACGACCCCGGCGAGGCCCACGACGATCACGAGCGAAGGTCCGAGGCGCTCGGGAATGCTGCGAAGGCCGAGCTGGGTGATCGTGAAGACCTGCTTCAGCATGGTTGCACTCCCGGCTCAGCGGCCCGCGAGCGCGTCGACGATGGTGAGCCTGGCCGCGCGCAAGGCCGGCAAGAGACCGACGGCGAGACTCAGCAGGACGATGGCGACGGCGCCGGTGAGCCAGACCTTGCCGTCCACTGCCACCGGAAGATTGCCGCCCGTGGCCTTGGTGATTCCGACGCCGAGCGGCGTCGCGACCGCGAGCCCGAGCAGTCCGCCAATGATGCAGAGCGCACCCGCCTCCGCGAGCACGAAAGCGAGTACCGAGCGGTCGTTGAATCCGAGTGTCTTCAGAATCGCGAGCTCGGGAATGCGCTCGCGCACGCTCTGCGCGATGGTGTTGCCGACGACGAGGAGCAGCGTGAAGAAAACGGCGAACAGGATCCAGCGGACGATCAGGCCGATGTCACCGATCTGCTTGAAGAAACCGAGGTTGAAATCCTTCTCCGCCTGTGTCTTGGTCTCATCCGGGGAGTTCTCGAACATGCGATCGATCGTCGCCGCGACCGCTGTCGCACGATCGGGATCCGACAGCCGGATGATGTAGACGCCGGCTCGGCCGGCGCCGAACTGGTTGGCCTCGTCGAAATACGCGAAGTTGATCCAGCCGCCACCCGTGCTGCGCTGCCATTCCTCATCCTTGCCGTCATAGATGCCGACCAGGTCGAAGGCCCAGGCCTTGCTGCCGTCCTTCTGCGGAAAGATGTTCGACCCGATCGGCACCTTCTGTCCGATTTTCCAGCCGTACTGGTTGGCGAGGAGGCGGCCGGCGATCATGCCAGTGCGCGTGTCCGCAAAGGCCTTCCACTGCGCGTCCGGCATCACGAACTCCGGGTAGACGGCATGCAGGCGCAGGGGGTCAACCGCCTGGATGATGAGCTGCGTGTTCTCCTGCCAGACGCCGCCGAACCACTGGCTCCACATCACCTTGTCGACGCCCGGTACCGACTCGATCTGCGGCAGGAGGCGCAGCGGCAGCGATTGCGTGAAGGAGACCCGTGCCTGCGTCACGAGCCGCGTGGCGCCGACGAAATCGGCGCCCGCCGAGAAAAGCACATTGACAGCCTGCAGGAGGCCGAACAGCAGGAATGCCATCACGATCGACAGCAGCGTCAGCACCGTACGCGTCTTCCTGCGCCCGAGGTTTGCGAGCACGAATCCGGTTCGGGTCATTGCCGCCTCAGGCCGCCTGCTCGAGGAGCTGGCCCTTCTCCAGGTGCAGCGTGCGGTTCGCGAACTCGGCGGCCTTGGGGTCGTGCGTCACCATCACGACGGTCTTGCCGTGCTCGCGGTTCAGCACCTGCAGGAGGCCGAGGATCTCGTCCGCCGTCTTGCGGTCGAGGTCGCCCGTAGGCTCGTCGCAGATGAGGATCGCGGGGTCGGAGACCAGCGCACGCGCGATGGCGACGCGCTGCTCCTGGCCGCCCGAGAGCTCCTTCGGCTTGTGCCGCGCACGATCCGAGAGCCCGACGACTTCGAGCGCGACGGCGACCGATTTGCGGCGCTGTGCAGCCGACAAGCTCGTCAGGAGCAGGGGAAGCTCGACATTACGCTCCGCGGTCAGCACCGGCATCAGGTTGTAGAACTGGAACACGAAGCCGACGTTCCGCGCGCGCCATTTCGCGAGGCGACCGCCCGAGAGCTGGTCGATGCGCTCACCGCCGACTTGGACCTCTCCCGATGTCGGGCCATCGAGGCCGCCGATCAGGTTGAGGAGCGTGGTCTTGCCGGAACCGGATGGCCCCATGAGCGCGACGAAGTCGCCCTTCGGAATCTCGAGCGTGAGCCCGTGCAGCACCTCGACGGTCTGCTTGCCCCGGACATAGGACTTGTGGACGTCCCTGACCCTGACCATCGCGTCACCCATCGCCTGTCTCCCGCGCTTCGACTGCGTCGCCATCCTTGAGGTTCGGCGGCGCTTCCACGATGACCGAATCGCCCGACGAAACGCCCGCCTGGACTTCCCGGCTTTCGCCCAGCGTCCCGCCCAGCGAGACCGCCCGCCGTTCTGCGTGACCGTCCTTCAGCAGGTACACGACGTCCTTTCTTCCATCCTGCCGAATGGCCTCCGCCGGCACCAGCACGCCGCGCGGCGGCACCGGCGAATTCGCGGCGGTCTCCTTCGACTCGAGGAAAGCGACGCGCACGCCCATCTCCGGCACGATGCGCGCATCCTTCACGCCGAGCGCGATGCGGACCTTCACGGTCGCCTTCGAGCGGTCGGCAGTCGGCACGATCGCGATGACGGAGGCGGGAATACGCCAGTCCGGGTAAGCGTTCAGGACCGCCTCGACCTTCTGGTTGGGCTGCACGCGGTTGATGTAGGCCTCGCTCACGTCCACCTGGATCTCGAGCGAGTCCATGTCGACGATCGTGCCGATGCCGGTGCGGATCGAGCCGCCGCCCGCCGAGATCGGCGAGATCATCTCGCCGGGCTGCGCGGCTTTCACGGTCACGACGCCCGAGAAAGGCGCGCGCACGATGGTGTTGTCGAGCTGGACCTGCGCCGCCTGCAGCGATTCCTCGGCGACCCTGACGGCGCTCGCCTGGCTCGAGACGCGCGCGGCCAGCGCCTCGGACTGCGTGCGCGCCGCGTCGAGCGCGGAAACGCTGGTGAGCTTGCGCTCAGCCATCTCCTGCTGCCGCTTGTATTCACGGTCGGCGTTGGCACTCGACGCCTTGGCCTCGTCGAGCTGGGCCCGCGAGGCCGCGACCTGGGCGCGCCGCAGGTTGGCGTCGACGCGCGTCTCGGAGTCGTCGAGCTTCGCGAGAATCTCGCCCGCCTCGACGTGCTGGCCTTCCTCGATGCGGACCTCCTTGACCTTGCCGGTGATCTTCGCGGACACGGTTGCCTGGCGCCGCGCCGTCACGTAGCCCGTCGCGTCGAGCACGGAGGTTCCGACGCTGGTCGCCGGAAGGGCGCGTGCCGTCGCCACGGTCACTTCAGCCGGCTTCTGCCGATCAAGGAACCAGACGGCGAGGCCGACGAACACGAGGGCGCCGGCCCCGAGAACGAGCCACAGACGCAATCGGGACGACGAGCCGTCCTCGGGCGCATCGCGGTCGATGCGCAGTTCCTTGAGCAGTTCGGATTTGTTCAAGCGGGGGTCGGTTCGAGGCTCCGGGCCGTAAAGTCTGCCACAGTCCGTGCCATCGCCGCCGCCTTGACAGGCATCAGTCGGGCCGCCAGCGGAAACCCGCCGCGGCGATGCCGAGGAAGAGCAGCGTCATGACCGTCAGCCAGGCGAGCTGCGGCAGGACCTGCGGGAGGCCCGCGCCATCCAGCATGACGGCGCGCGCCGCATCGAGCATCTGGGTCAGCGGCAGAATCCGGGCGAAGTGCTGGAGCCAGGCGGGTGCGCCCTCCAGCGAGAACCAGACGCCCGAGAGCAGCATCATCGGCCACGAGGCCAGGTTGATGGCGCCGTTCGCCAACTCCTCGCTCGTGAAGCGCGCTGCCATCATGAAGCCGAAGGAGATCATCGCGAGCGCGCCTGCGACCGCCACGAGGAGAAGTACGAACGGGCTGCCTTCGTTGCGAAACGGAACGAGCAAGGCGAGGGCCGCGTAAAGAAGCGACGTCACGCTCACGGTCAGCAGCAGGCGCGAAAGGACTTGCGCGGCGCCGAACTCGAACGCGGTGACCGGCGTCGCTGAAAGCCGGCGCAGGAATCCGCTTTTCCGGTACCGGACGACGACATAGCCGACGCCGAACAGGCAACTGAACATCATGTTCATGCCGAGGATGCCGGGCAGAAGCCAGTCCACGTAGCGGACGGCCGCGCCGCTCACCGGCTCGCGCTTGGCCTGGCCGCCCGCCGCCTGGAGCAGGAGCTTTTCGGCGAGGTAACCCTTGGGCGAGTCCTCGTTGACCCAGTAACGCGGGGCGGCACGCAGGTCGAGCAGCAGGTCCGCCTCGTGACGCTCGACCTTCCGGATCGCCCCCTCGATGTCGTCGGGCTCGACCCGCACGAAGTCGACGTAGCGGGTGCCGAGGAACGGATGCAGGCGCGCATTGATGGCGGCGGCCGGCGGCGCCACGACGTCGACCTTGAAGAGCGCACGCGGCTGGCCGCCGAAGATCGCCGCGAAGGCGATGACGAGCGCGAGCGGGAACGCAAAGTTGAAGATGAGCGTCGAGCGGTCGCGCAGGAATTCGAGGTTCCGCGCATGCCAGACCGCGAACAGGCGCCGGAAGCTCACGTGCGCAGCTCCCGGCCCGTCAGCTCGAGAAACAGGTCTTCGAGGTTCCGCGGCCGGATCCGCAGGTGCTGGAGCGGAATGCCCCGCTCGAGCAAGGCGCGAAGCGCGCTCTCCACGTCGCCCGTCGAGATCTCGACCCGATCGCTCGCCAGCAGGACGGGCAGCGGGAAGCTCGAAACGTCGGCGGGGAAGTCCTCGCGCGGCAGCTCCAGCACGACGTCGCCGAAGTGCTCGCGGAGGAGCCGCGACGGCGGGCCCTCGGCGATGATGCGGCCGCGATCCATGATGGCGATGACGTCGCAGAGGAAATACGCCTCTTCCATGTAGTGCGTCGTGAGCAGTACGGTGCGGCCGTCCGCCTTGATTGTGCGGATGAGGTCCCAGAAATTGTGGCGCGCCTGCGGGTCGAGCCCCGTCGTTGGCTCGTCGAGGAAGAGTACCTGCGGGTCGTTCGCGAGCGCGACGGCAAGCAGCAGCCGTTGCATCTGTCCGCCCGACAGCTTGCGATTGTCCCGATTCGCGATCTCACCGAGCGCGCAGGTCTCGATCAATGCGTCGACCTTTCGGCTGCGCGGATACAGGCGGCTGAACAGCGTGAGCGTCTCGCGCACTGTCAAGCGGTCCTGCAGCGCCGTCTTCTGGAATTGGATGCCCGCTTCCTCGCGGAAGCGCGCGCCGAGCGGCTCGCCGCGGTAGAGCACGCGCCCGGAAGTCGGCTGCGTCACGCCCTCCATCATCTCGACCGTCGTCGTCTTGCCGGCGCCGTTCGGGCCGAGAAGGCCGAAGCACTGGCCCGGCGGAATCGAGAACGACACGCCGTCCACGGCGCGCACGCCGGGATATTCCTTGACGAGTTCGTGGACCTCGATCACCGGGGTCATGTCGCCGGCATGCTATATGATTGCGCGCGTGACGCCGAACCCGTTCCCGCATCTCCTGGCGCCGCTGGACCTCGGCTTTACTACGCTCCCGAACCGCGTGCTGATGGGCTCGATGCACACCGGGCTCGAGGACCGCGCCGACGATTACCCGAAGCTCGCCGCCTATTTTGCGGAGCGCGCCAAGGGCGGCGTCGGCCTCATGGTGACCGGCGGCATCGCGCCAAACGCCGCCGGATGGACCAAGCCATTTGCCGGAACGCTGAGCGGCAGGCGCCACGTGGCACGCCATCGCCTCGTGACCGAGGCCGTGCACGC
>DATJFN010000140.1:0-25859 GCA_035495635.1 Steroidobacteraceae bacterium | reverse complement strand
TCCGGCGGATCAATCCCTGCGGGATGGCGGGGCTCGCGATGACGCAGCTCGTCGCGGAGGGCTCGCCGCTCGACGTGCGCGCGGCGGCGTCCGAACTGGCGCCGCTCGCCTGTGCGGCGCTCGGCCTCGACTGGGACGGGCGGTGGAGCGGTCCGCAAGAAAGAATAAAGGGGACGCGCCCCTTTAACGCCAGGGCATCGCAGCCGGACGCGGCCTCGAGTTAAAGGGGCGCGTCCCCTTTAAAGCGCGACCAGCACGACCCCACTGTCCGTCAGGTCTTGGTAGATCTGGTCGAGCTGCGCGCGGCTCTCCGCGCGGATCGTGTATGTGAGCGCGAGAAAGCGGCCCTTGCTGCTCATGCGTTCGCTGATCCGGTCAGGCGAGAGTGGCCCGGCGTGTCGCTCGACGATCGCAAGCGTCAGGGTCCTGAACGACTCCGAGTCGCGGCCCATCACCTTGATCGGGAACTCGGTCGGGAACTGGAAGAGCTCTTCGCGCTCGCTCATGCCGGCAGTTCGGTCGAGAACTCCCGCTGCGTCGCCTTGTACGCCGCGTAGATGCGGCGGAATACCGGCCCGGGCGTGCCGGCGCCGACCGGCTTGCCGTCGAGCTTCGTGACCGCGCGGATGCCGGCGCCCGCGGAGGCGATGATGAGCTCGTCGGCGCCGCGCACTTCGGCCTCGGTCACCGGGCGGCGCTCCGAGGCGATGCCCTCGCGCCCGGCGAGCTCGAAGATCACGCCGCGCGTCGTGCCGGGCAGGATCGCGTTCGTCTGCGGCGGTGTCGCGATGCGCCCGCCCTTCACGACATGGGCGCTGCTGGTGCTGCCCTCGGTCAGCACACCATCGCGCAAGAGGACGCTCTCCGTCGCGCCCGAGTCGGCGGCGAGCCAGCGCAGCAGCACGTTGCCGAGGAGCGACGTCGACTTGATGTCGCAGCGCGACCAGCGGATGTCCTCGGCGGTGATGGCCGCGACGCCTTGTTCAATCACCGCGGCGGGTGTCGCAGGCAGCTTCTGCACGGATGCGAAGACCGTCGGCCGCGTGCCCGCGAGCGGCACATGGTTGCGCTCGCCCTCGACGCCTCGAGTCACCTGCACGTAGAGCAGGAGGTCGCCCCCGCCGTTCCCGTGGACGAGCTTCCCGAATGCCTTGAGCCACCCCGCGCGGTCGAGCGGCGGCGCCATCCGCATCTCCGCGAGGCTGCGATCGAGGCGCGCCATGTGCGCTTCGAAGCGGTAGGCGCGACCGTCGAAGACGGGCAGCACCTCATAGGCGCCGTCGCCGAATATGAAGCCGCGGTCGAGCGGCGAGATTCGCGCCTCCTCGAGCGGCAGCAGGCGCCCGTCGAGCCACACCAGCGAAAGGGGCATCAGGCGAACCAGGACAGGATCGTGTCCCAGATCCTGCGGAAAATGTTGCCGCGCGGGACGTCGGCGACCGGGTGCAGCGCCGCCTCGGCGACGACCTTCCCGTCGATGAGCGCGCGCAGCACGCCGACCCGGTCGGACTTCGTGAGCGGCGCGAACACGCGCGGCGCGAGCTCGACCTGGTACTCGACTTTCTCCGACTGGCCGCGGCGCATCGTCATGACGAGGTCCTCGGACAGGCCGACTGCTGCCTCGCCGCCCGGCGCCTTGTAGATGCGCTGCATGGCGACTTGCTCGCCGCCCTTGCGCAGCGTCCGCGTCTCGTAGAAGTTGAAGCCGTAGTTGAGGAGGGCAAGGCTCGCGTCCTCGCGCGCCTTCATGCTCTTCGTGCCCATGACGACCGAGACCAGGCGCATGCCGTCGCGGTGCGCGGAGGACACGAGGCAGTAGCCTGCGGTGTCCGTCATGCCGGTCTTCATCCCGTCCACGCTGGGGTCGCGCTCGAGGAGGCCGTTCCGGTTCTGCTGGGTGATCTTGTTCCAGGTGAACTCGCGCTGCGAATACCAGCGGTAGTACTCCGGGAACTCGCGGATGATCGCGCGCGCGAGCTTCGCGATGTCGGCGGGCGACATCTTGTGGTTGTCGCCAGGCAGTCCCGTCGCGTTCTGGAAATGGCTGTGCGTCATGCCGAGGCGCTCGGCGTACTGGTTCATGAGCGCCGCGAAAGTGTCCTCGGTGCCGGCGACGGCCTCCGCGAGCGCGATGGTCGCGTCGTTGCCGCTCTGCACGATCATGCCCTGGATCAGCACCTCGACCGGTACCCGCGAGTTGAGGTCGAGGAAAGTGCGCGAGCCCTCGGCGCGCCAGGCGTGCTCGCTGACGGGGATCAGCGTGTCGAGCTTGAACTTTCTTTCGCGCAGCGCGTGGAACACGGCGTAGGCGCTCATCAGCTTGGTGAGGCTCGCAGGCTCGGTCGCGACGTCGGCACGCTGGCCTGCCAGGACCTGGCCGCTCTGCTGGTCCACCAGCACCCAGGCGGTGGCGGCGAGCGTCGGCGGCGGTGGCACGGGCGGCTCGGCGGCGCGGGCCGCGAAGGAGGCGGCGAGCAGGCAGAGGGCGGGCAGGATTCTCAAGGGGGGCCTCGCAGGGTGGCGATCATTCATTATTACAGCGCGAGCCGGGCGCCATCGGCGCCGGCAGCCCGCATGCGCTCGATGAGCGCGTCGAATTCCGGGAATCCCGAGACGGGACCGGCGCGGACGCGGAAGAGCGTGCGGCCGTCGACCGTCGACTCGATGACGCTGACGCCCGCAATCCCGGCCCCTCGCAGGCGCTCCGCGAGCAGCTCGGCATTGGCACGGCTCGCAAATGCGCCCGCCTGGGCGTAGTACGCCGGGCCCGCGACCACGGGTGCGGCGCCCGTTGCGCTGTCCGGTGCGGGCTCGTTCGAGACTTGCACCAGGACGGCCGGCGCTGGTGTCGATTGGCCAGCCGGCGCCGCCGCGACCAATGCGTCGGTGCCCGTCAGGCTCCGCACTTCGACGCGCGCGGTGCCCATGCGGATCATGTCGAGCTGCTCGGCGGCGGCGCGCGAAAGGTCGATGATGCGGCCCTTGGCGAAGGGGCCGCGATCGTTCAGGCGGACGACGACGCTGCGGCCGTTCTCGAGGTTCGTGACGCGCGCCCAGGTCGGGAGCGGCAGCGTCGGGTGCGCGCCGGTCATCGCGTTCATGTCGTAGGTTTCGCCGGTCGCGGTCCGGCCGCCGTGAAAATCGGGCCCGTACCAGGACGCGATGCCCTGCTCGACGTAGCCTACGGCAGTCGGCAGCACGACATACCGGTGGCCGCCGACCTCGTAGAAGGGCGGGTTCCCGGACTTCGCGCGCGGCTCGTCGCGCGGCACGCCCGCGCCCGCGGGTGGCGTCGTCGGTGCCGGCGGCGGGGCGGGTCGGACCGGCTCGCGCGCGCAACCGGCGATCGCGAGCAGGAAGAGCGCGGTCCCGGTCGCCCGCAGCTGCGTCATCGCGCGGCCACCGCGGGCGCCTCGGGCGGCAGCATTGACTCGATGCGCCGGCCGAGGTCGTTCACCGCGAGCGCATAGAGGACGCTGCGGTTGTAACGCGTGATCACGCCGAAATTGTGGAATCCGGCGCGCAGCTCCGGCCCGCCGTCGCCGTCCACCTGGATGAACAGCGCCGGGGCCGTGGCGCCCTGCGTCGTCTCGAAGGCGAGGCCGCGGTCGCGCAGCGCCTTCACCGTCGAATCCGGCGCGAGCTTGCCCGCTACGAGCCCGTCCGCCTTGGGGAACCAGAGGCTCGCGGGCACGACGACCGGCTCATTGGCGCGCCAGCCATGGTCGGCGAGGTAGTTGGCGACGCTCGCGATCACGTCGGGCCAGCTGCCCCAGAGGTCACGCTTGCCGTCGCCGTCCCCGTCCACGGCCCAGGAGCGGTAGCTGCGCGGCATGAACTGCGCGTTGCCCATCGCGCCCGCGTACGAGCCCTGCACGGCCTTCGTGTCGATGTTCTCCTCGCGCGCGAGCAGCAGGAACTGCTCGAGCTCGGCGCGAAAGTAGCTCGAGCGGGGCGGGTAGTCGAAGGCGAGCGTCGAGAGCGCATCCACGACGCGGTACTTGCCGGTGATGCGGCCGAAGAAGGTCTCGGCGCCCAGGATTCCGACGATGACGTGCGCGGCGACGCCGGTGTCCTTTGCGACGCGCGCGATCTCGTCACGATGCTCGGTCCAGAAAGCGACGCCCGCGTTGATGCGGTCGGCCGTCATGAAGTGGTCGCGATAGGCGTACCACGGCATCATCGCTTCCGCGGGCTTCGTCATGAGCTCGATGATGCGCGGCTGGCTCGTGGCGTCCGTGAGGATGGCGTCGAGCCAGGCGGCGTCGAAGCCGTGCTTCTTTTCCATCTCCACGGCGAAGGCACGCACGTCCTCGCGCGCGAGGTCGAGCGCGGCGGCGGGCGCGGCCGTCATGGCGAGCGCCAGGGCGAGCAACGGCGCACGCAGCGTCCCGTTCGCTGGCTTCATCCTCATCCCACGAGCTTTCTGCTGGAATGCAGCGACATCAGGATACCGAAGCCCGCCATCAGCGTCACGAACGAAGTGCCGCCGTAGCTGACGAGCGGCAGCGGCACGCCGACGACCGGCAGGAGTCCCATGACCATGCCCGCGTTGACGCCCGCGTAGACGAAAAAGGTGAGCGCGATGCTGCCCGCTAGCAGGCGCGCGTAGGCGTCACGGCACTGCATCGCCATCGTCATGCCGCGACCGACGATGAAGAGGTAGCCGAGGAGCAGCGCGACGAGGCCGAGGAGGCCAAGCTCCTCGCCGATCACCGCGAAGATGAAGTCGGTCGAGCGCTCGGGCTGGAACTCGAGCTGCGCCTGGCTTCCATTCATCCAGCCCTTGCCGAACACCCCGCCCGAGCCGATCGCGATCTGCGACTGGATGATGTGGTAGCCGGCGCCAAGCGCGTCGCTCTGCGGGTCGAGCAGCGTCAGCACGCGCTGGCGCTGGTAGTCGTGCAGGAAATGCCAGGCGACGGGCACCGCGGCGCCGAGCAATGCGACGCCGCCCGCGAGGTAGAGCGCCGAGAGCCCGCTCATCACCAGCACGATCATGCCGGCGGCCAGCACGAGGAGTGCGGTGCCGAGGTCCGGCTGCTCGGCGATGAGCGCGACGGGGATCGTCACGATGAGGAACACGGCGCAGACGTCGCGGAACGAGGGCGGCAGCGCCCGCTGGTGCAGGTACCAGGCGCACATCATCGGCACCGCGAGCTTCATGATCTCGGACGGCTGGAAGCGGATCACGCCGAGGTCGAGCCAGCGCTGCGCACCCTTGCCGATATCGCCGGCCAGGGCGACGACCACGAGGAGCACGAGCCCGAGCAGGTACACGACCGGGGAAAACATGCGGAGCCAATGGTCCGGGACCTGCGCAAGCGCGACGAGCAGCGTGAAGCCGATGCCGATGCGCGCGAGCTGATTGAGCCAGAGCGAGGTGTTCTCGCCCGCCGCGCTGTAGAGGACGAAGAGGCCGAAGACGCTGACGGCGGCGAGGCCCGCGAGCAGCATGCCGTCGAGGCGGAGCGCACGGAGCAGGCGCGCCATGCCGGTCATGGTGCGCTTGGTGCGGGAGTCGCCGAGCTCGCCGTAGATCATGGCGATTTCCGGTCGAGGTACGCATCGAATATGGCGCGCGCGATAGGCGCGGCCGCCGAGGCGCCAAAGCCGCCATTCTCGACCAGCACGGCGACCGCGAGCTTCGGATCCTCCGCCGGCGCGAAGGCGACGAAGAGCGCGTGGTCGCGCAGCCGCTCGGCAACTTCCTTCTCGTTGTACTTCTCGGTCTGGCCGACCGAGAAGACCTGGGCGGTGCCGGTCTTGCCCGCGATGGTGTAGTTCGCGCCCTTGCCGATCCGCGCCGCCGTGCCGCGCGGGCCGCTTGTCACGGCCACCATGGCATCGATGATGATGTTCCAGTTCTCGGGGTGCTTCAGCTCGACCGTCGCGAGCGGCACCGGCTTCTTTTCCTCGACCGATTTCGTCGCCGGATCGACGAGCGCGCGCACGAGGCGGGGCCGGAAGTGCTTGCCGCGCTCGGCGACCACGGACGTGGCGCCGGCGAGCTGCAGCAGCGTCGTCGTCCAGTAGCCCTGCCCGATGCCGATGATCACGGTCTCGCCCGGGAACCAGGTCTGCTGCTCGGGCCGCGGGAACGCCGTCTTCTTCCAGGCGGGCGAGGGCATGATGCCGCTGCGCTCGCCGGCGATGTCGATGCCGGTCGGCTGGCCGAAGCCCATGCGCGTCATCGAGTCGTGGATGCGGTCGATGCCGAGCGTATTCGCGAGCCGGTAGAAGTACACGTCGCAGGACTGCATCACGGCGTTGTACATGTCCATCGAGCCGTGGCCCTCGCGCTTGAAGTCGCGGAAGCGGTGGCGCGAGCCCGGCAGCGAATAGCTGCCGCCACAGTAGGCGTGGTCCTCGGGCTTGATGACGTCGTACTCGAGGCCGGCGAGCGCCATCAACGGCTTGATCGTGGAGCCCGGCGGGTAGGTGCCTCGCAGGACGCGGTTGAAGAGCGGCTGGTCCGGGTCCTCGGTGAGCGCGATGTACTCGTCGCGCGAGATGCCGCGCGCGAAGCCGTTCGGGTCGAAGGACGGCAGGCTCGCGAACACGAGCACGTCGCCGTTCGACGGGTCGATCGCGACGACGCCGCCACGCCGTCCCGCGAAGGCCTCCTCGGCGACCTTCTGCAGCTCCATGTCGATTGTCATGCGCAGGTCTTTGCCCGCCTGCGGCTGGTGCGTCGTCAGCTGCGGGTCGACGCCCTCGGCGAGCTTCGCCGGGCGACCCTCCGCGTTCACGAGCACCTCACGATAGCCGCCGTTGCCGAGCAGGTCCGACTCATAGGCGCGCTCGACGCCGGTCTTGCCGATGACGCCGGTGCCGAAGTAGCGCTCGCGGTCGACCCTCCCGAGGTCGTCGGCGCTGATCGTGCCGACGTAGCCGAGCGCGTGCGCACCGACGCTGCCGTAGGGGTAGTGCCGAGCCATGCGCGTCTCGAGCAGCACACCCGGGAGCTCGTGCCGGTGCACCGCGTAGCGCGCGATCTCCTCGTCGTTGAGCTGCAGCAGGAAAGGCACGGCCTCGAAGGAGCGCCGCGAAAGCGCGAGCTGGCGCACGCGCTTCACGTCAGCGGACTCGAGGAGACCGAAGCGCACCAGCCGCGACAACGTGCCCTCGAGATCTCCCGCCTGCTCGCGCACGAGCTCGAGCTGGTAGGCCGGCGTATTCTCGGCGATGACGCGCCCCGCCCGGTCGTAGATGATCCCGCGGTTCGGCGGCAGCGGCTCGATGCGCGCGCGATTGCCCTGGGACAGCTCGAAGTAGTGCTCGTGCTGGACGACCTGCAGCCAGAAGGCGCGCGCGCCGAGCAGCAGCGCGACGACAGTCACGATGCCGCCCGCGACGAGCGAGCGCTGGAAGAACATCCGTTGTTCGAGTGCGTCGTCCTTGATTCGCACGCGCCGCATCAGGAGGGTTCCGTTACCGGCGCGAGGCGAATCGCGAGTAGAGCGCAGTGATGAGCGGCCAACAGGCCGCACCGACCGGGACCGAGAGCCAGCGCCGCCAGTCGGTCACCGGGTGACCCGCGACGCCGTCCAGCCAGAACAGGAGGAACTCGTGCAGCCACAGGAGCGCGAGGATCACCGCCGACTGCTGCAGCGGCGGAAAAGCACGGACCTGAAGGCGCAGCTTCGAGGCCAGGTAGGCGATGACCGTGAGCGTCAGCGCATGCTGCCCGAGCAGCACGCCCTTGAAGCCGTCGAGCGCGAGCCCCGCGCACCAGGCATAAGTGAGCCCGAGCAGCCGCGGCGACAGCAGGCAGAACCAGAGCACGGTCAGTGCGACGAAATCCGGGCGCAGGAGCTCGATCGCGTCCGGCAGCGGCACCACGGAGGCCGCGAGCGCGAGGATGGTGAGGGCGACGACGCGGCCCCAACCGAAGTTCGTGCGCGTGCCGAGCATCATGGCGCGTTACCCGGAGGTGGCGGCTGCGACTGCGGCTGTGGCGGTGGCGCGGCGTCGACCGGCGCATCGACGCCCGCGTCGGGCGGCGCTTCGGTCGGCGATTCGGCGCGTGCCGGTTTCTCCTCAACCGCGTTCGCCGGAGCTCGAGCCGGCGCCGGCGTTGCCGGCTCCTGTTCGGACTCAGGCGGCGGCTCGACGACCGCGTTGTCGAACCACACGAGGAGGATTTCCGGGTCGCGGTCGAGCCCGGCGAGCGGCGCAGCCTCGATGGCCAGCAGCGGCTGCCCGGGATCGCGGACGACGGAAGTCACTTTCGCAACGGGGTAGCCGGGCGGATAGACGCCGCCGAGTCCGGAGCTCACGAGCAAATCGCCGGCGATCACGTCCGCGTTCTGCGGCAGGTAAGGGAGCGACAACAGGCCGGAGCGGCCGGTGCCGAGCGCGATGCTGCGCACACCCGTGCGATTCACCGCCACCGGGATCGCGTGCTCGGGATCGGAGATCAGGATGATCTCCGCGGAGACGGGCCCCGCGCGCGTGACCTGGCCGACGATGCCGTTCGCGTCGATCGCGGCCTGGCCGCGGAACACGCCTTCGCGCGTGCCCTTGTTGACCAGCACGCGCTGGCGGAAGGGGTCGAGGTCGACCTGCAGGATCTCCGCGACGAGCGAGCGCTGCACGATGCGCGGCGAGCTCTCGCGTACCGCGCGCAAGCGCTGGTTCTCCTGCTCGAGCGCGTCGAAGCGCAGGAGCTTCAGGCGCAGCACGAGGTTGTCGGCCGCGAGCTTGACGTTGTCCGCCTCGACGCGCGTCTTGGTCGCGAACGACTCGCGGATCGACGCCCACACCTCGAAAGGCGCGCTGATGGAGCGCTGGATCGGGTAGGCAAGCGAGGCGATGCCGTCGCGGATCACGGCGAGGTGATGCTGGCGATGGTCGGCAATCATGAGGCCCGCAGCCATCGCCGCGAGCACGATGAGGCGCAGCCCGAGCGCGGGGCCGCCGAGCAACAGGGGCCGGGGATCGGAGTCGTGCGAGCTCAATCAGGCCTCAACCGAGGCCGAACAGCCCCGGATGCTCGTCGGACAGCTCGAGGATGCGCCCGCCGCCGCGCGCGACGCAGGTGAGCGGATCCTCGGCGATGACGACCGGCAACCCGGTTTCCTCCATCAGGAGCTTGTCGATGTCCTTGAGCAGCGCGCCGCCGCCGGTCAGCACGATGCCGCGCTCCGCGACGTCGGAGCCGAGCTCGGGCGGCGTTTGCTCGAGCGCTTTCTTGACGGCCTGCACGATGCCCTGCAGCGGCTCCTGCATCGCCTCGAGGATCTCGTTCGAATTCAGCGTGAAGGCCCGCGGCACGCCCTCGGAGAGGTTGCGGCCCTTCACCGACATCTCGCGCACCTGCTGGCCCGGATAAGCCGAGCCGATCTCGATCTTGATGCGCTCGGCTGTCGCCTCGCCGATCAGGATGCCGTAGTTGCGGCGCACGTAGTTCGTGATGGCCTCGTCGAAGCGGTCGCCGCCGACGCGAACCGACTCCGCGTACACGATGCCGTTCAGCGATATGACGGCGACCTCGGAGGTGCCGCCGCCAATGTCGAGCACCATCGAGCCGCGCGCCTCGTTGACCGGCAGGCCGGCGCCAACCGCCGCCGCCATCGGTTCGGGGATCACGTCGACGCGGCGCGCGCCCGCGCCCTCGGCCGATTCCTGGATCGCCCGCTTCTCGACTTGCGTCGAGCCGAAGGGCACGCAGATGAGCACGCGCGGCGAGGGGCGCAGCCACCGGTTGCCGTGCACCTTGGTGATGAAGTACTGGAGCATCCGCTCGGTGTACGTGAAGTCGGCGATGACGCCGTCCTTCATCGGGCGGACTGCGGTGATGTGGCCCGGCGTGCGGCCGAGCATGCCCTTGGCCTCGGCGCCGACCGCCACGATGACCTTGCCGCCGCGGCCCGGCTCGTCCTGCACCGCGACGACGGAGGGCTCGTTCAGCACGATGCCCTGGCCGCGGACGTAGATGAGCGTGTTCGCCGTGCCGAGGTCGATGGAGATGTCGCTTGAGAAGTAACCCCGGAGGCTCTTGAACATGGCTGGAAAGACCGCGTCGCTTGCTGAATGGAGCGCCGCGAGTCTAGCCGCGGGCGCGACTTTCCACAAGCCGACATGTATGATTTCCGTCAAGTTTTTCCCTATTTTTCCGCGGTGGAGCGCACATGCCGCTGACCCGACGCGACGTCGAAAACATCGCGCATCTCGCCCGCCTCGAGATCACCGAGGCGGAGCTGCCGGTCTATGTCGGAAGCCTCTCGGCGATCCTCGCCTTCGTCGAGCAGCTCTCGGGCGCAGCGACCGACGACGTCGTGCCGATGGCGCACCCGCTCGAGGGCCAGGTGCAGCGCCTGCGTGAGGACGCCGTCACGGAAACGGACCGCCGCGAGGCGTACCAACGCAATGCCCCCGCCGTGGAAGCGGGCCTCTACCTCGTGCCGAAGGTGATCGAGTGAGCCTGCACGCATCGACCGCGGCGGAGATCGGCCGGGGCCTGCGCGCGAAGAAATACTCGAGCGTCGAGGTGACCAAGCACTTCCTCGGCCGCATCGAGCGCGCGAACCCGGGCCTCAACGCGTTCGTGACGGTCACCGCCGAGCGAGCGCTCGCCGATGCGAGCCGCGCGGACGCGACGCTGGCGCGCGGCGAGGGCGGCCCGCTCACCGGGGTGCCGGTCGTGCACAAGGACATCTTCTGCACGTCCGGGATACTGACGAGCTGCGGCTCCCGCATCCTGTCGAACTTCGTCTCGCCCTACGACGCGACCGTCGTCGAGCGCCTCGACGCGGCCGGCATGGTGCTGCTCGGCAAGACGAACATGGACGAGTTCGCGATGGGCTCGTCCAACGAGACCAGCTACTACGGGCCCGTGAAGAATCCCTGGGACACGGCCAGGGTGCCGGGCGGCTCGTCGGGCGGCAGCGCCGCCGCGGTCGCCGCGCGCATCGCGCCGGTCGCGACCGGCACCGACACCGGCGGCTCGATCCGCCAGCCCGGCGCGCTCACCGGCCTCACCGGGTTCAAGCCGACATACGGGCGTGTCTCGCGCTACGGCATGATCGCCTTCGCCTCGAGCCTCGACCAGGCGGGCGTGCTCGCGCAGTCGGCGGAAGACGCCGCGCTCGTACTCGGCGCGATGGCGGGATTCGATTCGCGCGACTCGACGAGTGTCGATGCGCCCGTGCCGGACTACGCGAAAGGCCTCGACCGCCCGGTGAAGGGCCTGCGCATCGGCATCATCCGCGAGTTCTTCGGCGAGGGACTCGAGGCCGGCACGGGTGCCGCCGTGCGCGCAGCGATCGACGCCTTCCGCAAGGAAGGCGCGACCGTCTCCGAGCTGTCGCTCCCGAACCTGCCGCTCTCGGTGCCGACCTACTACGTCGTCGCGCCGGCGGAATGCTCCTCGAACCTGTCGCGCTTCGACGGCGTGCGCTTCGGTCACCGCTGCCAGGATCCGAAGGACCTCCTCGACCTCTACAAGCGCACGCGCGGCGAGGGCTTCGGCGCCGAGGTGAAGCGACGCATCATGACGGGCACCTACGTGCTTTCCGCCGGGTACTACGACGCCTACTACCTGAAGGCGCAGAAAGTCCGCAGCCTCATCAACGCGGACTTCAAGCGCGCCTTCGGCGAAGTGGACGTGCTGATGGGCCCGACGGCGCCGACGCCGGCGTTCGCGATCGGCGCGAAGACCGACGACCCGATCCTCATGTACCTGAACGACATCTACACGATCGGCGCGAACCTCGCGGGACTCCCGGCCGTATCCGTGCCCTGCGGCCTCGTCGACGGCCTGCCTGTGGGACTGCAGGTCATCGGCCCGCATTTCTCCGAGGAGCGGCTGTTCGCGACCGCGCACGCCTGGCAGCGCGCGACGGACTGGCACCGGCGCATCCCGGCGGCCTACGCGTGAGCGCCATGGCAACCGGGTGGGAAACCGTCATCGGCCTCGAGATCCACGCGCAGCTTGCGACGCGCTCCAAGATCTTCTCGGGCTCCGCGACCGCCTACGGAGGCTCGCCGAACGCGCAGGCGAACCTCGTCGACCTCGGATACCCGGGCGTGCTGCCAGTGCTGAACCGCGAAGCCGTGCGCATGGCGGTGAAGTTCGGGCTCGCGATCGGCGCGAGCGTCGCGCGGCGTTCGGTGTTCGCGCGCAAGAATTATTTTTACCCCGACCTTCCGAAGGGCTACCAGATCAGCCAGTACGAGCTGCCGGTGGTCGCGAAAGGCGCCGTCGAAATACTGCTCGAGGACGGCGCGCGCAAGACCGTCGGCGTCACGCGCGCGCACCTCGAGGAAGACGCCGGCAAGTCGCTGCACGAGGGCCTCGGCCGCATGAGCGGCATCGACCTCAACCGCGCGGGCACGCCGCTGCTCGAGATCGTATCGGAACCCGACATGCGCTCGGCGCGCGAGGCGGTCGCGTACATGAAGAAGATCCACACGCTCGTGCGCTACCTCGAGATCTGCGACGGCAACATGCAGGAAGGCTCGTTCCGCTGCGACGCGAACGTGTCCGTGCGCCCGAAGGGCGCGCGCGAGTACGGCACGCGCTGCGAGATCAAGAACCTCAACTCCTTCCGCTTCGTCGAGCGGGCGATCAACCATGAGGTCGAGCGCCAGGTGGAGCTGATCGAGGGCGGCGGGAAAGTCGTCCAGGAGACGCGCCTCTACGACCCCGGCCGCGACGAGACGCGCTCGATGCGCTCGAAGGAGGAGGCGAATGATTACCGCTACTTCCCGGACCCGGACCTCCTGCCGCTCGCGCTCGACGACGCCTTCATCGAAGGCGTCAGGAACAGCCTGCCCGAGCTGCCGGATGCGAAGGCGGCGCGCTTCGCGAAGGAGCACGGACTCTCGGACTACGACGCGGGCGTCCTGACGGCGAGCCGCGAGATGGCTGCGTACTACGAGTCGGTGGTCGCGGCCGCCGGTGGCGAGCCCAAGCTCGTCGCCAACTGGGTGATGGGCGAGCTCTCGGGCTTCCTCAACCGCGATGGCCTCGAGATCGGCGGCTCGCGGGTCACCGCCTCCGCGCTCGCGGGACTCCTGAAGCGCCTCGTCGACGGCACGGTCTCGGGAAAACTCGCGAAGGATGTGTTCGAGGCGATGTGGGCCGAAGGCAAGGACGCCGACGCGATCATCGAGGCCAAGGGCCTCAAGCAGATCACGGACACGGGCGCGATCGAGAAGGCTATCGCCGACGTGATGGCCGGAAATCCGCGCCAGCTCGCGGACTACCGCTCGGGCAAGGACAAGCTGTTCGGCTTCTTCGTCGGCCAGGTGATGAAGGCGACCGCCGGCAAGGCGAACCCGGCGCAGGTGAACGACCTCCTGAAGCGCATGCTCGCGGGTCCATGAGCTCGACGGGCGACCTGCTGCACCACTTCCTGTTCGAGCGACTGCCGGTCCGCGGGCACCTCGTGCGCCTCGACGCCAGCTGGCGCGCCGCGATCGAGCACCACGAATATCCCGAAGCAGTCGCGAGCGCGCTCGGCGAAGCGATGGCCGCGTCGGCACTGATGGCGGGCGCGCTCAAGTTCGAGGGCCGCCTGTCGCTGCAGTTCGAAGGGCCCGGGCCCGTGCGCCTCATGCTGGCGCAGTGCACGCACCGTCACGCGATTCGCGGCGTCGCCCGCCACGACGAATTGCCGACCGAGGCCGCCCCGGCGGAAGGACTCTTCGGCGAAGGCCAGCTCGCGGTCACGATCGAGCAGGACGAAGGCGGCGAACGCTACCAGGGCGTGGTTCCGCTCATCGCTCCGCGGCTTGCGGCCTGCCTCGAGGAGTATTTCGACCGCTCCGAACAGCTTCCCTCGAAGCTCGTGCTCGTCGCGACGGCCGACCGCGTCGCGGGCCTGCTCCTGCAACGGGTCGCGCTCGGGGACGCGGGCAGCGAGGCGGAGCGCGCCGAGGCCGACGATGCCTGGACGCGGCTCGGCCTTCTTGCCGCCACGATGTCGGAGAAGGAGCTGCTCGACCTGCCCTGCCGCGACCTCCTGCGGCGGCTTTTCCGCGAGGACGACATCCGCCTCTTCGACGGGACGCCGGTTTTCTTCCAGTGCAGCTGCTCGCGCGAGCGCGTCGCGGGCATCCTGCAGGCGCTCGGCGGCGCGGAAGTGCGGTCGCTTCTCGCCGAGCGGGGAGACGTCGAGGTGCGCTGCGAATTCTGCAATCGCGCCTGGCGCTTCGATGCGGTCGACGTCGCCGGGCTCTTTTCCGACGGCGCGCCGCAGCAGGCGCCTCCCGGGCTGCACTGAGGGACGGATCGGCCCGGTTTGCGGGCGCACGTAGCCGCCGCTCGGCCGGCGGCCTTATGCTCTGTCACTCCGACTTTCGTGCGGAACAGGCAGATGCACCCATGCGTACCACCATCGCTCCCATCGCAGCGGCGCTCGCCATGAGCTCCGGTCTCGCCCAGGCCTCGCCCGAGGACGACCGCCGCGCGGTCGCGGCGCTCGACACCGAGTTCCAGGCCGCCGTGAAGCGCAACGACGCGGCGACGATCGACCGCATCCAGCATCCCGACATGGTGCTGGTGCTGGGCGACGGGCGCGTTTTCACGAAGCAAGACCACGTCAAGGCCGCGCGCGAGAAGTCGAGCGTGTACGAGATCCAGGACGAGGAGCCGGGCACTCAGGTCGTGCGCGTGCACGGCGACACGGCGGTCGTGACGGCGCTCCTGCGCCTCAAGGGCACAAGTGACGGCAAGCCGTTCGACCGGCGCGTCTGGTTCAGCGACACCTACGTGCGCACGCCCGAGGGCTGGAAGTACTTCTTCGGCCAGGCTTCGCTCCGGCTGCCGGACGAGGCGAAGCCGCAGCCCTAGCGCCGCGACGTCATTCCTTGCGGTGCGCGGCGAAAGAGATCTTGTCGAGGACGCCGAGCAGCACCGCCGAGACCACGAAGGTCAGGTGCAGGATCACGTACCAGAGGATCTTGTCGTTCGGCGTCTGGTGCGCGTTCATGAAGATCCGCAGCAGGTGGATCGACGAGATCGCGACGATCGAGGCCGCGACCTTCAGCTTCAGCGTGCCGGAGTCGAGCTTCGAGAGCCAGGCCGGCGCGTCCGCGCCCGTATCGAGGTCGATGCGCGAGACGAAATTCTCGTAGCCCGAAAACATCACCATCACGATGAGGCTGCCGACCAGCACGAGGTCGATCAGCGCGAGCACCGTCAGCACGAGGTCGGCTTCGCCGAGGGACGTCACCTCGGCGATGACGTGGAAGGCTTCCTGGAAGAACTTGATGCCGAGCACGAGGAGCGCGAGCGAGAGCCCGAGATAGAGCGGCGCGAGCAGCCAGCGGCAGGCGAAGAGCAGTCGCTCAAGGGGCTTTTCCAGCATCGCACCAGGCTCCCGTGAAAGGGCGACATTGTATACTCGCCGCGCAGCCGCGGCCGGCGCCCGCCCGCGCGCGGCCAACGGAGGATCGCATGAGGCGAGCCGACGCAGGGACGAGGCCGCGCGGCGCTATCCTGAGGCCGGCGTGAGCATCAGATTCACGGTCAACGGCGCAGAGAAGGAATTCGCGGGCGACGGCGAGATGCCGCTCCTGTGGTACCTGCGTGACCACGCGCGCCTCACCGGCACCAAGTTCGGATGCGGCGGCGGCTTCTGCGGCGCGTGCACCGTGCTGCTCGACGGCGCTGCCGTGCGCTCCTGCCAGCTGCCGGTCGCATCGCTCGCCGGGCGCAAGGTCACGACGATCGAGGGACTCGGTGCGCACGGCCTGCACGCGGTGCAGAAGGCGTGGATCGAGGAAGACGTGCCGCAGTGCGGCTACTGCCAGGCCGGCCAGATCCTCTCCGCCGTGGCGCTGCTGCGGCGCGTGCCGGACCCGACGCCGGCGGACGTCGACACGATCACCAATTTCTGCCGCTGCGGCACCTATGCGCGCATCCGGCGCGCGATCGCGCGCGCAGCCAGGGAACTGAAGGACGCCGAGTGAACGCGCTCGCGTCCGTCGTCACGCGCCGGCGCTTCCTGCAGGCCTCGCTCTCGGCCTCGGGCGCGCTCGTGCTCGTGCCCGGCAGCACGCTGGCGGCGGATGGCAGCCCGACGCCGGAGAGTCCCCTCGGCATCCTCATCCGCATCGAGCCGGACAACCGGATCGTGATCGGCGCCATCGGCGCGGAGATCGGGCAGGGCGTCAAGACCTCGCTGCCGATGATCCTCGCGGAGGAGCTCGACGCGGACTGGTCGCAGGTCAGCGTCGAGCAGAAGCCGCTCATGATCGACTTCAGCGGCCCGGAGCCGCGATTCCGCTTCGGCTCGCAGGGCGCGGGCGGCAGCACGAGCATCCCGGACGGCTGGGCGGAGCTCCGGCAGTTCGGCGCGCAGGCGCGCTGGCTGATCCGCCAGGCGGCGGCCACGCGCTGGGGCGTCCCGGCGGAGAAAGTCGGCACTCGCGACAGCCACGTGATTCATCCCGACGGCCGGCAGGCGCCGTACGCCGAGTTTGCCGCCGCGGCCTCAAAGCTCACCCTGCCTGCCGAGCCCGTGGCGCTCAAGGATCCGTCCGAATACCGCGTGATCGGCCAGCCGCGGCGCGTCGTGGACGCCGAGGAGATCGTCACCGGCCGCGCGCGCTACGGTATCGACGTGTACGAGCCGGACGCGCGCACCGCCGTCATGCTGCGCTGCCCGTACTTCGACGGCGAGATCGCGAGCCTCGACGACAAGGCGGCGCGCGCCGTGCCGGGCGTGCGAGCCGTCGTCGTCGTGCCCGGCCCCAGGCCCGGCGAGCCGTTCACGGCGAACCTCGCAACCGGAGTCGCGGTCGTCGCCGACGACATGTGGTCTGCCCTCAAGGGGCGAGATGCGCTCAAAGTCGAGTGGACGCGCGGCCCGTTCGCGGGCGAATCGAGCGCCGCGCTCGACGAACAATGCGAGGCGCTGCTCGCAAAGACCGGCCAGATCGTCCGCAACGACGGCGACTTCGACGCCGCGCGCAAGAGCGCGGCGCGCGTCGTCACGGCGCGCTACCGCGAGCCCTACATCAGCCACGCGCCGCTCGAGGCGCCCTGTGCCTTCGTGCACGTGATGGGCGACCGCGCGCGCGTCGTCGCGCCGCTGCAGCAGCCGGGCGGAGCGTCACGGGCGGTCAACCGGGTGACCGGGATCCCGCGACCGGCGATCACCGTCGAAATGACCCGCTGCGGCGGCGGTTTCGGCCGCCGCCTCACCAACGACTTCGTCGCCGAGGCTGCGCACGTCTCCAAGGCGACGGGCTGGCCGGTCAAGCTCGTGTGGACGCGCACCGACGACCTGCAGCACGACTTCTTCCGGCCGTTCGGCCATCACGAGCTCATCGCGACGCTCGACGAATCCAGCCGCGTCACCGGATGGACGCACCGCCTCGCCAGCGCCTCGAAGTACTACCGCCGCGCCGACGTGAAGCCCGAGGACCTGTGGACCGCGGAGCTCTATCCGGACGATTTCCCGGCCTACCTCGTGCCGAACTACCGGCTCGAGTGGCACGAGGTCAAGAGCGGCATCCCGCGAGGCTCCTGGCGCGCGCCGGCGCACACTGCGAATGCCTTCTGCGTGCAGAGCTTCGTGGACGAGGTCGCACACGCGGCGGGGCAGGACCCGCTCGCGTTCCAGCTCGCGATGCTCGGGCCGGATCGCGTCCTCGACTACGCGCAGCACGGCGGACCGAAGTTCAGCACCGGGCGCCTGCGGACCGTGCTCGAGCGCGTCGCGCGCGAGATCGGCTGGGGCCGCAAGCTCCCGCGCGGCCGCGGCATCGGGCTCGCCGCCCACTTCACCTTCGGCGGATACACCGCGCACGCGATCGAGGTGTCAGTCGCGCCAGGCGGCGCGATCGCCTTCGAGCGCGTCGTCGCGGCGACGGACGTCGGCCGGCCGATCAATCCGCTCGGCATCGTCGCCCAGATCCAGGGCGGCACGATCGACGGGCTCTCGACGGCGATGAACCTCGAGATCTCGGTCAGGGAAGGGCGCGTCGAGCAGTCGAACTTCGACGGCTACCCGATTGCGATGATGCGGCAGATGCCGCACGACGTCGAAGTGCACGTCATCGAATCGACCGCGGATCCCGCCGGCTGCGGCGAGATGGGCATCCCGACGGCCGCGCCGGCGCTCGCGAACGCGATCTTCGCGGCGACGGGGTTCCGCATCCGGAACCTGCCGATGCGCGACCAGCTCGCCCAGTCCCTGAAGAAAGCCTGATCGCTTCGCTACAGGCCTTTCAGGAGGCCGGCCTTCGCGACGGCGCTCATCTGGTGAAGGATCCAGATCTGCCGGTCGCGCATGTAAGGTCCCGGATTGACGACACGGTAGCGCGTCGGGCTCGGCAGCACGGCGGCGAGCAGGGCTGCGTCCGGGCGCGTGAGCCGCGCGGCATCCTTTCCGAAGTACGCGCGGCTCGCGGCCTCGACGCCCCAGATGCCGCGGCCGAACTGGGCGCTGTTGAGGTAGACCTCGAGGATCCGCTGCTTCGGCCAGAGGAACTCGATCCACACCGTGAACCAGACTTCGAGGCCCTTGCGGGCCCAGCTCTGGCCCGGCCACAGGAAGAGGTTTTTCGCCACCTGCTGGCTGATCGTGCTCGCACCGCGCAGCCGCCGTCCGCGCTGCGCATCCGTCACGGCCTTGCCGATCGCGTCGAAGTCGAAGCCGTCGTGCATGAGGAACTTCTGGTCCTCGGAGGCGATCACCGCGATGGCGGCGTTCCGCGAAATGCGCTCCCAGGGCACCCAGACATGCCGCTGGCGGAGCGGCGTCGCGCCCCGGTCCGCGAGCCGCTCGTTGATCATGAACGAGGTGACCGGCACGGGAACCCAGCGGAATGCGGCGACGATGGCGATGCTGCCGAGCGCGACCGACAGGATCGTGGTCGTGATCCACCGGGCGATCCGCGCCGCCAGCGAGCGACGCACCATCGGCGTGCGGGTCAGGCGGCGCCGGCGCGCCGTGCGGAGCGGATGACGACCGCATCGGCCGGCACGTCGTCGTGCCCGCGCTGCCGGCCGGTCTTCACCTTGGCGATCTTGTCGACGGTGTCCATGCCGGCGATGACGCGGCCGAAGACCGCATAGCCGAAGTTTCCGGTGCGGTGGTTCAGGAAGTCGTTGTCCACGAGGTTGACGAAGAACTGCGAAGTCGCGCTGTGCAGGTCGTTCGTGCGCGCCATCGCGAGCGATCCGCGCTGGTTCTTGAGCCCGTTGTCGGCCTCGTTCCGGATCGGCGCGTGGCCCGCCTTGTGCTCCATCTCGGCCGAGAAGCCGCCGCCCTGGATCATGAATCCCGGGATCACGCGGTGGAAGATCGTGCCGTCGAAGAAGGACTCGTCCACGTAGCGCAGGAAATTCTTCGCCGAGACCGGCGCCGACTCCGCGTCGACCTCGACCGTGAAGTCGCCGTGGGACGTCTCGAAGCGGACCATCGCGTTTTCGTTGCTCATGGCGTCGATTCTACCGCCTCGCGGGGCCGCCTGCCCTCGGTCACGCGGTCGTGGCCGGACAGGTCCGCGAAGGTCTCGATGTTCTCGAGGCCAGCGTGCGAGAAAAGGCGGCGGACGGCGGCGCCCTGGTCCGCGCCGTGCTCGACGACGAGCTTGCCGCCGGGCGAGAGATGGCCGGGCGCGCCCGCCGCGACCGCCGCGAGCGCCTCGAGCCCCTCGGGTCCGGCGGCGAGCGCAAGCATGGGCTCGTGCCCGAGCGCGCCGAGCGCGCTGTCGTCGGCAGCGATGTACGGCGGGTTCGAGGCGATCGCCTCGAATTGCGCGTCCGCAAGCGGCCCATACCAGGCGCCCTCGAAGAAACGGACGTTCGGAAGGCAAAGGCGCAATGCGTTCCGACGCGCGACGGCGAGCGCCGCGCCACTCGCATCGGTCGCCGTGATGGCGGCATCGGGCCGCGCGCTTGCAACCGCGAGCGCAATCGCGCCGCTGCCGGTGCCGAGGTCGAGCACGGCGGGATGCCGCGCGCCCGCGATCGCCGCGAGCGTGCGCTCGACGACGAGCTCGGTCTCAGGCCGGGGCACGAGCACGTCCGGCGTGACTTCGAGCTCGAGCGACCAGAATTCGCGCCGGCCAGTCAGGTAGGCGACCGGCTCGCCCGCGAGGCGGCGCTGCGCCAGGGATTCGAGCGCGAGCAGCTCCTCGGGCCGGAGCGTCCGGCCCGTGTCGGCCGCGAACGCCGCGCGGGTGATGCCGAGCACCTTCGCGACCAGGATCTCGGCGTCGAGCGCGGCGGAATCCGAGACGCCGGCGAGCCGAGCGCGGAGCGCGGCGAGCGCATCAGCGGCGCGGGTCATTCGAGCGCGGCCAGCTCTTCGGCCTGGTGCTCGCGGGCGAGCGCCTCGACGACCTCGTCCAGCGCGCCGTCGACGATGCTCTCAAGCTTGTAGAGGGTCAGCTCGATGCGGTGTTCGGTGAGGCGGCCCTGCGGGAAGTTATAGGTCCGGATGCGCTCGGAGCGGTCGCCCGTGCCGACCTGCAGCCGGCGCCTCGTAGCCTTTTCCGTCGCCTGCCGCTCGCGCTCGGAGGCGAGCAGGCGCGCGCGCAGGAGCGACATCGCGCGCGCGCGGTTCTTGTGCTGCGAGCGCTCGTCCTGGCACTCGACCACGATGCCGGTCGGCAGGTGCGTGATTCGCACCGCCGAGTCCGTCTTGTTGACGTGCTGCCCGCCCGCGCCGGAGGAGCGGAAGGTGTCGATCCGAAGCTCGTTGGGGTTGATCTCGACGCTTTCGACCTCGGCAATCTCGGGAAGCACCGCCACCGTGCAGGTGGACGTGTGGATGCGTCCCTGGGACTCCGTCGCCGGCACGCGCTGCACGCGGTGCGTTCCGGACTCGAACTTGAGCTTCGCGTAGACGCCGCGGCCCGCGATACGGCTGATCACCTCGCGGTAGCCGCCGTGCTCGCCGCGGCTCTCGGACAGGAGCTCGACGCTCCAGCCCTGCCGCTCGGCGTAGCGCGAGTACATGCGGAAGAGGTCGCCCGCGAAGATCGCCGCCTCGTCGCCGCCCGCGGCGGCGCGGACCTCGAGGAAGACATTGTGGTCGTCGAGCGGGTCGGGCGGCACCAGGAGCTCCTGCAGCCGCGCTTCGTCATCGGCCGTGGCGCGCTCGAGCTCGGCGATCTCCTGCTCCGCGAGGGCGCGCAGGCCTGCGTCCGGGTCCGCCGCGACCGCGCGCGCGGCGGCGAGCTCACGCTCGCGGTCGGCGAGCCGCGCGAGCCCCTTCGCGATCGGGTCGATGCGCGCGAATTCCATGGACAGGTCGCGGAAGCGGTCGGATCGCCCGGGCACCGCGGGGTCGGCGAGCATGCGCTCGATCTCCGCGTGCCGGTCGGCGACGCGCTCGAGCCGGCGCCGGATGTTCTCCTTCATCATGGTTCGCGGCCCGTGCGAAAGAGCCGGGCCGCCGCTTCGGCGAGCGTCGCGTCGCCCGCTTCCGCGGCCTCGCGCAGCGCCGCCGACGGCGCGTGCAGCAGCCGGTTCGTGAGCGCGCTCGCGAGCTGCTCGAGAACGGCTTCCGGCGGATGGCCCGCGGCGAGCTGTCGCCGCGCCTCCGCGAGCGCGGCGTCGCGGGCGGCCTCGGCCTGGCCGCGAAGCTCGCGTATGGCCGGCACCGCGTCGAGCGCCTTCACGCCGGACATGAACGTGGCGACGTCCGCGTCAATGAGTCGGCGCGCCGCGGCCGCTTCCTCCTGCCGGGCCTTCACGTTCTCGTCCACGACCTGGCGCAGGTCGTCGATCGTGTGCAGGTAGACGTCCTCGAGCTTCCCGACTTCCGGGTCGATGTCGCGCGGCACCGCGAGGTCGAGCATGATCATCGGCCGGTGCCGGCGCTCCTCGAGGGCACGCACGACTTCGGGAAGGCCGATCACGTAACCGGGGCGCGCCGTCGAGGAGATCACGATGTCGGCCTGCGCAAGGTGCGCGGGCAGCACGTCGAGCCGGATGACGGAGGCGGGCAGCCCCTCCGCGATGCGCTCGGCGCGGCTCGTGCTGCGGTTCGCGATGATCAGGCGCCCGATCTTCTGTGCGTGCAGGTGGCGCGCGGAGAGCTCGATCATCTCGCCGGCACCGACGAGGAGCGCGGTGTGCCGCTCGAAGCCGGCGAAGACGCGGCGCGCGAGCTGAATGCCGGCGGAGGCGACCGACACGGCCGCCGCGCCGATCGCGGTCTCCGTGCGCACGCGCTTCGCGACGGCGAACGTCGTCTGGAACAGGCGGTTCAGCGTCGCGCCGGCCGTTCCCGCGTGCTGCGCGGCGCGATAGGCGTCCTTCAGCTGGCCAAGAATCTGCGGCTCGCCGAGCACGAGCGAATCGAGGCCCGCGGCGACCGAGAACGCGTGGCGAACGGCTTCCGGCCCGTCCATCCGATACAGGCAATCGGCGAGGGCGGAGTCGCCGCCCGATTCCGCGACGAGCCATCCGGCGAGCGCGGCGTCGCCGCCGCCGACGCTGTAGAGCTCCGTCCGGTTGCAGGTCGAAACGATCAGCGCCTCGGCGACGCCCGGCAGCGAGCGCAGAGACGCGAGCGCGCCCGGCAGGCGCTCGCGCGCGAATACGATGCGCTCGCGCACCTCGATCGGCGCGGTGCGGTGATTCAGTCCGAGGACTAGAAGGGACATCGGCTGGACACTGGGCCGGTTGCGGGAATCGGCCGTCGGATTGTCCGGGAACGATCCCGGCAGCACAAGCGTAGCGGAAGCTCTGCTCGGGTATAGTGCCGCGATGCACGTTCCAACGCGTTTTGCCGCGACCCTGCTGCTCGCCGTCGTCGCAATTCCGGCCTTTGCCTCCGTCAATGGATGCCCGCGCGGCGACGCATGGGCGCTTTCCGTCGACGCCGAGCGCGCGCTCGGCCGCGGTGCCTGGCCCGAGGCGGCGCGGCGCTACGCCTGCGCCGCGCGCGCGAGCTCCGACGCCGCGGTCGCCGAGCGCGCGACGCGGGAGGCATACGACAACCTGCAGCTCGAGCGCGCCGCCGAATCCTCCGCGCGCTGGCTCGAGCTCGCGCCGACCAGCGAGGTCGCGCGCCGCTACCTCGCGACGACGATGCTGCGCCTATACGACGAGGACGGCGCGTCCGCGCAATTCTCGGAGCTGCTGAAGACGTCCTACCCCGACCGCGCGCGTGGATTCCTGGTCCTGCTCGGCATTCTTTCCGCCGAGCCGAACGAGACCGGTGCCGCGCGCGTGATGGACACGCTAGCCGCCGGCGACTCGGAGCTCCCCGAGGCGCAGTACGCGGCGAGCATGCTCTGGCAGCGCGCGGAAAACGGCACCAAGGCGCTCGCCGCGGCGGACCGCGCGCTGGCGCTGAAGCCCGGCTGGACGCAGGCCGAGTTCGCGCGCGTGCGCGCGCTCTCGGTGGCGGGCCGGAGCGAGGAAGCGCTCGCGCTCTCGGCCAAGATCGCCGCGGAAGGCGACCCGATCATGCGGCTGTCGCACGCCTGGCAGCTACTCGGCGACGACAAGCGCGATGAGGCGGTCGCGCTCTTCGAGGACCTGCGCAAGGGCACGAACGACGTCGCGGGCGAGGCCGCTTCCGCGCTCGCATCGCTCGCGATCGACGACGGACGGCTCGACGACGCCGACCGACTCGTGACCGAAGCCTCGCGCGACCCGGAGCAGGCGCAGGCGCTCCTGTGGCAGCGCGCGCGCATCGCGGAAGAGCGTGGCCGCAAGATGGAGGCGGCGCAGCTCTATCTCGGCATCGGCGCCGGGCCCCGCACGCTGGCGGCGCAGCTCCGCGCGTACCGGCTCCTGCGCGAGCAGGGCGCGCCCGAGATCGCGGACATGATGGTCGACGACTTCCTCGCGGCCGAGCCCGCGGACACGGCCGACGTCACCTCGGGCGTCGCGTCGATCCTCGTCGAGGAGGGCCGCGGCGAGGAGGCGATTGCGCTCGTCGATCGCGCGCTCTTGGTCCTGCCCGATGATGGCCTCCGCCTCGCGCGCGGATTCCTGCTCGAGCGCCTCGACCGCGTTCCGGAAGCCGTCGAGCAGCTCCGCAAGGTCGCGGAGCGGCGCCCGAACGACCCGATGGCGCTGAACGCGCTCGGCTACACGCTCGTCGACCGCACGAAGTCCGTCGCCGAGGGCACGGAGCTCATCGAGCGGGCGATCGCCGCGAAGCCGGACAGCTACGCGATCCAGGACTCGATGGGCTGGGCGCTCGTGCAGTCGGGCCGGCTCGACGACGGCAGGACCTGGCTGCAGAAGGCCTGGGATCTTTCGGAAGATCCCGAAGTCGCCGCGCACCTCGGCGAGACGCTGTGGCGCATGGGGCGGCCGGACGAGGCGAAAAAGCTCTGGGACGAGGCGCTCGCCGCGAATCCCGACAGCCCGCCGCTCAAGCGCGCGATCGAGCGACGCTCGCAGTGACTCGACGGATCGCGGCGGCCGCGGTCCTCGTCCTCGCGAGCGGCTGCGCGACGTTGCCGCCCGCTCCGGAAACCGCCGACTGGCCCACGCGCCGCGCGGCGCTGCAGGCGCTCCCCGGATGGGCCTTGAATGGGCGCATCGCGGTCGCGGCGGGCGAGAACGGTTTTTCCGGCGGCCTCGAATGGGCGCAGGACGGCGAGCGCGCGGACATCGCGCTTTCCGGTCCGATGGGCGGCGCGCGCCTTCGCATCCGCGTCGATCGCGAAACGTTCTCCGTTACCGACGACCGCGGCAATACCTACTCGGGTGAAGAGGCGGAGAGATTCGTGGCCGAGCGCATCGGCCCCGGCGAGCCGCTGCCGGTCTCGCAGATGCGCTACTGGCTCGTCGGAGCGCCGGCGCCGGGGACTCCGGACGAGGAAACGCTCGGTGACGGCGAGCGGCTCGCGAGCATCACGCAATCCGGCTGGCAGGTCCGCTTCGACCGCTACGCGACGGTCGGCGAGATCGCGCTTCCGGACCGTCTCGAGATGACGACTGAAGGGCTGCGGCTGCGCGTCGTCGTCTCTCGCTGGCGCCTGCCGCCATGAACAGCGCGGGCTGGCCGGCGCCGGCCAAGCTCAACCTCTTCCTGCACGTGACAGGCCGCCGCGAAGACGGCTACCACGAGCTCCAGACAGTCTTTCAGCTCGTCGACCTCGCGGACACACTCTCTTTCATGCCGCGCGCGGACGGCAAAGTCCGCCGCGTCGAAGGGCCGGCCGAAGTCTCGGCCGCGGAGGACCTCTGCCTTCGCGCCGCGCTCCGGCTGCGCGAAGCCTGCGGTTCGAGCGCAGGCGTCGACATTCGCCTCGAGAAGAGGATCCCGATCCAGGGGGGCCTCGGCGGCGGCAGCTCGGATGCCGCGACGACGCTCGTTGCCCTCAATGAAATCTGGGGCTTGCGCTTGCCGGTCGAGAAGCTCGCTGCGATCGGGCTTGGGCTCGGCGCCGATGTGCCGGTTTTCGTCCACGGCCAAAGCGCTTGGGGAGAGGGGGTCGGGGAGCGCCTGACCCCCCTGGAACTGCCGCAAAGGCACTATGCCATCGTCTTTCCGGGGGTCGGGATGCCGACCGCCGAGGTGTTTCAGGCTCCTGAATTGACAAGGAAAACCCCCAAGACCACAATTCGCGGCTTCCTGAGGGCAGGCGGACACAATGATTGCGAGCCGGTGGTGGCCGGACGCAGTCCCGAAGTGCGGCGGGCGCTGGCTTGGCTCGCCGAAAAAGGCGATGCGAGGCTGACCGGAACCGGCAGCTCGGTGTTCGCGGCGTTCGCCGATCGCGGGGCTGCCGAAGCGGCGCTCGCCGGCCTGCCATCGGGGTGGCGCGGTTACGTGGCCCGTGGGCTCGACCGCTCGCCCCTGCAGGAACGCCTGGCGGCGGAGCGGTCCCGCGTGAGCGGGAAGGTTTGAAGACTGGGGTGTCGCCAAGTGGTAAGGCAACGGATTTTGATTCCGTCATACGAAGGTTCGAAT
>DATJFN010000139.1:0-19737 GCA_035495635.1 Steroidobacteraceae bacterium | reverse complement strand
CGCGCGCCACGCCTGCACGTCGCCGGAGTCGGTCTGCAGCAGCAGCAGGTCGCCCGCCGCGAGCGGCGCATTGCTCATGCGCCCGCCGCCCGTCTTTGCGCGCGCGAGCAGCTGGCCCGTCGCCGCATCGAGCCAATGGACGTAGCCTTCGAAATCGCCGACCACGACGGCGTCGCCCGAAATTGCGGGCCCGGTGAGCGAGCGGCGGAGCAGCGCATCCTGCGACCACACCGGCGTCCCGTCGCGGCGCTTCAGCGCAACGACCTGGCTGTCCGCAGTCGTGACGTAGATCATGTCGTCGCCCACCGCGAGGCCGCGGTTACTCGAAAGATCTCGGCCCCACCAAACCTGGCCCGTGGCCCGCGCCAGCATCGCGATCCGGCCCTGGTAGCCGACGACGAAGACGTCGTCGCCGACGATGCGCACGGGCGAGTCGATGTCGACCAGCCGCTCGATCTCCGTCTTCCCATGGGCAGGGGCGACGGTCGCCGACCAGAGCAGCTCGCCGGTCGCCAGCGAAAGCGCCACCACCTTGCCGCTGTCGAGGCCGGCGAACACCATGTCGCCGTCGACGACGGGACTTCCATTGCCGCGCAGCGTGAGGCGCGGCACGGGCTGCTCATAAGTCCAGGCTTCACCGCCATCCGCCACGCGCAGGCCGCGCAGCTTGCCGTCCACGGTGCGCACGACCACGATTCCGCCCGATATCGTGGGCGCGGTCAGCACCTCGCCGCCGGTCGCGACCTGCCAGCGCTTCGCGCCGGTGCCCGCGTCGAATGCCACGAGCTCGCCGCCGGAGCCGCCCACGACGACGAGTCCCTCGCCGACCGCGGGACCGCCGCTCAACTGCAGGTCGGTGTCCTCTTCCCAGGCGCCGCGGCCGTTCTTGAGGTCGAGCGCGTGCACATCGCCACCGTGGCCCGCGACGAACGCGCGGCCTCCGTCGACGGCGGGGCGCAAGCCCAGGCGCAGGACGTCGTCCCCGTCCTTGGTCCCGACGCTCCAGACGCGATCGATGCGCACGAGCGGGTCGAAGTCGACGAGCTCGGCCGGCGGCGCGACGTCCTTCTCCTTGTCGCAGGCCGCGGCCAGCAGCGCGAGCGCGAGCAGCGCGAGGTACCGTCTCATTGCCATGACCTACCTGGCGGCCCCGGCCGCGCCCTGTTCGTCGATCTTGAGGCGCAGAAGTTCCGTGTCGACCTGTGCCGACCCCTGCGGGTCGGCTGCGACGGCCGCCTCGGCCTTCCGCCAATTGTCGAGTGCCGCGGCCCTGTCGCCCTGGGCGAGCTTGACGTCGCCGCGCAGCTCGAGCACCCGGGCCTGGACCTGGGTAGTCGTGACCGCATCGAGGCTCTTCAGCGCCTCGTCGTATCGCCCCTGCGCCAGCTGCACGCGCGCGAGCCGGAGGCGCGCCACGACGCGGAGGTCGGGGTCCTTCGAGGCATTCGCGACCTTCGCGAGCTTCGCCTCCGCCGCCGCCAGGTCGCCGCCGTCGACGTCGAGCCGCGCCAGCACGAGCGTCGCCTGGTCCGCGTAGGGCGTGTCGGCGTACTCGCCGGTCACCTCGGCGGCGATCTTGAGCCCGTCCTCCTTCTTGCCGGCGCCGATCGCGTCCAGCATGGCGGAGAAGCGCTGCTCGGCTGCGGCGCCGCGCGCGGACTCGCGTGACTGCCACCAGCGATAGCCGTAGTAGCTGCCAAGCGTCAGCGCGACGCCCGCGACGAGCCAGATCCAGTTCTCGCGCAGCCAGCCCCGGAGCTGCTCGGCCTGCTCACGTTCCGAAAGGTACTCATCGACCATCGAGGTTTCCTGCTCCATCGCCCGAGAGCGCCGCAGCGAGGCGCCGCGGCAGATCGTCCTGGGGCCATTCCTGCTGCGCGCCTTCGGTGCGCAGCCACTTTACCGCGGCGACGCCACGCGCGACTTCGTCGTCACCGAGGATCACCGCGACTTCCGCACGGCTCTTGTCGGCGCGCTTCATCTGCGCCTTGAAGCTGCCGCCTTCCATATTCGTGACCACCCCGGCGCCCGGCAGCGCGTCGCGCAGCCGCTCGGCGAGCGCCGGGCCGGCGAGCTCGGCGCGCTCGCCCGACAGCACGAGGTAGATCGCCGGGGCGGGCTGCGCCGCCGCGAGGCCCGCTGCCTGCATCAGGCCGACCACGCGCTCGATGCCGAGCGCCCAGCCGATCGCCGGCGTCGGCTCTCCACCGAGCTGCTCGACGAGGCCATCATAGCGGCCGCCGGAACAGACGGCATCCTGCGAGCCGAGCGACGCGGTGCGCCACTCGAAGACGGTGCGCGTGTAGTAGTCGAGCCCGCGCACGAGTCGCGCATCCACTTCCGCCGCAATGCCGCAGCCCGCGAGCAACCCGAGGAACCGGTCGAAGTGGCGGCGCGATTCGGCGTCGAGGTGATCGATCAGCCGCGGCGCGCCCTCCACGACGCCGCGCATCGCGGGATTCTTGGAGTCGAGGATGCGCAGCGGGTTTGTCCCGAGCCTGCGCTGGCTGTCCGCGTCGAGCGCCGCGCGGTGTCCGGAGAAATACTCGACGAGCAGCGCCCGGTACTGCCTCCGTGACTCCGGAGTGCCGAGCGAGTTGACGGCGAGGCGCACGTCGCTGATCCCGAGCTTGCGCCACAGGCGGGCGGAGACCTGGATCACCTCCGCGTCTATGTCGGGTCCCGGGTAGCCGAAGGCCTCGCAGTCGATCTGGTGAAACTGGCGGTAGCGGCCCTGCTGCGGCCGTTCGTGGCGGAACATGGGACCGGCAGTCCACAGGCGCTGCTTCTGGTTGTGCAGCAGGCCGTGCTCGATGGCCGCGCGCACGAGGCCCGCGGTCGCTTCGGGCCTGAGGCTCAGGCGGTCGCCGCCTCGATCGTCGAAGCTGTACATCTCCTTCTCGACGATGTCGGTGTGCTCGCCGATCGAGCGGCTGAAGAGCTCGGCGTGCTCAACGAGCGGGACGCGCATTTCCTGGTAGCCGTAGTCGGCGAAGAGCTCGCGCGCCGCGGACTCGATGCGCTGCCAGTAAGGCAGCTGGTCCGCGAGCAGGTCGTTCATACCGCGGATTGCCTGGAGCTTCTTGTCCAAGGCCTAGCCCCGGTTCATCCACCAGGCGAGCGCCGCCGCGGCGGCGGCCGCCACGACGACGACACCGGCGATCCAAATCCGCCGCGACCTCGACCGTCCGATGGGCGCGCGGTCGAGCGCGGGAAGGAAGGTCGGCTCCGGGACTTCGCCGGCCTCGAACGCGTCCATGACCTCGCGCTCCGATACGCCGACGAGCGCCGCATAATTCCGGAGATGGCCGCGGGCGAATACCGGCGCGCCGAGCAGGCCGAGACGGTCTTCTTCCATCGCGAGCACGAGCGCGACGTTCAACCGCAGGCGGTCCGCGACCTCCTCGATCGAAAGGCCCCGCGCCTCGCGCGCGCTGCGGAGCAGGAGTCCCGGCGACGCGAGGCCCGCGTGCCCGCTCATCCCGGGCCCGGCGCAGCCTGTCGGTCGATGGCCCGCGCCTGCTCCGAGTTCGGGAACTCCTTCTGGAGCCGCTCCTTGAACGCCGCGGCGCCGTCGTCGTTCTTGAGCGCGAGCTCGACGTTGTGGCCGAGGAGCAGCATCTCGGGCGTCGCGGGCGCGACGGCCAGGAAGCGCTCGACGAATGCACGGGCCTGCAGGTGGCTGCCGCGGTCGAACGACACGCCGGCCAGCTGCGCGAACGTCTCCGGGTAGTCAACCTGGTAGCTGAGCGCCTGGCGCAGGTAGCGCTCGGCCTGCTCCAGATTGCCGGCGCTGCGCGCGCAGACGCCCGCGTTGGTATAGGCGACGAATGGCGTGCGATAGAGCGGGTTTGCCGCCGCCTTGATGAACATCTCCTCGCCTTTCGACTGCTGCTTGTTGCGGCAGAAGAATGAGCCGAGCGCGTTCTGCGCCTCGGGGCTGTTCGGGTCGCTGCGTACCGCCAGGCGGAAATGCTTTTCGGCCTGCTTGGTGTTCTTCAGCCGCTCGAAGACGAGCCCGGCAGCCAGCTGCACGTTGACGTCCTTCGGATTCTGCTGCAGCGCCTTGTCGATCTTTTCCTGGGCGGTCTGCAGCTGGCCGCGCTTCAGGTATTCCATCGCGAGCCTCGCGTTGATGCGCCCGGCCTCCGCGATCGGGTCCGGCGCCTCGCTCTGGGCGAGCGCGGCCGCCGCCAGAGCGAGCGAGAGCGCGGCCGCAGAGAAGCGCGCGCTCACGGCTGCACCGCGATGCCGACCAGCCTGCTGCCGAGCCGCACCTGCGTGCGGTCGAGGACCTGGCCGCGGAGCTGGCCGCAGGCCGCATCGATGTCGTCGCCACGGGTCCTGCGGATCGTCGCCATGACGCCTCCCTGCATGAGCCGGTCGCGAAAGTCGCGGATCGCCTCGGGCGGCGAGCGCCGGTACTTCGTGCCCGGAAACCTGTTGAACGGGATCAGGTTGACCTTCGCCTCGTGACCGCGCAGCAGCGACGCGAGTTCACGCGCATGCTCGGGGCGGTCGTTGATGCCGTCCAGCATCGTGTACTCGAAAGTCACACTGCGCCCGTTCTGCCGCTCGAGGTAGTGCCAGCAGGCTGCGAGCAACTCCGCGATCGGGTGCTTGCGGTTGATCGGGACGAGCGTATCGCGCAGTTTGTCGTTCGGCGCGTGCAGCGAGACGGCGAGCGCGACGTTGACGTCCTCGGCGAGCCGGTAAATCTGCGGCACGAGCCCGGACGTCGAGAGCGTCACGCGCCGCCGCGACAGGTCGTACCCGAGGTCATCGAGCATGAGCTGCATCGCGGGCAGCACATTCCGGTAGTTGGCGAGCGGCTCGCCCATGCCCATCAGGACGACGTTGGTGACGATGCGCTCCCCCGCGGGGTCGTAGCCCATCTCGCGGTTCGCAAGCCAGACCTGACCGATGATTTCCGCGGCGGTCAGGTTGCGGTTGAAGCCCTGCGCGCCGGTCGCGCAGAAGGAGCAGTCGAGCGCGCAGCCGATCTGGCTCGAGATGCACAGCGTCCCGCGGCGCGGCTCCGGAATGAAGACGGTTTCGATCACCTGCTCGTTGCCCGCCGCTCCCGGCATCCGGAGCAGCCACTTGCGCGTCCCGTCGGCGGCGGTCCGCGCGGCGACGATCTCGGGCACTCGTACTTCGGCACGGCCCGCGAGCTCGGCGCGGAAGTTCTTGGCGAGGTCGGTCATGCGCGCGAAGTCCGCCTCGCCGCGGCGGTAGATCCACTTGAGCAGCTGGCGCGCACGATACGGCTTGGCGCCGAGGCCGCCGACGAAGGCCTCGAGCTCGGGCCGGGTCATCCCGAGCAGGTTCTGCGGCGTCGCGGCTTCGCTCATCGGGACGGCTCGCTCAGCGCGTGCGCGGACAGAGGGAAGTTTCGGCGAAGAAGTAGGCGATCTCGCGCGCCGCGTTCTCGGTGCTGTCGGAGCCGTGCACGACGTTCTCCTCGATGCTGGTCGCGAGGTCGGCGCGAATCGTCCCGGGCGCCGCCTTTTTCGGGTCCGTGGCGCCCATGATCTCGCGGTGGCGCGCCACGGCGGAATCGCCTTCCAGCACCTGCACCATGACGGGCCCCGAGGTCATGTAGGCGCAGAGGTCACGGAAGAACGGGCGCTCGTGATGCACGGCGTAGAAGCCCTCCGCCTGGCGCGGAGTGAGCTGCAGCATGCGCGCGGCGACGACCCGAAGGCCCGCGCGCTCGAAGCGCTGGTAGACGTCACCGATCAGGTTGCGCGAGACGCCGTCGGGCTTGACGATGGACAGGGTTCGCTCGAGCGCCATGGAATCCTCGGGGAGGCGGGGAAATCAGCCGCGCATTCTAGCCTTGGGGATGGCGCTGCGGCAATTGCGACGGACACGGAAGTGCCCGTCCTGAAAGGAAAAATCAGACGCTGAAGCTCTCGCCGCAGCCGCACTCGCCGCGTACGTTGGGGTTGCGGAAGCGGAAAGCCTCGTTGAGACCCTGGCGGACGAAGTCGATCTCCGTGCCGTCGATCAGCTGGAGGCTGTCGGCATCGACGAGGACGCGGACGCCCTGGCTGTCGAAGACGCGATCGCCGGGCTCCACGGCGTCCGCGTAGTTGACGACGTAGGCGAATCCGGAACAGCCGGTCTTGCGCACGCCGAGCCGAAGGCCGACGCCGTGCCCGCGTTCGGCGATGAAGTGGCGGACGCGATCGGCGGCGGCGGGTGTCAGGGTGATGGCCATCGGACGTCCTCTATTGTACCCGAGGCGCGCCCCGGATCAGCGCCCGAAGGGCGTCCTCGACGACGAGCAGGCGGCCCATTTTTTCGGGCGGCGCATCGAGCTCATGCGCGAGCCGGCCTGCGTCGATGGCAGTCGCCTCGGTCAGAGTCTGGCCGCGCAGCGACAAGGACGCGAGTGCGGCGGCCGCCAGCGTATGCGGGCAGCCGAAGGCTCGGAAAGCCGTGTCCACGATGCGGCCGGCGTCGGCGCGCGCCTCGAACCGGACCCAGGCGCTGCGATCGAGCGCGATCGCCTCGCCCACGATGACGGTGCCCTCGCCCGCTGCGAGGTCGCCGGCGGTCGGCAACGCGTGAAAGAGCTCGAGCACGCGTCTGGAATACGCAAGACCCGCATCGGTCATGCCACGCGCTCCAGCGCACCGGCCGGCAGCGCGGAACGAAGCCGGGAGACCCCCAGGACCAGCACGTCCGCCGCGCGATCGACATCGTCAGACGTCGTGCCGCGGCCGAGGCTGAGTCGCAGCGAGGCCTGGATGGCCGGATCCGAGCGCCCGAGCGCGCGCAGGACATAGGACGGCTCGCCCGTGGCCGAGCTGCAAGCGGCCCCGCTCGATGCGGCCAACCGTCCGTCGATTTCGAGAAGAAGGCTCTCGCCCTCGATGCCCGCGAACCCGACGTTCAGGATGCCGGGTAGCGCCGGCTCGGCGGCCCCGTTCCGCCACAGCGGCGCAGCCGCCTGCAACCGCCGCCAGAGCCGTTCGCGCAGCGCAGCGACGCGCGCGGCCTCGGCCGTGAGATCGACTGCGGCAAGCTCGCAGGCCAGGCCGAACCCGACCGCCTGGTGTGTCGCCACCGTCCCTGAGCGCAGGCCCCGCTCGTGGCCGCCGCCGAACTGCAGCGGCTGCAGCAGCGGGCGCGGGCGCCGCCGCACGTAGAGCGCGCCGATTCCTTTCGGGCCGCCGAGCTTGTGCGCGCAGAAGCTGAGGAGCGCGACGCCCGTCGCCTCGACGTCGATCGGGATCCAGGCGGCGCTCTGCGCCGCGTCGGTATGGAACGTCGTTCCGTGCGCATTGCAGGCGGCCGCAATCGCGCCGACGTCCGTGACGACGCCGGTCTCGTTGTTGCCGTGCATCAGCGACACGAGCGCCGTGTCCGGCCGGAGCGCAGCGGCAACCGTGTCCGCCTCGATGCGACCGTCGCGCGATGGCGCGAGCCAGGTGACTTCGAAACCCTCGCGCTCGAGCTGCCGGCATGCGTCGAGCCCCGCGCGGTGCTCGATGCGGGAAGTGACGACGTGGCGGCGTCCCTCGGGTGCCGCGCGCGCGACGCCGAGGACGGCGAGGTTGACGCTCTCCGTCGCACCCGACGTGAAGGCGACTGCCTCCGGCGGTGCGTTGACGAGCCGCGCGACCTGCGCGCGTGCGGCTTCCACGCGCGCCGCAGCCGCGCGTCCGCCCGCGTGCGCTGATGCCGGATTCGATTGCAGCGACGTGTCCGCGAGGCAGGCCGCCATCGCCGCGGCAACGCGCGCGTCGAGCGGCGCCGTGGCCGCGTGGTCGAGGTAGACGGGGGCCGCGGGGTCCATGCGCGTCATTCCGCGGCACGCAGCCGCCGCTCGATGGCCGCGAGCCAGCCGCGCAGGATCCTCACCTCGCCGTCGTCCGGCTGCGCGCGCGCCACGAGCCGGCGCACGCGCGCGCCCAGCTGCTCCGCGTTGCCCTCGTGCATGAATCCCGTCTCCCGCATCACGCGCTCGAGGTGCGCGTTGAGCGCGGACATTTCGTCGGCGGTTGCGGGCGGTTCTGCCTCGCCCGCACGGGACTGCAGGCCCGCGACGGCCATCCGGATCTCGTAACACACGACCTGCACGGCCTGCGCGAGGTTCAGCGACTCGTACTGCGCGTCGCTCGGGATGCGCACCAGCGCCTGGCAGCGCTCCAGCTCCTCGTTCGCGAGCCCGTTGCGCTCGCCGCCGAACAGGACCGCGGCGGGCCGCGTCGCCGACGCCGCGACGAGTTCCGCGGCGGCCTCGCGAGCGTCGAGGACGCGCCAGTTCGCGCTTCTTGCGCGCGCGGTCGTGCCGAGCACGAGTCCGCAGTCGCCGATCGCTTCCGGCACCGAGTCGACGAGGCGCGCGCGGGCGAGCAGGTCCGCGGCGCCGGAGGCGCGTGCAGTCGCCTCGGCGTCCGCGCGCGCCTGCGGCCGCACCAGCACCAGCGACTCGAGCCCCATGTTCTTCATCGCGCGCGCGCTCGCTCCGATGTTGCCCGGGTGGCTGGTATCGACGAGCACGATGCGGATGGCGGGTGACATCACGGTTCCGGAAGGCTTGCTGTTATTCTAGGTCATGCACCCGCTGCTCAACATCGCGGTCGGCGCCGCGCGACGCGCCGGCGAGGTCATCGTGCGCAGCCTCGACCGCGTCGGCGGAATCACCGTCAGCGAGAAGAGCCGCAACGACTTCGTCAGCGAAGTCGATCGCGCCGCCGAGCAGCTCCTGATCGCGTCCATCCGCAAGGCCTACCCGGCGCACGGGATCCTCGCGGAAGAGAGCGGCGAGCAGCCGGGCGACGACTACACCTGGGTCATCGACCCCCTCGACGGCACCACGAATTTCCTGCACGGCTTCCCGCAGTTCGCCGTGTCGGTCGCCTGCCGCCACCGCGGGCGCGCGGAGGTCGCCGTCGTGCTCGACCCGCTGCGGGGCGAGCTGTTCACGGCGGAGCGCGGCGCCGGCACCCTGCTCGACGGCAGGCGGTTGCGCGTGTCGCAGCGCGCGGGGCTCGAGGGCGCGCTCATCGGCACCGGGTTCCCGTACCGCGAGAACCGCCGCTGGCTGAAGGCCTACCTCGCGACGCTCGAGCGCGTGATGGATGCGACCGCGGGCGTGCGCCGGCCGGGCGCCGCGTCGCTCGACCTCGCATATGTCGCGGCCGGTCGACTCGACGGGTTCTGGGAAGTTGGTCTCTCGCCCTGGGACACGGCCGCGGGCAACCTGCTCATCACGGAGGCCGGCGGACGCATCGGCAACCTGGCAGGCGGCGAGTACCGCGACGGCGGCAACCTGCTCGCGGGATCGCCGCGCGTGTTCGCCGCGCTCGCCGAGCTGATCGCGCCCTTCCTCGACGACGAGCTTCGCAAATGACTGCGGGCGGCCTGCTCGCAATCACCGCAAGGCTGGGTTAGAGTCAGCCGGATTTTGCCGGGGAGAAATCGCGCATGAACCTGTTTCGCACCAAGCCGGTCGTGATCGCGCCGCACGTCGACGACAGCGGGCCGGAGGGCGAGGCGACGCTCAAGCGGGCCCTGGGCGCGCATCACCTCGTGGCGCTCGGCATCGGCGCGGTCATCGGTGCCGGCATCTTCGTGCTGACAGGCCATGCGGCCGCCAACCACGCGGGCCCCGCCGTCGTCATGTCGTTCATCATCGCCGGCTTCGCCTGCGGACTCGCCGGCCTTTGCTACGCCGAGTTTGCATCGATGCTGCCCGTGTCGGGCAGCGCGTACTCTTACGCGTATGCGACCCTCGGCGAGTTCGCCGCATGGTTCATCGGCTGGATGCTGGTGCTCGAATACACGTTCGCCGCGGCCACCGTCTCGGTCGGCTGGTCGGGCTACTTCACCGGCCTCCTCGACTCGATCGGCAACGGCCTCGGCGTCTCGGTGTCGCTGCCCGCGGCGCTGACCTCGGCACCGTTCGCGGTCGAAAAGGGCCACCTCGTGCCGACGGGCGCGATCATCAACTTGCCCGCCGTCGCGATTGCAACCGCGATCGCCACGCTCTGCTATCGCGGCATCACGCAGTCCGCGTTTGTCAACTCGATCATCGTGCTGATCAAGCTGATCGTGATCTTTCTCTTCATGGGATTCAGCCTCAAGTACGTCAACGCCGACAACTGGCACCCGTTCATCCCGGAAGCCCAGGGACCGGAGCGGTTTGGCTGGGGCGGCGTGATTCGGGGGGCTTCGATCGTCTTCTTCGCCTACATCGGCTTCGACGCGGTATCGACCGCCGCGCAGGAAGCCAAGAACCCGCAGCGCGACATGCCGATCGGCATCCTCGGCTCGCTCTTCGTCTGCACGCTGATCTACATCGCGATGTCCGCCGTGATGACGGGCATCATGCCGTACTCGATGCTCGGCACGCCGAAGCCGGTCGCGACCGCGCTCGAGCTTTATCCGGACCTCGCCTGGCTGAAAACCATCGTCGAGATCGGCGCGATCGCGGGCCTGTCCTCGGTCATCCTTGTCATGATGGTCGGCCAGCCGCGCATCTTCTACTCGATGTCGCGTGACGGCTTGATCCCGCCCGCATTCGGCCGCATCCACCCCCGGTTCCGGACTCCGCACGTCGGCACCGTGGTGGTCGGCGTGACCGCCGTCACCCTCGCCGGCCTGCTGCCGATCGGGACCCTGGGCGAGCTCGTCTCCATGGGAACGCTGCTCGCCTTCGCGACTGTCTGCGTCGGCGTGCCGATCCTGCGCCGCACGCGGCCGGACCTGCAGCGCGCCTTCCGCGTGCCGGCGGCGCTGCTGGTCGGCGTCCTCGGCGCGGCGGTCTGCCTCTGGCTGTTCTGGCAGTCATTCAAGGCCAACTGGCTCTGGATGTCGGGCTGGATCCTGATCGGGTTCGCGATCTACTTCGGCTACAGCCGCTTCCACAGCAAGCTCAACGCATAGCACGCCTCACGCGTTGCACCCGGCGCAGGCAGCGCGCCGGCTCTCAGCGCTTGCCGTGCTGCCCGGGCGGCAGGTCGCGGTCGTGGAGATCGACGGGCTTTCCGCGGCGCCGCATCCGGATGTTGATCATCTCGACGACCACCGAGAACGCCATCGAGAAGTACAGGTATCCCTTTGGGATGTGGAACTCGAGCGATTCCGCGATCAGCGCGATGCCGATCAGGATGAGGAACGCGAGCGCCAGGATCTTGATGGTCGGATGGCGCTCGATGAACTCGTGGATCGGCGCCGCGAGGAACATCATCACGAAGACCGCTAGCATGATCGCGGCCACCATGATTGACACGTGGTCGGCCAGCCCGACCGCGGTCAGCACCGAGTCGAGCGAAAACACGATGTCGACGAGCCCGATCTGGATCGCGACCGCCAGCAGGCTGGTGCGGAGCTTTACCTCGCCGTGTCCGTGCTCGGCGCCCTCGAGCGCGCCATGGATCTCGCCGACGCTCTTGACGAGGAGGAACACGCCGCCCGCGAACAGGATCAGGTCGCGGCCCGAGATCTCCTCCCCCAGCACCGTGAACCAGGGCGCGGTGAGCCCGATGAGCCAGGTCAGCGAGAACAGGAGGCCGATGCGCGTGATCATCGCGAACGCGAGGCCGAGGACGCGGCCGCGCGGCTGCCGCTCGCGCGGCAGCTTCGACACGAGGATCGAGAGGAAGATGATGTTGTCGATGCCGAGGACGATCTCGAGGAAGGTCAGCGTCAGGAACGACACCCAGGCCGCGGGATCGGACAGGAGCTCGAACACGGGGCTAGCTCACGCGGCGCTCAGGGCATGTCGTCGACGTCGCCGCGCTTCTCGGGCGGCATGAAATCGCGTCCCGACGCGCCGAGGTCGAGCGCGATCGCGCCCGCCACGTAGATCGACGAGTAGGTCCCGATCACGATGCCGATCGCGAGCGCGACCGCAAAGCCGCGGAGCGTCTCGCCCCCGAGGACCGCCAGGAAGATGACCGACGACAGCGCGCAGCCCGAGACGATGATCGTCCGCGCGAGCGTCTCGTTGATGGCGCGGTCGATCACCTCGGCGGGCTCCGCCTTGCGCATGGACCGGAAGCGCTCGCGGATGCGGTCGAAGATCACGACCGTGTCGTTGACCGAGTAGCCGAGGATCGTGAGGAGCGCCGCGACCACGTTGAGGTCGAACGGGATGTTGAGCAGCGCGATCGCGCCGACCGCGACGATCGGGTCATGGAGCGAGGCGACCAGCGAGCCGATGCCGAAGCGCCAGCGGAACCGGAACGCGATGTAGATGAGGACGAGCAGCAGCGTCATCAGCACCGCGAGCGCCGCCTGGTTGCCGAGTTGCTCGCTGACCTGCGGGCCGACGGACTCCTGGCGGTTCAGCTTGACCGCCGGGTCGACCTTGGCGAGCGCGCCGAGCACGAGCTTCGCCTCCTCCGCCGCGGCGCCCGACCCTGCGGGCGGGAGGCGCACCTCGACCTCGCTTGCGGTGCCGAAAGTCCGCACCTGGAAGTCCTCGACGCCGCCCATGGAGAGTGCCGAACGAACGCTTTCGAGCTCGACCGGCTTCGAGAATCCGAGCTCCAGCACGAGTCCGCCCGTGAAGTCGACGGTCAGGTTGAGGCCGCGGAACAGCACGAGCGCGATCGAGCCGGCGACGACGAGCGCGGACAGGATGTACCACCAGCGCCTCAGCGCCATGAAGCGGATGTTCGGGACTTCCTTGAGGAATTCCATCCGCCGCCCTCAGATCGCCAGCCGCTCGACGCGGCGCTGGCGGCCATAGATGAGGTAGAGCAGCGCGCGGCTGCCGACGAGCGCCGTGAACATGGAGGCGACGACGCCGATGAAGAGCGTCACCGCGAAGCCGCGCACCGGGCCGGAGCCGAACAGGAACAGGACGCCCGCGGACATTACCATCGTGACGTTCGAGTCCGCGATCGCGGAGAACGCCTTGTCGAAGCCCGCGTTGATCGCGGCCCAGGGTGAGGCGCCCACCTTGAGCTCCTCGCGGATGCGCTCGTAGATGAGGATGTTCGCATCGACCGCCGTGCCGACGGTCAGCACGATGCCCGCGATGCCCGGCAGCGTCAGCGCGGCGTTGAAGAGCGCGAGCATCGCGACCGTCAGGACCACGTTCGTCAGCAGCACGATGTCGGCGATCAGGCCGAACACCTTGTAGTACATGGCCATGAACACGAACAGGAACAGGCCGGCGATCGCGAGGGCGCGCGTGCCGGCCTCGATGTTGTCCTGGCCGACGCTCGGCCCGATCACGCGCTGCTCGACGATGATGATGGGCGCCGCGAGCGCGCCGGCGCGCAGCAGCTTCGCGAGCTCGGTGCCCTCGGCCGCCGAGAGTCCGGTGATCTGGAAGTTGTTCGAGAACACGCCGCGGATCGTCGCGACGCTGATGACCTCTTCCTTCGAGCGGTCGACCGCCACTTCCTGGCCGTCGCGCTGCACGAGCTCGCGTTCCTTCTCGATGAACACGACCGCCATGGGCCGGTTCAGGTTCTCGCGCGTGGTGCGCAGCATCTCGTCGCCGCCGCGGCTGTTGAGCTTGACCGAGACCGCCGGCTCGCCCTGCGAAGGCGCGAACGAAGCGTCGATCAGCTGCTCACCGGTCGCGATGACGTCGCGCTTCAGCAGCACGGGCGTCCCGTCGCGCTGCTTGTAGAGCCGCGTGCCGAGCGGCGCACGGCCGGTGCGGGCGGCCTCCATCGGGCTGTTGACCGGGTCCACCAGGCGGAACTCGAGCGTCGCGACCTTGCCGAGCAACCGCACCACCTCCGACGCGTCCTGCACCCCCGGCACCTGCACCGCGATGCGGTTCTGGCCCTGGCGCTGCACCACGGTCTCCGCGACGCCGAGCGCGTTGACGCGGTTCTCGAGCGCGGTGATGTTCTGCTGGATCGCGAAGGACTGGCGCTCCTTGATCGCGGCCTCCGAGAGCGTCGCCGTCAGGGAGCCCGGGACCGCCGCGTCGGTGGAGAGCGCGAGCTGCGCGTCGTAGGCGAGCAGCGCCTTGCGCGCCGCCTCGGTCTCGGCCGGGTTCTTGAGCGTCACCCGGACGGCGTGGCCGGACACGGTGACGTCCTGGTACTGGATGCGCGCGTTGCGCAGCTCCGTGCGGAAGTCGCGCTCCATGTTCTGCAGGAGCTGCGCCACCGCGCCGTCGGTGTCCACCTCGTACACGAGCAGCATGCCGCCGCGGAGGTCGAGGCCGAGGCTCATCGGCTCGAGGCCGATTGCCTGCAGCCAGTCGGGCGCGCGCGAGGCGTTGGTGAGCGCGATCGCGTACTGGCCCTCGTAATCGCGCTGGATGAGGTCGCGCGCCTTCAGCTGGTCGTCGACCCTCTGGAAGCGCGCCCAGAGGCGCCCGTCGCTGTCGACGTAGACCTCGTCAGCGGGTATCGACGCCTTTGCCAGCGCGTCGCGTATGGTGGCCGCCGCGGCATCGTCGAAGGCGCCGCGGTCGCGGCGCGACAGCTGCAGCGCGGGGGACTCGCCGTAGACGTTCGGAAGCGCGAGCAGAATTGCCGCGACCATGATGGCCGCCAGCAGGAGGCCCTTCCAGAGGGGATAACGCTGCACGCCGGGACGAAGCGGGCGCTCAGGCGCCCTTGAACGTGCCCTTGGGCATCAACTGCGCGATCTGGAACTTCTGCACCTGGATCGCGACGCCGGAGGACACCTGCAGGGTCACGAAGCTTTCGCCGACCTCGCTGATCCGGCCGAGCACGCCGCCGTTGGTGACGACCTCGTCGCCGGCGGCGAGCTTTGCGACCATGTCGCGGTGCTCCTTCGCGCGCTTGGTCTGCGGGCGGATGAGCATGAAATAGAACAGCGCGAAGATCGCGACCAGGATGCCGATCTGCATCATGCCGCCGCCCGGGGGCTGCGCGGCTTGGGCCCAGGCGGGCGTGATGAAAAAGTCCATGTCCTTCCTCTGCGAGGGCCGGCGGGCGGCCCGTTCGGGCGCGCGATTATGGCACAGGGGCCGCGCCCACCCATTCCTGCGCGAAAACCTCCTGCGCGACGCCGCCGGGGCCTCCGGTCCCGCCTTGGACGGGCCGTTACCGGCGTCACACTTCGCTGGCTCCTACAAGTCGTTATGTCAATAAGGAAAATCGTAGCTTCCGAGACGTATATTCTCAATTCAGAAATGGCGTCGGGGTCCCGCGATCCCGTCAGCCGGTCGAAACAAGGAAAGGGGATACTGCGTGGGTCTTCGCGCGGTTCGGTGGTCGTGGACGATACTGCTGTTCGCAGTCGCGCTGCCGGCAAGCGCTAACAACGTCTCCGGAGCCTGGTCGCCCGTCAAGCCGTGGCCGCTCATCGCGGTGCACGCGGTGCTCATGCCGGACGGCCGCGTGTTGACCTACGGCTCGACCACGAGCGGGCAACAGACCGCGATCTTCAGCTACGACGTCTGGGACTCGGCCGCCGGCCTCGACGCCGGGCACCAGCTGCTGCCGAACAACACCGGCACCGACATCTTCTGCAGCTCGCAGGTCGTGCTGCCGAGCGGCACGCAGGTCTTCATCGCGGGCGGCGACAACTGGACCGGCTCGTCGACCACCAACACGGGCAACAACAACAGCAACGTCTTCAACATCGGCTCGAACACGCTCGTCCGGCAGAACAACATGAACCGGGCGCGCTGGTACTCCTCGTCGATCACGCTGCTGAACGCCGAGACCTACATCCAGGGCGGCTCGGGCGGCACCGACTTCCCGGAGGTCCGCAGCACCGCCGGCACGTTCCGCCTCCTGTCCGGAGCGAATACCGGCAGCCTCGACTTCATGTTCCCGCGCAACTTCGTCGCGCCGGACGGAAGGGTCTTCGGCTACGACAGCAACGGACGCATGTATTGGGTCAACACGAGCGGCGCGGGCTCGATAACGATGGCGGGCCAGTTCAGCGGCCCGACCGGTTCCGATTCCAGCACCGCGATGTACCGACCGGGCAAGATCCTGCAGTTCGGCGGCAACACGAACGGCGCGCTCGTCATCGACGTCAACGGCGCCTCGCCCGTCGTCTCGACGACCGGCGCCCTGTCTTCGCGCCGCCGCCTCGTCAACGCGACGATCCTGGCGGACGGCAAGGTCCTCGCCACCGGCGGCAGCGACGTTTGGAACGAGCTGACTGGCGTCAACTACAGCGCGGAGATCTGGAACCCGGCCACGGGGGTGTGGACCCGCGGCGCGAACGAGGTCAAGTCCAGGCTCTACCATTCGGCGGCGATCCTGATGCCCGATGCGAGCGTGCTCGTGCTGGGTGGCGGCGCACCGGGTCCCGAGGTCAACACGAACGTCGAGGTCTATTACCCGCCCTACCTCTACAACTCGGCCGGCAGCTTCGCGACGCGTCCGGTCATCGCCAGCGCGCCTTCGTCGATCGACATTGGAGAAACCTTCGAAGTCGGCCTCGGCGGCACCGGCGCGATCAGCCGCGTGGTCCTCATCAAGACGACTTCGGCGTCGCACAGCTTCAACATGGACCAGCGCTACATCGAGCTGCCGTTCCAGCAGAATGGCGACCGGCTCATGGCGCAGGCACCGACGCGGGCCGGCGAGGCGCCCCCCGGTTTCTACCTGCTGTTCGTCCTGAACACCGCGGGGACGCCCGCGATCGCCAGGATCGTGAAGATCGGCGTCGCGCCGGTCCAGAACCCTGCGGTGACGCCGGTGCTGGTCAACCCCGGCAGCCAGTCGGGCCAGGTGGGCACGGCGGTCTCGCTGCAGCTCTCGGCGACGGATCCGAACGGCGATGCGCTCACATACGGCGGAACGGGGCTGCCACCCGGCATCTTCGTCAACGCCCAGACGGGCGCGATCACGGGGACGCCGTCGGCCTCCGGGACGTTCAACGTCGTCGTTTCGGCGACCGACGGCGTCAACACGGACACGCGCAGCTTCACCTGGTCGATCGCGCAGGGCACGCCCTTCGTCCTCGACACACCGCCGCCGCCGGCGCCCGCGGTCGCGGGATCGTCGGTCACGTTCACCGCGAGCGTCACCGGCGGCTCCGGCATCCAGTACCAGTGGGACTTCGACGACGGCACGCCGGTGACGCCCTTTTCCACCTCCGCGTCGATCCAGCACCAGTACGCGCAGCCGGGCATCTACTACGTCATGGTCACTGCGCGCGACGCGGGCGGCACGACGCAGTCGACGACCTTCGTCCAGCTGGTCCACTGGCCGCTCACCGCGAACCGCCCCGCGATCTCCGGGAACATCGCCTTCGACGACCGGCCGACGGGCGTCGACCGCGTCTGGGTCGTCAACCAGGACCACAACTCGGTCAGCGCCTTCAACGCCGCCACCAACGCGAAGCTCGCCACCATCACCGTCGGCGCCGCTCCGCGCGCGCTGGCGGTCCGCAGCAACGGCGAAGTCTGGGTGACCAACAAGCAGGGCGCGTCCATCAGCGTCATCGATTCCGCGACCCTTGCAGTCACGCGCGCGATCGCGCTGCCGTTCGCGTCCCAACCGTTCGGCATCGTCGCCGACCAGGCCGGCAGCACGGTGTACGTCGCGCTCGAGGCGCTCGGCCGGGTGCTCAAACTCGATGCCGCGACGGGGTCTGTGCTCGCGTCGCTCGATGTCGGTCCAAACGTGCGCCACCTCTCGCTGAGCGGTGACGGCGCACGGCTGTACGCGTCGCGGTTCATCACGCCGCCGCTGCCCGGCGAGAGCACGGCGGCGGTGCAGACGACCATCGGCGGCCAGCCCGTCGGCGGCGAGGTCGTCGTCGTGAACGCGCCAGCGATGACCGTGCTCTCGACGATCGAGCTTCGCCACAGCGACAAGCCCGACTTCGAGAACCAGGGCCGCGGCGTCCCGAACTACCTCGGCGCCGCCGCAATCTCGCCGGACGGCCGCTCGGCGTGGGTGCCGTCCAAGCAGGACAACATCCAGCGTGGAACGCGCCGCGACGGACAGCAGCTCAATTTCCAGAACACGGTGCGGGCCATCAGCTCGCGCATCGACCTCGTCGGCGACACCGAGGATTACGCGAAGCGCCTCGACCATGACAACGCCGGCGTCGCGAGCGCCATCGCCTTCGACCGGCTGGGCGTCTATGCCTTCGTCGCGCTCGAGACGAGCCGGCAGGTGGCCGTCGTCGACGCGCACCGCGGCTTCGAGCTCTTCCGCTTCGCCGTTGGTCGCGCGCCGCAGGGGTTGGCGCTGTCGGCCGACGGCAACCAGCTGTACGTCAACAACTTCCTCGACCGCACCATGAGCGTCTTCGACCTCTCGAAACTCCTCACCCAAGGGATCGCGGACATCCCGCGGATCGCGACCAGGACCTCGCACTCGACCGAGAAGCTCGCGCCCGACGTGCTGCAGGGCAAGCGGCTCTTCTACGATGCGCAGGACACCCGCCTCGCCCGCGACGGCTACCTGAGCTGCGCGTCGTGCCACAACGACGGCGGCGGCGACGGCCGCACCTGGGACCTGACGGGCTTCGGCGAGGGCCTCCGCAACACCGTCAGCCTGCGCGGCCGTGCCGGCAGCGAGGGCTTCCTGCACTGGAGCAACAACTTCGACGAAGTGCAGGACTTCGAGGGGCAGATCCGGAACCTGGCGGGCGGCAGCGGCCTCATGACCAACGCGGACTTCAACGCCGGCACCCGCAGCCAGCCGCTCGGGGATCCGAAGGCCGGCCTCTCGACCGACCTCGACGCGCTCGCCGCCTACGTGAAGTCGCTGAACGCCTTTGCTTCGAGCCCGCTCAGGAACGCCGACGGCACGCTGACCGCGGCGGGCAGCGCGGGGCGGTCGGTCTTCATCGCGAAGAATTGCGGCAGCTGCCACACGGGCACGAACTTCACGAAGAGCGCGATCAACAATCCGGAGGACGTCGGCACGATCAACGCCGACAGCGGCAATCGGCTTGGCGGGCCGCTGACCGGTATCGACGTGCCGACGCTGCGCGACGTGTGGGCGACGGCGCCCTACCTGCATCGCGGCTCGGCCGCGACGCTCGGGGACGCGATCCGCGCACACGCCGGCGTCAGCGTGACAGACACCGAGCTCGCGAGCCTCGTGTCCTACGTCTCCCAGATCGGCAGCCAGGAGGCGGCGCCCGGCACGGGCACGCCGAACACGGGCACGGGCCTTCAGGGCGCGTATTTCAACAACACGACGCTGTCCGGGGGCCCGGCGCTCGAACGGGTCGAACGCGTGAATTTCGCCTGGACCGCTTCGCCAGGGCCGGGCATAGGCGAGAACAACTTCTCGGCGCGCTGGACCGGCTTCGTCGAGGCGCCGGTTTCGGGCAATTTCCAGTTCCAGACGCGCTCGAACGCCGGCATCCGGCTCTGGATCAACGGTGCGCTCGCCATCGATAACTGGGCGTCGCATGCAACGGTCGACGACGTGACCGGTGGCATCGCGCTGACCAAGAACCAGCGCTACAGTATCACCGTGGAGTTTTACGACCTGAGCGGGACCGCGGTGGCGAAGCTGTACTGGAAACAGCCCAACCAGACGAGCTTCGTGATCGTGCCGCTCTTGCGGCTCTATGCGAACTAGGATTCTCGGGGCGCTGCTCGCCTGCCTCGCGGGCACAGCGGCGGCGCAGTCCGCTGAGCCTGCATCGCTTCCCGCGCTCGCCGGCGTCTACGTCAATCCCGCGCCGGCCCCGGTCGCCGAGTTCACGCTCACCGACCAGGCCGGCAAGGCCCGGGCCTTCTCGAGCCTGCGTGGCGAGCCGGTCCTCGTCTTTTTCGGATTCACGCACTGCACCAACGTCTGCCCGATGACGATGGCGCGGCTCAAGGCGCTGCACGGCGCG
>DATJFN010000138.1:0-34116 GCA_035495635.1 Steroidobacteraceae bacterium | reverse complement strand
GCGACGCTCATCGTTCGCTCAACGCGCGCTGACGGTGACCGACTTGTCGAAATCCACGAGGAAGGAGATGTTGCTGATGATCGGCGTCGTCGCCTCGTAGGCGGCGCGCATGGTGAACTCGCCGCCTTCCCGCGTGATCTCGATGTCGTTCGACGTGACCACTTCGACCATCTCGATGTCGAAGTGGCGCTCGACCGCCTTGCGGAGCATGAACTCGGTGGTGCCCGGGTTGCTGTCGAACTCGTCCCGCACCTTCTCGAGCGTCGACGCGACGCGCATGTACTCGAGGTAGAGGGGCGTCAACCGGATGCCGGCGTAGATCCACGCGCCGACGACCACGACGACGAGAAGGATCCCGAGCATTGTCATGCCACGCTGTCTGTGCTGCATACCTGTCTCCCTAGCGGATGCCGGTCCCCATGCGCTTCCAGAGCAGGAGCGAGCCCGGCCCTGGATTGAACGACAGCCAGATCGCCTCGGCCTTTCCGATGACATTGCCTTCCGGCACGAAACCGACATCGGGAAAGCGGCTGTCGCGGCTGTTGTTGCGGTTGTCGCCCATCATGAAGTAGTGCCCCGGCGGTACCTGCCACTCGCCTTCCATGCCCGGCCGTGCCGGGTCGATGAGGATCGCGTGCGTCGCCGCCCCGAGGTGCTCCTCCCCCACGTGCGTGAACGGATACTGCTCGCTCAGGGGCCCGGAATACAACTCGCCAGGCTCAATCAGTGACGGTGTGCCGTTCACGAGCACGCCGGTCGCAGTGACGCGGATGGTGTCACCGGGCAACCCGACCAGGCGCTTGATGAAGACGACTGAAGGCTCCGAGGGCTTTCGGAACACGATGACGTCGCCACGCTGCGGCATGCCGATCGGCACGATCTTGGAGTTGAGGACGGGCAGCCTGAGGCCGTAGCGCCACTTGTTGACGAAGATGAAGTCGCCCTGGATCAGCGTCGGCATCATGGAGTCGGACGGGATGCGGAACGGCTCGTAGAGGAAGGACCTCAGCACCAGCACCAGCACGATCACCGGGAAGAAGGAGCGCGAGTAGTCGACGAGGACCGGGTCCTTGGCGATGCCCTGCGCGCGGCGCTTCGGCGCGAAAAACCGCGCGTCGACGCCCCACACGATCCCGGTCACCGCGGCGAGCGCGACCAGCACGAACGAAAAATCGAAGACCATCAGGGACTCCCGGCGTTCACTTCTTGCCGACTCGGAGCACCGCGAGGAACGCCTCCTGCGGGATCTCCACCGTGCCGAGCTGCTTCATGCGCTTCTTTCCTTCCTTCTGCTTCTCGAGCAGCTTGCGCTTGCGCGTCACGTCCCCGCCGTAGCACTTGGCTAGGACGTTCTTGCGCAGCGCCTTCACGGTCGCGCGCGCGATCACCTGGCTGCCGATCGCGGCCTGGATCGCGACCTCGAACATCTGGCGCGGGATCAGCTCCTGCATCTTGTCGACGAGCTCCCGGCCCCGCTGGTAGGCGCTCTCGCGGTGCACGATCATCGAGAGCGCGTCGACCCGGTCGCCGTTGATCAGCATGTCGAGCTTCGACAGCGGCGCCGCCTGGAAATGGTGGAACTCGTAGTCGAACGACGCGTAGCCGCGGCTAACGGACTTCAGGCGGTCGAAGAAATCGAGCACGACTTCCGCGAGCGGCAGCTCGTACTGCAGCGACATCTGCTTGCCGAGCTGGAGCATCTTCTTCTGGACGCCGCGCTTCTCCTGGCAGAGGCCGAGGACTCCGCCGACGTGCTCCGGCGGCACGAGGATGTTGGCCCGGATGATCGGCTCGCGCAGCTCCCGGTAGTCCGGCGGGAGCCGCGCCGGGTTGTCAACGAGCATGACGTCGCCCGTGTTCGTGACCACTTCGTACACGACCGTGGGCGCGCTCGTGACGAGCGAGAGGCCGTACTCCCGCTCGAGCCGCTCCTGGACGATGTCCATGTGCAAGAGCCCCAGGAACCCGCAGCGGAACCCGAACCCCAGGGCCGTCGAGACCTCCGGCTCGTAGTGCAGCGCGGAGTCGTTGAGCTTCAGCTTCTGCAGCGCGTCCCGGAACGACTCGTACTGGTCCGACACGACCGGGAACAGCCCGGCGAACACGCGGGGCTGGACCTTCTTGAATCCGGGAAGCGGCTTCTCGCAGGGGCGCGACTCGCCCGTGATCGTGTCGCCGACGGGCGCGCCGTCGATGTCCTTGATGCCCGCGGTCAGCCAGCCGACCTCGCCGGTCGAGAGGCTGCCCGTTTCGACCCGCTTCGGCGTGAACCGGCCGATGCGGTCCGCCTGCCAGGCGCGGCCGGTCGACATCACGCGGATCTTGTCGTTCTTCTTGAGCGAGCCGTTGACGACCCGAACGAGCGAGACGACGCCGACGTAGTTGTCGAACCAGGAGTCGACGATCAGCGCCTGCAGCGGCGAGGCCGCATCGCCCTTGGGCGGCGGGATGCGTTCGACCAGCCGCTCGAGTAGCGCGGGGATATTCTCGCCGGTCTTGGCGCTGACGCGAACCGCGTCGGTCGCCTCGATGCCGATGATGTTCTCGATCTCGTCGATGACGCGCTCGGGGTCGGCTGACGGCAGGTCGATCTTGTTGATCACCGGCAGCACCTCGAGGCCCTGCTCGAGCGCGGTGTAGCAGTTCGCGACGCTCTGGGCCTCGACCCCTTGGGCCGCATCGACGACGAGCAGCGCACCCTCGCAGGCTGCGAGCGAGCGGGACACCTCGTAGGAGAAGTCGACGTGCCCTGGCGTGTCGATGAAGTTGAGCTGGTAGTCGCGCCCGTCGGCTGCCCGGTAGCCGAGCGTCACGGACTGCGCCTTGATCGTGATGCCGCGCTCACGCTCGAGCTCCATCGAGTCGAGCACCTGGTCCTGCATCTCGCGCGCCTCGAGTCCGCCGCAGGTCTGGATCAGCCGGTCGGCGAGCGTCGACTTGCCGTGGTCCACGTGCGCAATGATCGAGAAATTGCGTATCTGCTGCTGCATCGGGGGGAAGCGGGACGCCCTTGCCGGACAGGCGCGTCCGGGGATGCGCGATTATAGCAGCCGGGGCTCGCCGGCCCCGGGAACCGAGGCGAGGCGGAGCGCGGCGTCGCGGTCGAGGTGGCCGTGGCAGACCACGCTGCCGTCGCAAGTCAGCACGGGAACCTTGAGGCCGTAGCGCCGCCGCGCGACGGGATCTTCGTCGACGTCACGCAATTCGAAGCGGATCGGCAGGCCCGAGAGTTCGGCGATGAATTCGTCGCAGAGCGCGCAGCCGGACCGGGTGTAGACGAGGAACCGCGCACCCGCCATCGGCGGGTCAGTTGCGGCGATCGGTCGCGGCCGCGTGCTGCACGTCCGGTGCAAGCGCCGCGGGGCGTAGCCCGGTCGCGATGTACTTGAGGGTGCGCGGCGGCACCTCGCCGACGGCGGTCACCTGGTGGCCGTCGACGACGGTCGTGAACGCCGAGGCGACGCCGGAGCGGGTCGTCCCCTGCGCCGGCGCCTTGCCGGGGCTCGGCGCCTGGACGAAGACGGAGACGGTCGCGAGCCCGTCCGAGTAGACAAGGTGGCTGACGGGACCGCTCGAACCTGCGACGGCCTGTACGCCGCTCGTGGACAGGCGGAATCCGGGCGGGACCTGGACGGCGCGCCAGGCGGGGGCCGCCTCGTCGTCCTGCGGCGACTGGCGTACCCACCGCAGCTTGCTGCGATCGAGCGCGGGCTCGAACGCGGAATCGGGGATCTGGTCATCGAGGCGCAGCCTGGTGAAGCGCAGGCGCTCGACGACTCGCCCGGAGCCATCCGACAGGTCGCTGCGCACAGGCATGTGCGTGTCGACGTCGATCCAGAGCCGGTAGCCGAATCGATATCCGTCCAAGGGGCGAACGGCGACCACGGCAGTCGGGCCGAAGTCGTCGAGCGTCTCGCGCCCGACCCAGTCCACGTTGTACCAGGACGCCATGCGCCCTTCGAACTGCGGCAGCGAACCCAGGAGGTCGCTGCGTCCGGAGCGGCGCTCGATGATCGCGAGCTTCTGGTCCGGGAGGTAGACCACTACTTCGTCGTTCTCGCGCACGAGCTCGCGGCGGCTGCCCGTGAGCGAGACGAGCCGCTCCGAGACGACGCCATCGCGGACGCGATGCGTGATCGCGAGGCGCTCGGTGCGTCCGGCCGACTCGGAGACGAATTCGCCGACGTAGCTCGCGTTGTTGAGGGCCGCGCCCATCCGCGTCAGCCACTCCTGGCCGCTCTCGGCGAACGCCGGGGCCGCTGCGAGCCCGAGCGCGATCGCGATGGCGGGCCGCGCCATCACTGTCCGCCCTGCTCCGCCGCGGGTACGTCTTGCTGAAGCGCCGCGGAATCGTCGCCGATCAGGCCGGCGCCGACGCTGCGGCGCACGAGCGGGGTCGCATAGCCGTAGTGCGCCACGAGGAAATTAGCAAGCTCTGCCGGAGCGAGGCCGCCCGACGATTCCGTCGCGGGCGGGGTCGTATAGCCCGTCGCGGGCTCGGTGTCATCCACCACCGGCTCGACGGGCGGGACTTCGACCCTGGCAACGACGGCTGCCGGCGCCGCGGTATCGGGAGACTGCAGCTGCTGCACCAGCGCCACCGCACCGAGCGCCACACCCGCGGCCACCGCGAGGCCCGCGAAGCCGCGCAGCAGCGCTTCATGCCGCGGCAGGCGGGCGAAGCCGGCAGCCCGGAACGGCTCCTTGGCAATCGCCGCGCTCACGCGAGCCGCCACCTGGCGCGCCGCAGGCACGTCGCCGTCGCTGCGCAGCACCGCACCGATCAGCGAATAGCGCGAGAGCGCACCGCGCAGCTCGTCGTCGCGCTCGAGCCGCTTCAGCAGCAGTGCCGACTCAGGGTCCGGCAGCTCGCCGTCGAGAAATGCCGAAAGCTGTTCCTTGATTCGATCCGTCATTCCAGGTCTCCGATTCGCCCCAGGCCGCCGTCGAATACCTCGCGCAGGCTGCGATCGATCGCTTCGCGCGCGCGGAAAATCCTCGAACGGACCGTACCCACCGGGCATTCCATCGTCTTTGCTATGTCTTCGTACGAGAGGCCCTCGAGCTCGCGCAGCACGATCGCGAGCCGGAGGTCATCCGGCAGCGCCTCGATCGCCTCGTTCACCGTGCGCCGGATCTCGTCCGTCAGCGCGAGCGCCTCCGGTGTCTCCGTGTCCGCGAGCCGCGCCTGCGCGTGGACCTGCGCACCGTCCTGCAGGTCGAGGTCGTACGACACCGGCCGCCGCCGGTTCGCCACGAGCGCGTTCTTCGCGGTGTTGATGGCGATCCGGTACAGCCACGTATAGAAAGCGCTGTCGCCGCGGAAGGCCGGCAGTGCGCGGTAGGCCTTGATGAACGCCTCCTGGGCGATGTCTTCGGCTTCCGCGGGATTGCGAACGTAACGCTGCACGAGCTTCAGCACCTTGTGCTGATACTTCAGCACCAGCGCGTCGAAGGCTGCCTTGTCCCCTTTCTGGACCCGGCGTACCAGCGCGATGTCGCCTGCTTCAGCCCGCATTGGCTCGACGACTTGCGCTGCGCCCTCCACGTGCACGCCGGGTATGACCGGCCGACCCTCCGTTAGTTCGCAAGGTCGTGATTGGGCGGGCGAAAGCCCCTCCTGGCGTGAGATAACGCACAGATTCTAGCATCCAGCCCGACCCGGGCTTTCAGCCGTCGGAACGCCGCCTCCGGGAGGCATTCCCGGGCCAGCAGCCAGCCGTGTCGGCGCCCACGGGACCGGAGGTCGATGACGAGGAGCGCGGCAAAGGCGCGGGAGCGGGACGTCACCTCCGCGCGATGCCATTCCCTCCCGCCGCGCAGCCGAATGCGGCAGCCGCGGGCATCCAGGCGGAGCGCCGCGAGCCTCGCGTGTCGACCCGGCAGGAGCGACACTGTCCACGCGAACCCTGCGATGGCCAACAGCGAGAGGAGCGCCGCGATCACGGGCGGCACGCGAGCGATCCACGGCAGCGCCGCGGCGGTCGCGTGAAACAGCGCTGCGGCCGCCGCGAGACGCGGCGACGCGTCCGGCTCAACCGCGACGTCGAATGATTTCATCGAGCAGCAGGGCCTGCCGCGCGTCCGCCGGTCGAGCGCCGCCGATCAGCCAGTCCGCGAGGTCCGGATCCGGCTGCTCGAGCAGCCATTCGAAGGTCCGGCGCCGCGCCGCGTCGGCACCCGGCCAGCCCTCGTCCATCCAGCGCACGAGCAGCACGTCGAGCTCCTTCATGCCACGCCGGCAGCGCCAGCGGAGCCGTGCCTCCCTCGGATCTGCCACAGGTCAACCCTCGCCTTCGACGAGCCGCCGCTTGATGTCCGCGATGGCGCGCGCGGGATTCAGGTCCTTCGGGCAGGCATATGTGCAGTTCATGATGGTGTGGCAGCGGTAGAGGCGAAACGCGTCGTCGAGCGCGGCGAGACGGGATGCGGTCGCACCGTCACGTGAGTCGACGATCCAGCGGTAGCTCGCGAGCAATGCCGCGGGCCCGAGGAAGCGATCCGGGTTCCACCAGTAGCTGGGGCACGATGTCGAGCAGCACGCGCAGAGGATGCAGGCCGACGGGCGGTCGATGCGCTCCTGGTCGGCCGGCAACTGGCGCCGTTCGCTGCCGGTCGCGGCCGGCTCGGCCGCCTGCAACCAGGGCTCCACCGCTTCGTACTGCGCGTAGAACCCGGCAAGATCCGGCACGAGGTCCTTCACGACGGGCAGGTGCGGGAGCGGGAACACCTTCACCGCGCCCCGAATGGAACCGATCGGCTGCGTGCATGCGAGCGTGTTGACGCCGTCGATGTTCATCGCACAGGAGCCGCAGATCCCCTCGCGGCAGGAACGGCGGAATGTCAGCGTCGAATCCACCTCGTTCTTGATCTTGATGAGGGCGTCGAGGACCATCGGGCCGCACTGCTCGAGGTCGAGCTCGTAGCTGTCGACCCGGGGCGGCTGTGCCGCGTCCGGATCCCAGCGGTAGATGCTGAACTCGCGCGTCCGGGTGCTGCCGGCTGGCGCGGGGAAACGCTTGCCGGGACGGTTACCGTAGCGCGAGTTTGCCGGCAGTCGGAACTGTGTCATCGGTCGTTACCTTCAGTAGGCCCGGACCTGCGGCGGGATGCGCTCGACCTCGCCAGTGCCGGTCTCGAGATTCACCGGCCGGTAATCGAAGCGCACGGCTCCGGCCTCGTCCACCCAGACGAGGGTGTGCTTCGTCCACTGGCCGTCGTCGCGGGCCGGGAAATCCTCGCGCGCGTGCGCGCCGCGGCTCTCGGTGCGATTGCGTGCGGAATGAATCGTTGCGAGCGCCTGGCCGAGCAGGTTGTCGAGCTCGAGCGCCTCGACAAGGTCGGTGTTGAAGATGAGCGAGCGGTCGGTGATGCGCAGTTCGCGGAACGCCTCGTGGCAGCGCGCAAGCGCCTTGCAGCCCTCACCCAGCGATTCGGCGGTCCGGAACACCGCCGCGTCGCGCTGCATCGCGCGCTGCATTTCCTCGCGCAGCGACGCCGCCGGCCGGCTGCCGGACGCGCTGCGGATGCGCTCGAAGCGCTCGACCAGCGGCTCGACGGAGGCGGGCCCCGGTTCCGGCAACCTCGCCCCCGGCCGCAGCGTCCTCGCGCAGTACGCTGCCGCGGCACGGCCGAAGACGACGAGGTCGAGCAGCGAATTCGAGCCTAGCCGGTTCGCGCCGTGCACCGACACGCAGGCCGCCTCGCCGATCGCCAGCAGACCGGGGACCGCGACCTCAGAACCGTCGCGGCGTGTCAGCGCCTGGCCGTTCAGGTTGCAGGGGATGCCGCCCATGTTGTAGTGCACAGTCGGCTGCACCGGGACGGGCGAGCGCGTCACGTCGACGTTCGCGAAGATCCGCGCGGTCTCGGCGATGCCGGGCAGTCGCTTCGCGATCACGTCGGCGCCGAGGTGTTCGAGGTGCAGGAAAATGTGGTCCTTGTGCGGGCCCACGCCCCGCCCCTCGCGGATCTCGATCGTCATGGCGCGGCTTACGACGTCGCGCGAAGCGAGGTCCTTCGCGTTCGGCGCATATCGCTCCATGAAGCGCTCGCCCTGCGCATTGCGCAGGATTCCGCCTTCCCCGCGCGCGCCTTCGGTAATAAGGCAGCCCGCCCCGTAGATGCCGGTCGGGTGGAACTGAACGAATTCCATGTCCTGCAGCGGCAGGCCGGCGCGCAGCACCATCGCGTTGCCGTCGCCGGTCTGCGTGTGCGCGCCCGTGCAGGTGTAATAAACGCGGCCGTAGCCTCCGGTCGCGATGATTGTTGCCTGCGCGTGGAAGCGGTGCAGCGTACCGGTCGCCAGGTCGAGCGCCAGGACGCCGTGGCAGGCGCCGTCCTCCATGACGAGGTCGATCGCGAAGTACTCGATGAAGAACTTCGCGCGATGCCTGAGGCTCTGCTGGTAGAGCGTGTGCAGCATCGCATGCCCGGTGCGGTCCGCCGCGGCGCAGGTGCGCTGCGCGATGCCCTTGCCGTAATGGGTGGTCATTCCCCCGAACGGTCGCTGGTAGATGCGGCCGTCCTCGGTGCGCGAGAACGGCAGCCCGTAGTGCTCGAGCTCGATGACGGCGGCCGGCGCTTCGCGGCACATGTAGGCAATCGCGTCCTGGTCGCCCAGCCAGTCGGAACCCTTGACGGTGTCGTAGAAGTGGTAGCGCCAGTCGTCGTCGCCCATGTTTCCGAGGGCAGCACTGATGCCGCCCTGGGCGGCGACGGTGTGGCTGCGCGTCGGAAACACTTTGGTGATGCAGGCCGTCTCGAGGCCTGCCTCCGCGAGGCCGAGTGTCGCGCGCAGGCCCGCGCCACCGGCGCCTATCACCGCGACGTCCACGTGATGGTCGACGAGCGCGTGGCGGCTCATCCCGCGCCGCTCCTCAGGAGGACGATGACTGCGAAGCCGAGCGCGACTGCACCGAGGAGGTGCAGCAGGCGCGCGACGGTCAGACAGACCGCGTGGAGCCGGCCGCCTACGTAGTCCTCCAGGACGACCTGGATGCCCTGCATCGAGTGCCACAGCAGGGCCGCGCCGAACAGCGCGGACAGGAGCGCCTGCAGCGGCCTCGCGAGCCAGCCCGAGATCGTCGCGTGATCGAAAGCGGGCTGTCGCAGCAGTGCCGCGAGAAACCAGAATGCGAGCGGCACCAACGCGAGGGCAGTCAGGCGCTGGTTACGCCAGTGCCGCGACCCGCCGCGCGGGCCCGCGCTCACGGCGCACCCGCGAGGAAGCGGCCGGCTGGCGTCAGGAAGAGCGTCGCAGCGAACGCGAGGGCGGCGCCTGCGAGGACGACAGCACCGCTGCGACGGGCCGTGGACTTGCCGAAGCCTATGCCGGAGTCCCAGGCGAGATGCCGGAGCCCGGCGAACAGGTGGTACCAGAACGCGGCCAGTGCGAGCGCCAGCACGATTCGCATCGGCAGGCTCGAGAAGAAGCGAGTGGTGCGCGCGAAAACATCCGGTCCCTGCGACGCCGCGACGAGCCAGCCGACGTACAGGAAACTGCACACGGAAAGGAAGAGCCCGCTGACCCGATGCATCATCGACACCACCATCGTGAACAACAGCCGATAGACTTGCAGGTGCGGGGAGAGCGGCCGTGCGGTGGGGTGTCGCATCGCTAAGCTATTCTGCCAGAAGGGATACGGGCTTCCCACGGCCCAAAGCAGCGCGTTCGACCAGATGTGCTGCGCTACGATGGCGCGATGCCGGCTACGCGCTGTTGCCTCCTCGCTTCCCACGCCGCCATCGCCGTGACCGGCCGCGATGCGCGCACGTTCCTGCAGGGCCAGCTTTCGAACGATATCCTGGGTCTCGAGCGCCACCCGGGCATGCTCGCGGCGTCCTGCAACCGCCAGGGACGCGTGCTCGCGACGATGCGTCTCGCCGCGGACGGCGACGGCGTGCTGCTCCTCCTGAACGCCCAGCTTGCCCGCACGCTCGTGTCGCAGCTCTCCGCGTTCGTGCTGCGCGCCGACGTCCATTTCGAGGACCGCAGCCGGCAGCTCCTGGTCGCCGGCCTCATCGATGCCGAGCCCGATGCCCGCTGGTCACAGGCCGCTGCGGCGGCCGCGGGCCTGTCCATGCTGGTCGCGAGCCCGCGCCGGATACTCCTCGCGGGCAAACGGCAATCGCTCGACGCCGCGCTCGCCGCCGTGCCGCGCACGACGCCGGATGACTGGGAGCGCGTCACGATCGCGGACGGCGAGGCGTCGATCATGCCCGCGACGGCGGCGCTCTGGACGCCGCAGATGCTGAATCTCGACCTGATCGGAGGCGTCAGCTTCGGCAAGGGATGTTACGTCGGCCAGGAAGTCGTCGCGCGCGCCCAGCACCTCGGACGCATCAAGCGCCGCACGCTGCGCTACGTCGGGCCACCCGACGCCGTGCTGGCGCCGGCGCAGGCGCTCTTCAGCGGCGAGACGCTCGCCGCGCAGGTCGTCGGCAGCGCGCGCGACGAATCCGCGACGCAGTGCCTCGCGGTCGTCGAGCTCCGCTACTGCAGCGACCTCCTCGGCGCACGACCCGGCGGCTCCGAGTTCGTCCCCGCCGACCTCCCCTACGCGATCCCCGCACCCGCTCAGACGGCCGAAGACGACTAGAAGAGGGGGCGTTCGCTTTATCCTTCGGTCCTTTGGGAAAAAGCAAACGCCCCCTCTTCTAGTCGTCTGCTGCTTGATTGCGCAGCTGCGGGAAAAGCAATACGTCCCGGATGCTCGGCGAATCCGTGAGCAGCATGACGAGCCGGTCGATGCCGACGCCGAGTCCGGCCGCCGGCGGCATGCCGTATTCGAGCGCACGGATGTAGTCGGAGTCGAAGTACATCGCTTCCTCGTCCCCGGCCTTCCGCCTGTGCACCTGCTCGCGGAAGCGCTCCGCCTGGTCCTCGGGGTCGTTCAGCTCGGAGAACCCGTTCGCAATCTCCCGGCCATCGATGAAGAACTCGAAGCGGTCGGTCACGAACGGGTCGGAATCCCGCCGCCGCGACAACGGCGAGACTTCTGTCGGGTACGAGTGGATGAAGGTGGGCTGCATCAGGCCCGCCTCGCAGGTCTTCTCGAAGATCGCGAGCTGCATCGCCCCCGGGCCGTCGCCCTTGCCCGGCTCGATGCCGAGCTTCACGCAGGTGGCGCCGAGGTAGTCGCGCTCGCGCAGCCGCGCGACATCGAGGCCCCGGTTCGCCGCGGTGACGGCCTCCTCCACCGAGCGCTTCGCGAATGGCGCCGAAAAGTCGATGCGCCGGCCCTGGTAGGTGACGGTGCGGCTCCCCGCGACCGCGTCGGCGAGTCCCTGCATCATCCGCTCGACGAGGCCCATGAAGTCGGCGCAGTCCGCGTACGCCTGGTAGAGCTCGAGCATCGTGAACTCGGGGTTGTGCTGCGTCGACAGGCCCTCGTTGCGGAAGTTGCGGTTGATCTCGTACACGCGCTCGAAGCCGCCGACGACGAGGCGCTTCAGGTAGAGCTCGGGCGCGATGCGCAGGTACATGTCCTGGCCGAGCGCGTTGTGGTGCGTCACGAACGGCCTCGCGACGGCGCCCCCGGGGATCGGCTGCATCATCGGCGTCTCGACCTCGAGGAAGCCGAGCGCGTCGAGGAAATCGCGCAGGAATCGCACGCTGCGCGTGCGCGTGCGGAACGCCTCGCGCGCGGTTTCGTTGACGATGAGGTCCACGTATCGGCGGCGATAGCGCGTCTCGGTGTCGGCGAGGCCGTGCCACTTGTCGGGCAAGGGGCGCAGCGCCTTGACGAGCAGCCGCGCCGATTCCGCGCGCACCGAGAGCTCGCCGGCCCGCGTGCGCATGAGCGTGCCCTGGACACCGACGATGTCGCCGACGTCCCAGCCCTTGAACTCCTCGTAGGCGCCGCCGAGCGCCTCGGCCTGCAGGTAAGCCTGAACCTGGCCGCTCGCATCCTGCAGCTTCGCAAACGACGCCTTGCCCATCAGGCGCTTCGCCATCATGCGGCCGGCGACTCGCACGCGAACCGGGTTCGCCGAGAGCCACTCGTCGCTGCGCGACCCGTAGGTCGCGTGCAGATCGGCCGCGAGCGCATCGCGGCGAAAGTCGTTCGGGAAGGCGATGCCCGCCGTGCGCAGCCGCGCGAGCTTGCCGCGGCGCTCGGCGATCAGCGCGTTTTCGTCGGCTGGCGGCCTGTCGTCGTCTTTTCCCATGCGCGGCAGCTTACAGGCCCTGCTTGAGGCTCGCTTCCATGAACGGGTCGAGCGCCCCGTCGAGGACCGCCTGCGGGTTGCCGGTCTCGTGGCCCGTGCGCAGGTCCTTGATGCGCGACTGGTCCAGCACGTACGAGCGGATCTGGTGCCCCCAGCCGACATCGGTCTTCTGGTCCTCGAGCACGCGGGCCGCAGCATTGCGCTTGTTGACCTCGAGCTCGTACAGCTTCGCCTTCAGCATCTTCATCGCGGTCGAGCGGTTCTTGTGCTGGCTGCGCTCGCCCTGGCAGGCGACCACGATGCCGCTCGGCAGGTGCCGCAGGCGCACGGCGGAGTCCGTCTTGTTGACATGCTGGCCGCCCGCGCCGCTCGCGCGATAGGTGTCCATCTCGATGTCGGCCGGGTTGACCGCGATGTTGATTTCGTCGTCGATGACCGGCGAGACGAACACCGAGGCGAACGAGGTGTGGCGACGGTTGCCGGAATCGAACGGCGACTTGCGCACGAGGCGATGAACGCCCGTCTCGGTGCGCAGCCATCCATACGCGTAGTCGCCGTCCACTTCGATCGACGCGCTCTTGACGCCGGCGACTTCGCCGGGGCTCTGGTCGATGACCTCGACGTGGTAGCCGCGCGCGTCGGCCCAGCGCAGGTACATGCGCAGGAGCATCGCCGCCCAGTCCTGTGCCTCGGTGCCGCCGGCGCCGGCCTGGATGTCGAGGAAGGCGCCGCGCGGGTCCATCTCGCCCGGGAACATGCGCGAGAGCTCGAGCTGGCGCACGCGCGCCTCAAGCGACTGCGTGTCCTTCACGATCTCGCCGAATCCGCCCTCGTCGCCCTCGGACTCGACGAGCGTCAGCAGCTCCGCCGCATCCGAGAGGCCGTTGCCGAGCTGGTCGAGCTCCGTGAGCGTCGCTTCGAGCCGCGCGCGCTCGCGGCCGAGCGCCTGTGCCTTGTCCGGGGTATTCCAGATCGCCGTGTCGCCGAGCTCGTGGTTCAGCTCCTCGAGGCGCTCGCGCTTCGAGTCGTATTCAAAGGTACCCCCTCAGCGCCTTCTGGCGCTCCGTGAGGTCCTCGATCAGCCGGCGTGTGGGCGCGGTTTCCATGGCGGCGGCATCTTACCAGAGGGCTATTCGCCCCATTCGACGTGCTCCGCGAGGAGCTCCGCACGCGCGCTGCCGCCGAAAGTCGTGGACTGCAGGCGATATGCGAGCTTGAGTCTCGCGCCGGCGCCGGGCCGCCGCGCGCCGGACTCGTCGAAGTAGCCGAAGGCAATGGCTTCCACGGGGCGCATCGCCGCCGCCGCGCGCAACCACAGCTTCAGGTGACGGTCGCCGACCGTGCGAGCTTCGACGACATCGAACTCGCCCTCGAACACCGGCTCCGGGAATCCCTGGCCCCAGGGCCCGCCGCCCTCGATCGCGCGCGCCGTCTCGAGCGAAATTTCCCCGGCCGCGAGCTCCCCGTCCGTCTCGAGCACGTTCTGCATCTGCGAGGGCGAGAGCTGGCGGCCGATCTCGTCGGCGAACGCGTCGGCGAACCGCGCAAGCGCGCTTCGCTTCAGCGTAAGTCCCGCAGCCATGGCATGCCCGCCGAAGCGGTCGATGAGTTCCGGAAAGCGGGTCGAGACCGCCTCGAGCGCGTCGCGCACGTGCACGCCCGCGATCGAGCGTGCGGAGCCTCGCAACTCGTCCTCGGACGCCGGCGCGAAGGCGACGACCGGGCGATGCAGGCGGTCCTTCATGCGCGAAGCGACGAGCCCGACCACGCCCGCGTGCCAGCCCGGGTCGAACAGCGTCAGTCCCGGCGGCAGTTCGCCGTCGGCGATGCGCAGGTTCCGGACCGCCGTCGCGGCTTCCTCGCGCATGCGAGCCTCCATCTCGCGGCGCTCGCGGTTCAGGCGATCGAGCTCGTCGGCGAGCGTGAGCGCTTCGCCGGGGTCGTCGGTGAGGAGGCAGCGGATCCCGACGGCCATGTCGTCAATGCGGCCGGCGGCATTCAGCCGCGGCGCGATCTGGTGGCCGAGGTTCCGCGCGGTGAGCTCGTCGAGCCGGCAGCCCGCGACGCGCGCGAGCGCCATGAATCCCGAGGTTGCCGCGCGCGCCCGCGCGCGCCGCAGGCCCTCCTGCACGAGGATGCGGTTGTTGCGGTCGAGCGGCACGAGGTCGGCGATGGTGCCGAGCGCGACAAGGTCGAGAAAGTCCGCGACCGCCGGGAGCCGCTGCCCGCGCCGCTGCTCGAGCTCGCGCGTGAGCGACGCCATCAGGTAGAACGCGACGCCGACTCCCGCGAGCGCGCGGCTGCCGAACGACGCCTCGGGGAGGTTCGGGTTCACGTGCGCCGCGCAGTCCGGCAGCGTCGGCGCGGGCAGGTGATGGTCCGTGACGAGCACCTGGATTCCGAGCGCGCGCGCCGCCTCGATCCCGGCGAATGCGGAGACGCCGTTGTCCACCGTGATGAGGAGGTCCGCACGCTCACCCGCGAGCTCCGCGACGAGTGCCGGCGTCAGGCCGTAGCCGTGTCGCAGACGGTCCGGCACCCGCATGGCGTGGTTCACGTGGCCGACGCGCGCAAGCTGGCGCAGCACGAGCGCGGTGCTCGTCGCGCCGTCGGCATCGAAGTCGCCGACGACGAGGATGCGCGAACCGCGCTCGACGTGATCCGCGAGGAGCTCTGTGGCGGGGCCGATGCCGTCGAGCGTCGACACGGGCAGGAGCGATCGCAGCTCGAGGCCGAGTTCGTCGGCCCGGCGCAAACCGCGCGCGGCGTACACGCGGCGGAGCACGGGGTGCAGGCTCTCGGGCAGTGCGTCGGCAGCCGCCGACGGCCGGCGCCGCAGGGTCACCGGCTGGGCGCGCGGCAGGTCGCGGGATTTCATCGGGCGCCATGATAGCGGCCGCCGCGCCGGCGATTGGCTATATTGAGGAGCGCCATGGAATTCACCCGCGAGACCGCCGCCGACGCGAACGCGATCCTCGCCTGCTCGGACCAGGAAGTCCGCCTGCGCGACCGCACGTTCCGCGGAAGCGTCATCGTCACGCGCGACGCGGTCATCCCCGAATGGCGGCCGCCCGCGCCCGAGGCGCTGACGCTCGCGGACTTCGGCGACCTGCTCTCCCTCGGGCCGGATGTCGTGCTGCTCGGGACGGGCGGCCGCCAACGGCTGCCGCCGTCCGCGCTCTACGCCGATTTCGCGGCGCACGGCATCGGCCTCGAGGTGATGGACAATCGCGCCGCCTGCCGCACGTACAACGTGCTGCTCGGCGAGTTTCGCGAGGTCGCCGTCGCGTTGATGCTCTAGCGCGGCGGCAGCTGCATGAGCGGGTTGAGCGGCTCGCCCTCGAGGCGGATCTCGAAGTAGAGCATGGCCTGCTGGCCCGGCCCGAGGCCCATTGCCGCGATCTGCTGGCCGGCGCGCACTTCGTCGCCCTCCTTCACCTGGACGAAGGCGTTGTGCCCATAGGCCGTCAGCCAGCCGCGCACATGATTGATGATGACGAGCTGGCCGTAGCCCCGGAGGGCGCTGCCGGTGTAGACGACCTTGCCGTCCGCGGCGGCCAGGATCGGCTGGTTGAGGCCGCCATCGATGCGGAGCCCGACCCCGCCCGAAGGCTGCTGCACGACTCCGACGACTGTGCCGACTTCGACTGGCCAGCGCCAGGACGGGGGCCGGTGCTCGGGATCATCCGGCGACGCGCGCGGCGCACGCGGCGATCCCGCTCCGGCGGCCGCGGCGCCAGCCGGTGGCCGCTCGAGCCGGAGCCGGTCGCCGGGCCGGATGATGTCGCCCGGGCGCATGCCGTTCCAGCGCGCCACGTCCCGGTAATCGAGCCCGTAGCGCCGCGAGATCGAATAAAGCGTGTCGCCAGAACGGACCACGTAGATCTCAGGCGCGTCAGGCCGGCGATCAGTCCCTGCGCAGGCCGCGATCGCGAGGACCGCGGCGAGGACGATCCATCGCGTCAGGTCACACCGCCGAGCAGCGGCACGAAGCTGACATAGCCGAGGCGCTCGCGCATGAACTGGTCCTTGTGGCGCGTGAAGCGCAGGAGCTCCTGGCGACCCTCCGGCCCGACCGGAGCGACCAGGCGCCCGCCTTCGGCCAGCTGGTCGAGCAGCTTCTGCGGCAGCGCATGCGGGGCCGCGGCGAGCAGGATGCCGTCGAAGGGCGCCTGCGAGGGCCAGCCCTCGGAGCCGTCGCCGTGCTTGAAGCGGACATTCCGGATGTCGAGGTCCCGGATCCGCTCCCGGGCTCGCTCGAGCAGCGGCTCGATGCGCTCGATGCTGTAGATGCGGCCGACGAGCGGCGCCAGGACGGCCGTCTGGTAGCCGCAGCCGGTGCCGATCTCGAGCACTTTCTCGGGCGTGCCACCGATCGTGATGGCCTCGGTCATGCGCGCCACGACATACGGTTGCGAGATTGTCTGCCCGTGGCCGATCGGCAGCGCGGTGTCTTCATAAGCCCGGCTGGCGAGCGCCTCGTCGACGAACAGGTGCCGCGGAACGTTCCGGATCCGGTCGAGTACCCGCGCATCGCGGATGCCCTGCTCCACGAGGCGCTGGATGAGCCGCTCCCGCGTGCGCGCGCTCGTCATTCCGATGCCGCTGCGCTCGCTGCTCAAGCGGCCGGCCCCTGCAGCCACTCGCGCAGCGACTCGAGCGCCGCGTGACGCGTGAGGTCGACCTGCAGCGGAGTCACCGACACGAAGCCGTTGGCGACCGCGTGGAAATCGGTTCCCGGACCGGCATCCTGGCCGGCGCCCGCCGCGCCCACCCAGAAGATCTCGCGGCCGCGCGGATCCTTTCCGCGCACGGCGGGCTTTGCGCGGTGCCGGTGACCGAGTCGCGTCACTTCGAACCCCTGCAGCTGCTCGTACGGCAGATCCGGGACGTTGACGTTCAGGATCATCGACCGGTGCAGCGGCTTCGCGAGCAGGCGCTCGACGAGCTCGCGGGCGACGCGCGCGGCCGTCGCGAAATGCGGCCCCGTGCCGCCGCCCTGCGCCACCAGCGAGACCGCGACAGTCGGCAGGCCGAGGAACCGTCCCTCGATCGCGGCCGCGACCGTGCCCGAATAGAGCACGTCGTCGCCGAGGTTCGCGCCGTCGTTGATGCCCGAGACCACCATGTCGAACTCGAAGTCGAACAGCCCCGTGATCGCGAGGTGCACGCAATCCGTCGGCGTGCCGTTGATCACGTACCAGGTGTCCTCGTCCGCGCGCTGGACGCGGAGCGGCACCTCGAGCGTCAGTGAATGGCTCGCCCCGCTGAAGTTGCGGTCCGGCGCGACGACGGTGAGCGGCGCGACGCCTGCCAGCGCCTCCCGGAGAAAGCGCAGCCCTTCGGCGCGATAGCCGTCGTCGTTGGCGAGCAGGATCTTCAAGCCGGGCCCTTCCAGGTCGCGGGTCGCGCGACCGGGCCGCACTATACTGTAAGCGCCGCAGCCCGGCGCACGGACGGAGGGTGCCGCCATCAAGGACGAGGACCGCGATCTCTTCCGCGCCGCCGTACGCGACGTCAGGCCGCTCCGGCAGGCAAAAACGGAGCCAGAGCGCGTGCGCCGGCGTCCGCGCGCCGCGTCCCGGCGCGCGGACGAAGCGCGGGTGCTGACGGAGTCACTCGCCTTCGACGCCGCGGACCTCGACGTCGAATCCGGGGACGAGCTGGCATTCCGCCGCGAGGGCGTCGCGGAATCGTCGCTCCGGCGCCTGCGGCGCGGCGAATACGCCGTGCGCGACGAAGTCGACCTGCACGGGATGACGCAGGACGAGGCACGGCTCGCGCTCGGCCACTTCCTCGCGGAGGCCGCCCACCATGGCCGCCGCTGCGTGCGCATCATCCACGGCAAGGGGCGCGGCTCGGGCCACCGTGGCCCTGTCCTCAAGTCGGCCGTCAACCGTTGGCTCCGGCGGCACGGTGACGTGCAGGCGTTCTGCAGCGCGCGCCGCAACGACGGAGGCACCGGAGCGCTCTACGTCCTGCTCGGCGGTCCGCGCTAGTCCGCGCCCGACTCCGGCACCCGCGCGTCGAGAATCTCCCGCAGCACGCTCGTTGCGAAGCCGCCGCGCGGCAGCGCGAACTCGAGCTCGAGGGCGTCCGCGTCAAGGCGGTGACGCAAGTCGACGGGGCGCACCAGGAGTGCGCGTCGCTCGCCGCGCATTCCGACCGACGCGAGCAACGACGGGATCGGGGCGACCGTCGCGAGTGCGTCGGATTCGATGCGGCCGGCTTCGCCAGCCGGCAGGACGCCGCCCGCACCGCAGAGCGGCCCGGTCGGCGCCACGTCGCCCTCGAGCAGGCGTTTCTGGAGGCCGTCGTCCGGATAGGCGGATGCGAAGACCGACTGGCTGCCGCTCAAGTTGATGACTTCGCCCGGCAGCAGGCGGTTCCAGGTGCCGCCCGCGACGCGCGCCGCCAGCACGGCGTTGAACGCGAGCGCTCGCGCGGAGGACAGCAGGAACGCCCGCTGCTCCCGGGCACGCGGCAGGCGGCCGGTGTCGAGCCAGCCGCGCACGCGGCCGAGGTTCGAGCCCTCCCGGCCGAAGCGCTGGGGGCCGTAGTAATTCGGCAGGCCCGATGTCCGCAGCCGCTCGATGCGCGCCGCGATCGCGTCGGCATCGCCCTGAAGTCCGCGCACACGGATCCTGAAATGGTTGCCGGCCAGCGCACCGCGGCGAAGCTTGCGCGAATGGGGCAGTTCGCGCAGCACGCGAAATCCGTCCCCCGTATAGCCGACGAAGGAAGCGGCGTCGCGGGAAGCCGGCACCGAGAACCATTGCCGCGCCAGCGAGCGTCGGTCCTTCAGGCCGGCGAAGCCGACGTCGACCTGCGGCTTGCCGGCCCGCGCCGCCAGCGCGCGCGCCACGAACAGCGTGTTGCTGCCGACTTTCTCGACCAGCAGCAGCCGGTGGGCCTCGCCGCCATCCGCCTCGAATCCGAGACGCTCCTCGACCACGAAGTCGGTCGGCTCGACACGCACGTTGCCCGACACGGGCGTCTCGCCGTAGGCGCGCGGCGGCTCGAGGGCGACCCGCTGCCAGGCTTCGCGTGCCTCAGCCTCCATGGCTTCCGGTCAGCAGCACGACCGCGTGGGCCGCGAGGCCTTCACCCCTGCCGAGCGCCCCGAGTCCCTCCGGGGTCGTCGCCTTGACGTTGACCCGGTCCCGGCCGATGCCGAGATCGGCGGCGATGTTCGAGCACATCGCCTCGCGGTGCGGGCCGATGCGCGGAGCCTCCGCGACCAGGGTAAGGTCGCAGTTCACGACCGACCAGCCGGCCGCGGCCACCTGCCGGGCAACCTCGCGCAGGAGTCCGCGGCTGTCCGCGCTGGTAAAGCGGGCGTCCCCGGGTGGGAAATGCTGCCCGATGTCGCCGAGTGCGGCGGCGCCGAGCAGCGCATCCATCAGTGCGTGCAGCAGCACGTCGCCGTCGGAATGCGCGATGACGCCCTGCGCATGCGGGATCGTGACGCCTCCGATGCGCACGGCGTTCCCGGGCCCGAAACGGTGCACGTCATAGCCGTGCCCGACCCTCATGTGCGGCTCCGCGCGGCGCGCAGGGCAGCCGCGGCGATCGCGAGGTCTCCCGGCCGCGTCACCTTGACGTTGAGCGGCGAGCCCTCGACGAGCCGGGGACGGAGGCCGGCGCGCTCGATCGCGGCTGCTTCGTCGGTCGGCTCGACGCCGGCCGCGAGCGATTCGCGGATCGCCGCCGCGAGCCGGCCGATGCGGAACATCTGCGGAGTCAGGGCGCGCCAGAGCCGCTCGCGCGGCAGCGTCCGCGCGCTGCGTCCGTCCTCGCCGGCTTCCTTGACCGTGTCCGCGAGCGGCAGCGCCAGCAGCCCGCCGACCGCATCGCGGCGGCAGCCGGCGACGAGCGCCTCGACGTCACGCCTCGGAACCGCCGGCCGCGCGGCATCGTGCACCAACACCCAGTCCTCCGCATCCGCCGTGATCAGCGACTGAAGTCCGTTCAGCACGGACTGCGCGCGGGTCGCCCCGCCGGCGACGGCGACCACGCGCCGGCGCAGCGATGGCGGCAGCCGCTCGTAGCGACGATCGCCCGAGGCGAGGACGACCGCGCCTCCCGCCACGCCGGGCAGCGAAGAGAAAAGGCGCAGGGAATGCTCGAGGAGCGTCCGGCCGGCGATCCTGAGGTAGTGCTTTGGAACCGGGCCGCCGTAGCGCGTGGCGCGGCCCGCCGCGGCGATCACGAACCAGGTGCGCCCGCCCACGGAGTCACGGACTTGTCGACGCCTGCATCGAACCGGGAAGTGTCAGCTCGGCGCCTGGCGTGCGGTGGCTCGCGTCGACGACCTGGTAGAACGTCTCGTTGGCCGCGACCATGCCGAGGTCGTTGCGCGCCCGTTCCTCGAGCGCCGTGAGCCCGTGCTTCAGGTCGGCAACTTCGGCCTTGATCTGGGCGTTGCGTTCGGCGAGGACGGCGTTTTCCGCGCGCTGGCTCTCGACCGCCTGCTGCAGGTGCCAGACCTCCCGCATTCCCTCGGTCGAGATCCACAGCCGGTACTGGAGCAGCACGAACGCGGCGAGGAGCGCGACGATGACGAGCTTCATGGGGCGGGCAGCGTAGCACGTTCCGCGGGCATGTTTGCGCCCTGGCTCACCGCCGGCGCACCGGGAAGGCCTCGCGGCCGGCGTAGCGGGCGCGCGCGCCGAGCTGCTCCTCGATGCGCAGGAGCTGGTTGTACTTCGCGACGCGGTCGGAGCGCGAGAGCGAACCGGTCTTGATCTGCGTCGCCGCGGTGCCGACGGCGAGGTCGGCAATCGTCGAGTCCTCGGTCTCGCCCGAGCGGTGCGAAACGACCGCGGCATAGCCCGCCTGCGTCGCCAATTCGATCGCGGCCAGGGTCTCGGTGAGCGTCCCGATCTGATTCGGCTTGATGAGGATCGCGTTCGCGACGTGCTCGGCGATGCCGCGCGCGAGGATTTCGGTGTTCGTGACGAAGAGGTCGTCGCCCACGAGCTGGACCCGCTCGCCGAGGCGGCGCGTCAACAGAGCCCAGCCCTCCCAGTCGGCCTCCGCCATGCCGTCCTCGATGGTGAGGATCGGGTAACGCTCGACGAGCGCGGCGAGGTAGTCGGCGAACTGCGCGGCGTTGAACCGGCGCCCCTCCGACTCGAGCTGATAGCTGCCATCCTTGTGGAACTCGCTGCTCGCGACGTCGAGCCCGAGCCAGACGTCGTGCCCGGGGTGATAGCCCGCCTGCTCGACCGCCTCGAGGATCACGCCGAGCGCCGCCTCGTTCGACGGCAGGTCGGGCGCGAAGCCGCCCTCGTCGCCGACCGACGTCGCGAGCCCGCGGCCGTGCAGGATCTTCTTCAGCCGGTGGAAGATCTCGGCGCCGCAGCGCAGCGCCTCGCGGAAGCTCGGGAGCCCCGCCGGCACGATCATGAATTCCTGGATGTCGAGGCTGTTGTCGGCGTGCGCCCCGCCGTTGACGATGTTCATCATCGGCACCGGCAGCACGACGGCGTCGTCGCCCCCGAGGTATCGGTACAGCGGCAGCCGCGACCATTCCGCGGCGGCGTGCGCCGTCGCGAGCGAAACCGCGAGGATCGCGTTGGCGCCGAGGCGCGACTTGTTCTCCGTGCCGTCGAGCTCGCACATCCGCCGATCGATGGCCGACTGGTCAGTCGGGTCCCGCCCCACGAGCGAATCGCGCAGCGCGCCGTTGACGTGCTGCACGGCGTTCAGCACGCCCTTGCCGAGGTAGCGCTTCGGGTCGGAGTCGCGGAGCTCCACGGCTTCGCGCGTGCCGGTCGACGCGCCCGAGGGCACGGCCGCGCGTCCGACGGTCCCGTCCTCGAGCTCGACTTCGGCCTCCACGGTCGGGTTGCCGCGGGAATCGATGATCTCGCGGCCGCGGATGTCAACAATCCGCATCAGAGCGCGGCTTCCGCGAACGGGCGCGCTTTCACCGAGCGGTCGAGCTCGATGAGCAGCGACAGGAGTTCCCTCATGCGCGGCAGCGGCCAGGCGTTCGGGCCGTCGGACAGCGCCTTGTCGGGGTCGGGATGCGTCTCCATGAAGATGCCCGAGACGCCGGCGGCGACGGCCGCGCGCGCGAGCACCGGCACGAACTCGCGCTGGCCGCCCGAGGCCGTGCCCTTCCCGCCGGGCAGCTGGACCGAGTGGGTCGCGTCGAACACGACCGGCGCGCCGAAGGCGCGCATGACGGACAGCGCGCGCATGTCCGAGACGAGGTTGTTGTAGCCGAAGCTGAAGCCGCGCTCGCAGACCATGATGTCCTCGTTGCCGGTGGAGCGCGCCTTCTCGACGACGTTCGACATCTCCCAGGGGCTCAGGAACTGGCCCTTCTTGATGTTCACGGGCTTGCCCTGGGAGCAGACGTTGACGATGAAGTTGGTCTGCCGGACCAGGAACGCGGGCGTCTGGAGCACGTCGACGACGGCGGCCACCTCGCCGAGCGGCGTGTCCTCGTGAACATCGGTCAGGACCGGCACGCCGTGCTGGCGCTTCACGTCTGCCAGCACCTTGAGCCCCTGCTCCATGCCGGGGCCGCGGAAGGACTTGCGCGAGGAGCGGTTCGCCTTGTCATAGGAGGCCTTGAAGACGAACGGGATCCCGAGCGCGCCGGTGATCTCCTTCAGCGCGCCCGCGACATCCTGCGTGAGCTGCGGGCTCTCGACGACGCAGGGCCCGGCAATCAGGAAAAGCGGGCGGTCGGGGCCGATCTCCGCGCCGGCGAGCCTCACGCGCTCGCCGCCTGAGCGAGCTGGCCGGCCTTGTGCTGGCCCGTGGCGTGCTCGCGCGCCGCGCGCACGAAACTTGCGAAGAGCGGGTGGCCGTCGCGCGGGCTCGACGTGAATTCGGGGTGGAACTGCACGCCGATGAACCACGGATGCGCCGGCAGCTCGACGATCTCGACGAGCCCGTCCTCGGAGAATGCGGAGATGGCGAACCCCGCTTTCTGCATGCGCTCCAGGTAGTTGTTGTTGAACTCGTAGCGGTGCCGGTGGCGCTCATGGATCACGTCGCGGCCGTAGACCTTGCGCGCGAGCGTCCCGGTCAGGATGCGCGACTCCTGGGCGCCAAGGCGCATGGTGCCGCCGAGTTCCGAGCGGTCATCGCGGCGGAGCGTCTCGCCCGAGCGGTCGCGCCATTCCGTGATGAGCGCTATGACCGGGTCTGCGGCCAGGCGTTCGAACTCGGTCGAGTTGGCGCCGGGGAGGCCGAGGACACTCCGCGCATACTCGATCACGGCGACCTGCATGCCGAGGCAGATGCCGAGGTATGGCACTCCATGCTCGCGCGCGTAGCGCACGGCGGCGATCTTGCCTTCGATGCCGCGCTCGCCGAAGCCGCCCGGAACGAGGATCGCGTCCATGCCCGCGAGCGCGGCCGTGCCCGCGGCCTCGAGATCGGTCGACTCGACGTAATGCACCTGGACGCGCGTCCGCGTCCTGAGGCCCGCGTGACGCAGGGCCTCGTTGAGGGAGATGTAGGAGTCGCGGATCTGCACGTACTTGCCGACCATGGCGACGTTCACCGTCGCGTCGTGCTGAGCGCGCGCGGCGACGACCTGCTGCCATTCGCGGAGGTCCGCGGGCGGCGCCGACAGCCCGAGCTTGTCGCAGACGATTTCGTCGAGGTCCTGCTCGTGCAGCAGCAGCGGTATCCTGTAGATGTCGTCCGCGTCGATCGCGGAGATCACCGCGCGCTCCTCGACGTTGGTGAACAGTGCGATCTTCCGGCGCTGCTCCGGCGGCAGCGGGTCGCGGCAGCGGCACAGCAGCACGTCCGGCTGGATGCCGATGCCGCGCAGCTCCTTCACGGAGTGCTGGGTCGGCTTGGTCTTGATCTCGCCGGAGCCGCCGACGATCGGCACCAGCGTCAGGTGCATGTACACGCAGCTGCCGCGGCCCTGCTCCACCCCGATTTGCCGGATCGCCTCCAGGAAAGGCAGCGACTCGATGTCGCCGACGGTGCCGCCGATCTCCACCATGCAGACGTCGGCGTCGCCGGCGCCGAGCCGGATGCTGCGGATGATCTCGTCGGTGATGTGCGGGATGACCTGGACCGTCGCCCCGAGGTAGTCGCCGCGACGCTCGCGCGCGATCACCCGCTCGTAGATGCGCCCGGTCGTGAAGTTGCTGTTCCGGCCGGTCGTCGTGCGCACGAAACGCTCGTAGTGGCCGAGGTCGAGGTCGGTCTCGGTGCCGTCCTCGGTGACGAAGACTTCGCCGTGCTGGAACGGGCTCATCGTGCCCGGGTCCACGTTGATGTAGGGGTCGAGCTTGACCATGCGGACCTTGAGTCCGCGGGCCTCGAGGATCGCGCCAAGGCTGGCCGATGCCAGCCCTTTGCCCAGGGACGACACCACGCCGCCGGTCACGAAAACGAACTTGGTCATCTGGAGTCCCGCCGCCTCACGAAACAGGAGCGGGCCGACATTGGCCCGCGTGCGACGGGTAATCAGTCTAACCGAGTAGCGCTCGGCGGACCAGACAGATCAGGGGCAGGCGCCCGTCGTCGTGGTGGTCACTTGCGCCGACCCCGCGGCGCGCACCGAGAGCACGCGCTCCTGGTTGCCGACCGGGTCGTTCCGGCACACGGTGAACGTCGCGGCTCCCATGCCGATGCCGATCGGCTCGAAGGTGAGCGGCGCCGTTCCGCCGCCTTGCGTCAATTTGAATCCACCGGGCAGGCTTTCCTGCCGCTGGATGACCTCGTCGTCCGCGTCGATGACGATCCAGCCCTGTTCCCAACCGCCGGCGGCCGCGCAGGTGGCGCCGTCGGACGAGGCACAGAGCCTCACCGGGACGTTGCGCTTGATCGCCTCGCTGCGCGCGAGTTGGACGCTGGCGAGGAGGTTGTTGGCGCCGGCGCTCAGCCGCGCTCCGAGGGAAGCGTTCCGGAACATCGGCACGCCGATCGCGAACAGGAGCGCGACGATCGTCAGGGCGACCATCATCTCGATCAGCGTGAACCCGCCGGCGCCGTTCTGCCGGCGGGCTCGCGTCTTCGCCTCTCGTGCGTTCATCGCGGGCTCCGCCTTATATTTCATTTTTCCGTGAGCCAGTAGGTCAGGCTCTTCGGCTGCGTGCCGGCCGTCGGCGGAGTCGGCAGGCTGCCCTCGAGCGGCGAATCGCCCACCGCGCCGATGATGAACGGCACGACCGTACCGTCGTCGAGCTCCACCATGCCCGCGACCGGCGGCGACGGCAGGCCGCCGCCGGCGACCGGATCGTCCCGGTTGTTGGTCGCGCTGAGGGCCGAGGCGTTCGAGTACCGAACGTTGTAGACCCGCGCGGTGCCGAGGTTTGAGGAGCAGGTGGCCGCGCTCGCGACCGTCGGCGTGTGCGTGCTGAAGGTGACCGTACCGAACACCGTGATCGCGGATGTCACGACCTGCTCGTGGTCGCGCAGGTCGAGGGCCCAGCCCTTGGCAGCGGCGAGGTCGGCCGCGTCCGGATCGGCGCCGCCGCTCGCGATCTGCACCAGGGAATTGAGGCAGATGACCGCCGAGCCGCAGGTACCGGTCTCGTCGCTCAGCCAGGTCGTGGAGGACGGATTGTCCTGGACCATGAAGAACTTGTTCTCCACGCCATAGGCCACCGAGAAGGCCTGGAGCGGCTTTTCCCTGTCGCCCGACCCGATCAGCAGGTAATAGACGCCATCCTTCTCCACCACGTCCGGCGTCGAAAGGAATTTCCGGTTCATCGGGCAGGTCCCGGACGGGCTCGTGTCGCCGGCCGCATTGCAGCCGAGCGAGGCGATCTTGGTCATCGTCCAGCTCGCCGGTACCGTCGTGTCGAACGGCTGGTTCGCGGTCGCGCCCGAGATCCGGTACAGGTTGCCGCCCGTGTCGGCGACGTAAACGAACTTAGCGAGCCCGGTCGTGGTGTCGGGCGCGACGAAGACGTCCGCCGCAACCGGCCGGTCGGTCGTGAAGGTCTTGAGCAGCGTGCCGTCGTTGGCGTCGAGCACGTAGACCGCGCGACCCTTGGCTGACGCGGTGCAGGTGTGCGGGTCGCCGTCCTCGCAGGTGTCGTAGCCGCCGCCCATGATCAGCATCGGCTTGACGCCCGCGATGTCGGTATAGCCGTTGGTCTTCAGGACCTGCGGCGCCGACCAGGTCTGGCCCATGCCGGTGAAGCCGCTCGAGCAACCGGTATCGTCGGCCTGGTTCGGGCAGCCCAGCTTCCACTTCAGCGTCGCGGTACCGGGCGAGCTCTCCATCAGCCCAACGTCGAAGGCGTACAGGACGCGGGCGCCGCGTCGCGCGCTCGCGTATACCCACTTGTTGCTCGCATCCTGATAGAACGCGAGCGCGCCGTCGAATCCGTAGGGCTTCGGCGCGCGGACGGGCGGCGGGGCCGGCGACCCTGTGAACGCGATCGGCACCAGGTTGTCGCGCTCCCGCTTGATGTTGCCGTAGAACTCCGGCGCCATGAACGACCACATCTCGTCGCCGGCGGCGAAGCCGCCGATTGCGCTTGCGCGGTTTCCATTGACCGCCCTCAGGATCCCGTCATTGCCGCCGTAAAAGACGACGACGTTCGGGCTAGCGACGGGGCCGTAGTTGATCGCGATCGGGCGCGAGTGCAGCACGTCGCCATGCACGGAGGGGCGCTTCTCGGTCATATTGCCGTTGGTGTTCTCGTCGTCGATGTCGTCCCCGCGCGCCCAGTTGATGAGCGCATCGCGCTCCGCGGCGCTGCCGGCACCGAGCAAGGCGGTCGTGATCGCGCCATTCGCAATGTTGAAGTCCGTCAGCGTCGTGCAGGAGCCGAAGGTCGGGCTGCAGGTCTTCAGGTTGCGCGAGCTCGCGGCTCGTAGCATGTAGGCCGCCCCACCCTTCTCGACGATCTTTCCGTCCGGAGAGTTGGAGACATCGGTGTCCACGATCTGGCAGTCGCCCTGGGGATAGAATGACCAGTAGGTATCCTTGGTGGTCGGCGTCCAGAAGCTCCGCGCGCACTCCGTGATGAAGCCGGTACCCGGGTTGATGGCGCTGAAGCCGTCGGCGTCCAGGGTTCGGAGCTGGTTGCTGACGATGCCGAACTTGTATTGCTTGAGGTTCCCGGGCCAGCGCGGCAGCGCGTCGGCATCGGGACGGAACTGGCCGATGTAGATCTGGTTCAGGTACGTGCCCTGGGTCGTGATGTTGGCCGGGAGACTCACGGCCGCGAACACGCTGTTGACGGCCTGAATCTCGGAGAAGATGCGGGCGAAGACATCCTCGAGCTGGGCGCCGCCGTTACCCGAGGTCACGTCGAAGTAGCGGCCATTGCTGGTGCTCGCCGTGCTCTTGAGGAGCGCGGTCCAGCCGGGTCCCTGGCCGGTCGCGATCTTGTCGACATCCACGGTGTACGTGATGATCCCGAGGTGGCTGCGCCGCATGAAGCGCGCCCACTCGTCGGACGGGTTCGTCTGCGAGCCGCTGGGCGAGATTGGGATCATTGTGGTCGCGCCCGTGATGCTCTCGCCAGCCGCGGCCGCCGCCAGCATCGTGTTGCCCGTGGTGATGTCCGAACTGTTGTCCTGGGCGGCGCCGTTGCTGATGAAGACGATGTAGTTTCGGCCGCAGTCACCCGTGGCCACCGGGCTGAGGTACGGCGAGCCAGCGAATGAACTGATCGCATTGCCGGCCAGCGCGTAGATGGCCTTCGAGGCCGCGCTGCCGGTATTGTTGCCCGTATAGTCGGTCTTGACCTTCTTATTGCCGGCGTAGGGCGGTTTTGCGTCATAGTATTTCCAGGCTTCGGCCATGGCCAGGCCCGCCTTGCCGCCGTTGGACTTGTCGTTGTTCTTGTCCAAGGTGTTGAACATGCTCACGTACTTCGCCTTGTTGGCCGTAGTCATCGGTCGGACAGCCGCGCGCACGTAGCCGCCCGCGATGTTGCTGTTCGCACCGCCGGTCTCGGTGTAAAGCATGAGGCCGACTCGCATCACCGCGGTGCCATCCGCGTTGACCGGTATGTTCTGGAGCGTGGTGGTGAGCGCCTTGAGCTCGTTGATGAGGATCGCCTGGCCGTCGACGGTCCGGCTCCAGTTCGCCGTGTTGTCGAGGACGAGGAGGACGTTCGGAACGCCGGTTGCGGCGCCGCTCGGCTGGACGAAGAGGTCGATGTCCTCCGCCCGCGCATTGCCTTGACCGAACAAGTAGCCGCTCGCGACCAGCGCGCCGGCAACCAACCTGCTTTTCATGGAAATGCTCCTGGTGGATTCCTGGCTCACGGGCACACCACGTCCTTGTCGGCTTCCGACATCAGCACGCGCACGCCCGCCCGCACGCGTGCCCGCGTGCCTGTGCTCGCGGTGTCGGTCGCGGTCGCGTCGAGGTCCCAGACCGTGTTCCAGGTCGAGGAGACCGTCATGCTCGTCGGCAGCGACAGGCTGCTCGGGTCGGCGCTGGAGGCCGGCGCGGCGGAGATGCATTCCGGTACGGCAACGTCGACCTGGTAGTCGGTGTCCGTGTCGTTGTCGATATCGACATTGATCGTTTCGGCCGCGGGCGCCGCCGTGAACGGCGTGCTGATCACCTGCTCGATGGCCTTGTTCGCCGCGGAGATCGCCTCGGCGCGGAACTGCATGTTGGTCATGGCGCGGTAGTTGGTCGTACCGAGGTTGAGCGCCGTGATCAGCATCAGCGTGATCAGCACCAGCATGATCAGGCCGATTACCAGGGCAGCGCCCCGCTCGCCTGCGCAATTGACGCGGCTCATGGCCTGATCCTCCGGCCCAGGATGTTCGGCAGCCTGATCGTGGTCACGAACAGGTGGCGCGGGAAGGCGTCGTTGAAGGGCCCGAGCACCGCGTCGCCCAGCGTGTAGGTCTTGCTGTCGTTGAACCCCTGCGACCCGTCCCGCGTGCGTGCGAGCAAGTACAGGCGCACGGCGGTGACGTTCGTGAGGTCCGCGACCGTGCAGGGCACGGCCGTCGTGCAGTGCACGAACTCCGCGTCCGGCACGCCGTCGCCTCGATTCGTAGCGGTCTCGCGCGTGTCGGGATCGACCCAGTTCACGGCCGCCGCGTAATTGACGGCGCCGCCGGTTTCGCTCAGGTCGTCGATGCCGAGCTCCACGCGGAAGCCCTGGATTCCTTCGATCAGCGGCACGGCCGGCTGCTGGGCGAGCGCGCCTCCCGCGAAGTCGAACTCCGAGCGCATCAGGGTCGGGATCCCGTCGCCGGGCGTCTCCGAGTAGTCGCGGACGTAGTAGATCGTCGACATGAAGCGGCGCTGCTCGGCCGGCGTGACGCAGTCGCGCTTGGACAGGTCGAATGCCGCGGGATCGTCGTCGAACCGGTACGCGACGAGGTCGGTGTCGCACAGCGAGCCCTGGAAGTACAGGCGGCCGGCGACGGCCGCCTCGCAGTTACCGACGCCCGGCACGCAGTTCTCGACATGGCGCACGACGAGCACGTCGGTACCGGCGAGCCGGTCGGTGATGATGCCCGGACAGACGGTCGCGTCGTCATAGGCCTCGACCGGGACGCCGATCAGGCTGTTGACGTATGCGGCGTTCCAGTTCGCCGGGTTGTACGCGAGGCAGGGATCCGGCACGAAAGTCGGCGTGTCGACGGGCACTCCCGAGGCGGTCTGGTCGTCGAAGGCAGCGACGAAGGTGCCCCAGAAGCCGGCGTGCACCACGTCCGCCTCCAGGACCTGGACCGCGAGCCGGCCGCTCTCGATCATGCTGTTGGCCCGCGCGAACTCGCGGTTGCTGCGGCTCGTGTTCGTGAACAGCGCGACCAGCGCGGCGAGGATCAGGAGGCTGATGACCATGGCAACCATCAGCTCGACCAGGCTCAGCCCGGACTGCCGGCTGCGGGAGAGGACCGAGGCCTGCCAAGTGAGAGAGCGGCTCATGTGAGCGTGGCGATGCGCACGACCGTCGTCACGACGCGACGGCAGAGGTCGTCGACGCAGGCCGTGCCGGCAGCGCCGTCATATTCGCCGGCGCCGCAGGTGACGCTCGCCGGCGGCGCGGACAAGGGCGCCATGCCCTGCCAGGCGACGGTAAGGAGGTATTCGTCGGCGCCGATGTTTTCGACGCAGGCGCGCGCGCCGACCATGGCGCCCACGGAGGCGCCGTCCAGCGTCTCGCCGGAACCCAGGAGTTCGCCGCACCATTCCTTGGCGTCGATCTCCTCGCGCGTCCCCGCGGCCATGCCGTTGCAATCCATGCCGGTGCCGAGCGGAGCCGCCGTCACGTAGGAGGCCGCGGCGTTGCGATTGAGCTGGATGCGGTTCGCCATGTCGTTCAGGATGACCAGGGCCTCCGAGCGCTGATAGGACTCGACTTGCAGCACGTGCAGCCGGCCGTGCAGGACCACGAGCGCCAGGAGTCCGATCGCAAGGATGACCATCGCGACCAGGACCTCGACCAGCGATACGCCCGCCTGTCGCGGGCACGGGGATTGCGTTTGCATGGCTACCACTTTTCCGCAGGCGTCTTGACGCCGAGGCTGTCGATCGAAAGGTCGCCGTCACTCGCCTGGCCGTCCTTCGCGGTCAGCGTGACGGTGAATCCGGGCGGCGGCCCGGCCGGAACAGCGGGATCGATCGCGAGGTCGTAGTTCCCGCTGACTTCGGGCGGCAAGGTGTAGCCGAGCGTGGCATCGTCCGCGTAGACGCGGTTGGCGATGAAATACTGGTGCTCGCGGTTGACGATTTCCATCATCACCGACTGGGCGGCGCGCCGGTTTCCCTTGATCACGGACTGGCGGTACGACGGAATGGCGATGGCCGCGATAATCGCAACGATCACCAGCGTGACCATCAGTTCGATGAGCGTGAATCCCCGGGCCTTGTTCATGAAGGTCCTCGCGCACGTACCGCCACGCGCGGACATTACTTCGGCTCTCGCCGGGCGGACGCGCCAGCCGCCATTCGGTCGTCCAGGGCGGCCGAACGGTACGCCTGGGAGAACTGCGTCACAGTTCTCCGGTCCGTGAATTGGCGTTATGTCGGCTGCTGCGCAGGCGGCCGGGGCCGACTCCCGTTCAATGGATGCGCGGCCGGGAACCGGCCCGGAGCGAACTGATGAACAGCTTGCGAAGGCAACGCGGCGTCACGCGGATCGAGCTGGTGGTCGTCATGATCATCATCGGGATCCTGGCGGCGGTCGCGATCTCGTCCTACCGCGCCTACGTGATCCGCAGCCGGCGCTCGGACGCGCAGGACGCCCTGCTCGCGCTGGCGAACCAGCAGGAGAATCACTATCTCCAGTGCAACACATTTGCGACCGCAATCGGCGCCGTCACGAGCTGCGCAGACGGCAAGTTGCAGGGCACGAGCCTGAGCAGGAACGGGTGGTACAGCCTCGCGATTTCCGCCGCGAACGCAACGACGTTCACGGTCACGGCAACGGCCGTCATCGGCGCGGACCAGTACCAGGACATTCCCTGCCGCATGTTCATCGTGGACCAGGCCGGCGTACGCACGGCCGCGGACTCGGGCGGCGCCGACAACACCGACGAGTGCTGGCGCTGAGCGGCGCGCCGCGCCGCTAGAAGAGCCGCGGCCGCCCGATCCAGACGGGCTTCACGGCGTTCGCTGCGCCGTCCGCGAAAAATTCCGCGTCGATCCAGAGGTCGGCGACCGCCGCGAGGCGCCCGCCCACGTAGACGAGCGGAAGGCGGTCGCGCATCCAGGGCACGACGCCGGCTTCCTGGCAAAGGTCCTTCAGGCGCTTGCGCGGCCGGCCTGGATGCGGGCGAAGGCTCTCGCCGCCCAGCCGAAAGCCCAGCGTTGCCTCCAGCCCGGGCGGAATCCGGAGGCCGCCGTCGCTGCTCGCAACTAGCGAGAAGTGACCGAGCCCCGCTCCCAGGTCGATGCGGGTCGCTTTGCGATCCGTTTCCGAGTGCGCCGGCAAAGGCGCGAGCGCATAGAGCCTGCCGCGGTAGCGGCGGATCTCGCCTTCCTTCCAGCGGAGGCACGGTGCGCCATCCGGTTTCGCCCCGATGAGCGCAGCAAGCGCCGCGCCCAGACGACCCGCGGGCGGCGGCCTGAGGCGCTGCTCCCGGAGCCACCAGCGCAGCACGTTGACCTGGCGGTCACGCGTGAGCCGTGCGAGGCCACTGACGTCGAGGCGGCCTTCGTCGAGGAGCGCGTGCGCGTCGGCCTCGGCAAGGCCGGCGAGCAGGCGCGAGGCTTCGGCGAGATGCGAGGCGCTTCTTCCAACCGTCGTCGCCGCCGCAGGCCAGCGTACGAGCAGCGGCGGCAGCACGTGCTTCCTGAGGTAAGCCCGGTCAAAGCGCTCCGCCCCGTTCATCGGATCCCGCAACCATGCGAGGCCATTCCGGTTTGCGTAGTCCTCGAGCTCGTCCCGGCCGACTTCGAGCAGCGGGCGCAGCAGCCAGCCGCGGCCGAGCGGCGCGCGATGCGGCATGGCTGCAAGGCCTGCGACGCCCGCGCCGCGCAGGAGCTGGATCAGGACCGTCTCGAGCTGGTCGTCGCGATGGTGCGCGCTGAGAAAGTGCTCGCCGTCGGCGAGCGCCGACGCAACGGCCGCGTACCGGGCCGACCGCGCCTCGGCTTCGAGGCTCGCGCCTCCTCCCCGCGCGACCCGGACTTCGCGCGACTCGAACGCGACGCCAAGGCCGGCGCACAAGCGACGGCAGGCATCGACCCAGTCATCGCTCTCCGGCTGCAGGCCATGGTTCACGTGAAGCGCGCGAAGCGCGCGGCCCTCGTGCGTCGCGAGAGCGGCGGTCGCATGCAGCAACACCGTGGAATCGAGGCCGCCCGAGAGACCGACGCACAGCGGGGCGTCCCTCCATCCGGGATCGATCGCGGTCAGGAGCCCGGCGAGCCGCTCCGCACCGAAAGCCATATCAGGTCCCGCCGTAAACCCCGAAACCGCGCAGGCGCAGTGCGCGCTCGGCGAGCAGCGTCTCGACCGGCAGCGGCGCGAGCTCCGCGACGCGGCGGGCGAGCGCTTCGCGAAGGCGCTCGGCCGTCACCTGCGGCTCGCGGTGCGCGCCGCCGAGCGGCTCGGGAATCACTTCGTCGACCAGGCCGAGCTTCGAGAGGCGGTCCGCCGTGATCCCCATCGCCTCGGCCGCGAGCTCACGTCGGTCGGCGCTCTTCCAGAGGATCGATGCGCATCCTTCGGGCGAAATGACGGAATAGATGCTGTACTGGAGCATCAGCAGGCGGTCGCAAACCCCGATCGCGAGTGCGCCGCCCGAGCCGCCTTCTCCGATCACGCAGGCGACGACCGGCACCCCGAGCCGCGCCATGTCGAAGAGGTTCCTCGCGATCGCCTCGCTCTGGTTGCGCTCCTCCGAGCCGACGCCCGGGTAGGCTCCCGGCGTGTCGATGAAAGTGACGATGGGCAGCCCGAAGCGCTCGGCGGTCAGCATCAGGCGCCGCGCCTTGCGGTAGCCCTCGGGCTTCGGCATGCCGTAGTTGCGGCGCACGCGCTCCTTGGTGTCACGACCCTTTTGCTGGCCGATCACCATGACGGCCCGGCCGTCGAGCCGCGCGACGCCGCCGACGATCGACTGGTCGTCCGCGTACATGCGGTCGCCGTGCAGCTCCAGGAACTCGGTGAAGATGAGCGGGACGTAGTCGAGCGTGTACGGCCGCTGAGGGTGGCGCGCGAGCTGCTTGATCTGCCAGGGCGTCAGGCTCGCGAAGATGCTGCCGGTGAGGGTGCGCGCCTTGGCACGCAGCTTCTCGATCTCGTCGCCCGTGTTGAGGTCCGAGTCCTCGGCGAGGAAGCGCAGCTCCTCGATCTTCGCCTCGAGCTCGGCAATCGGCTGTTCGAAGTCGAGGAACTGGAGCGGCATCCCGCCAGTATAGAGGGATCAGTCCGGACGCTGCCCGTAGCCCAGCCGGATGCCGTCGCGGCCGACCAGGCGCGCAAGATCGTCGAGGAGCTTGCGGGTCGGCTTCACCGACCACTCCTCGGAGAGGCTGAGCGTGCCGCGCGCGTCGCTGCCGATGTA
>DATJFN010000137.1:0-5119 GCA_035495635.1 Steroidobacteraceae bacterium | reverse complement strand
GAACCCCGTCGGCGTTGAACGCCTCGAGCTTCCGCACCAATTGGTACGCGACGCCGGGCTTCGCCGGCTGGTCGAGCCGCGCCAGTTGAAGCCGCTCGTAGGCGTGGTGATCCGACGTCTCGAAGACGCGGTTCTCCTCCTAGAAGTCGAACAGCGCGCGCGAGCTGATCGCGACGACGAGCTGGGCGACGGGCGCGTTCGCCATGATTCCGCAGTATACGGACGGCGCGGTTGCGCGATAATCGACGTCCGGCGGCGTCCAACGCGACGCCGCCGGCGACGCGATGTCCGGCGAAGCCTCCCGCCCCCTGCCTATCCCCCGGGCGCCGCGCGCGAGCGCGGCCGATCCCGGCGCCGCGCCGCGCAGCCAGCCGCTGCGGCCGGCGCTGAGCCCCGCGTGGACGCGCGGCATGGCGCTCGCGCTGGTCGCCGTCATCGCGCTCCTCGACTACGTGATCGCGTTCGAGATCCGGCTCGCGATCCTCTACGTGGTTCCGGTCGCGCTGGTGACCTGGATCTGCGGCCGCCACTGGGGCTACGCCTACGCGCTGATCTCGACGGCCGCGTGGGCCGCCACGATCGAGACCGGGCACGGCTACTCGCATCCGGCCTATTTCTACTGGGACGGCGCGGTGCTCGGCGTGATGCTGATGCTGTTCGTCGAGCTCCTGAGCCGCCTGCGCAGCGCGCTCGAGCACTCGGACGAGCGCTTCGTGCGCGTGCTCGACGGCATCGACGACGCCGTCTACGTCGTCGACGACGCCGGCGCGGTGCTGTACGCGAACCCGCGCCTCGTGCGGCTGTCCGGCGAGGCGGCCGCGCCGGCGCACGCCGCGCGCATCGCCGAGCGCTTCGTCGCGTACGGCGAGCGCACGCTGGCGCTCAGCCCCTCGGCGGCCTGGCCCGACGGCGCGATGCTGGCGGACCGCCGCGACAACCGGCGCTTCGCGGTGCAGGCGCGCGACATCACGTGGGTCGACGGCCGCGGAGCGCACCTGGTCGTCATGCGCGACGTGACCGACCAGTCGATGGCGCAGGAGCTGCAGCGCGATCACCAGGAGGCGCTGCACCGGACCGCGCGCATCGTCGCGCTGACCGAGACCGCCTCGACGCTCGCGCACGAGCTCAACCAGCCGCTGATCGCGATCGTGGGCTACACCTCGGCGACCGCGCGGCTGGTCGAGCAGCCCGACGCCGATCCGCTCGAGGTCCGCGCGGCGCTCGACAAGTGCCACGCGCAGGCCGTGCGCGCCGGCGAGATCCTGAAGCGGCTGCGCGAGCTCACGCGCCGGCGCACGCCCGAGTTCGACGCCTGCGACGTCAACTCGATGGTGCGCAAGGCGCTCGCGTGGACCGGCCAGGACCTCGAGCGCGCCCACGTCGAGGTCGACCTCGCCCTGGCCGACGACCTGCCGGCCGTCCAGGCCGACCGCGTGCTGATCGAACAAGTCCTGCTCAATCTGGTGCAGAATGCCATCGACGCGATGCGCGACGTCGCGGCCTCGGAACGCCGGCTGGCGATCGCCACGTCGGTCGATCCGGACGGCGCGGCGCGCGTCACGATCAGCGACCGAGGACACGGCATCCCGCCCGACGTCGCCGAGCGCCTGTTCTCGCCGTTCTTCACGACCAAGCGCGGCGGCCTGGGGCTCGGCCTGTCGATCTGCCGGTCGATCGTCGAGATGCACGGCGGTCGCATCGGACACGTCCCCGGCCCGCACGGCGGCGCCATGTTCACGTTCACCTTCCCGAGGCAACGATGACCCGTCCCCCCGCCGCCCGCGTCGCGATCGTCGACGACGACGAAGCCGTCCGCGACGCGCTGTCGATGATGCTGCGCACGGCAGGCTATGCGCCCGACACCTATGCGTCCGCGACCGAGTACCTGAGCCGCAAGCCGCCGCCGCCGCCCGCGTGCGTCGTGCTCGACGTGCGCATGCCCGGCATGAGCGGCCTCGAGCTGCAGGAGAAGCTCGCCGAGCGCGAGTCGGGCCTGCCCATCCTGTTCCTGACCGGCCACGGCGACGTGCCGATGGCGGTGCGCGCGATGAAGCAGGGCGCGTTCGACTTCATCGAGAAGCCGGTCGACTCCGAGCGCCTGCTCGGCGCCGTCAAGGCCGCGGTCGCCTACTCGGCGCAGCCCAAGCCGATCGAGGCGCCGGTCGGCCCCACGCCCGCGGGCCTCGCGTCGCTGTCCAAGCGCGAGCGCGAGGTCCTCGACCTCGTGCTCGCCGGCCACCAGACGCGCGCGATCGCCGAGGCGCTGTTCATCACGGTCAAGACGGTCGAGTTCCACCGCGGCCGCATCCACCAGAAGCTCGGCGTGCAGTCGATGGCCGAGCTGTTCCGGCTGTGCTTCGCCCGCGAGCCGGCGGGGGGCGCCGGCCACGTTGCGGGGCGATGATCGAAGGTTCGGCGATGCGCATCCTGATCGCCGAGGACGACGCGACGATCGCATTCGCGCTGCAGTGCACGCTGCGACAGTCGGGCTACGCCGTCGACTGGGTGAACAACGGCCGCGAAGCCGATGCCGGCCTCGGCGCCGACGACTTCGACCTCTTGATCCTCGACCTGAGCCTCCCCGAGCTCTCCGGCATCGAGGTGCTGAAGCGCCTGCGCACGCGCAACGCGCGGCTGCCGGTCCTCGTCCTGACCGCGCACGATAGCGTCTCCGACCGCGTGCGCGGGCTCGATGCCGGCGCCGACGACTACCTCGCGAAGCCGTTCGAAGTCGCCGAGCTGCAAGCGCGCGTGCGCGCCCTGATGCGTCGCGGCGCGTCCGGCGGGTCGGCGCTGATCAAGCACGGCCGACTCAGCTACGACCAGGTCGGCCGCGCCGCGGACCTCGACGGCGCGCGCCTGGACCTTTCCGCGCGCGAGCTCAACCTGCTCGAGGTGTTGCTGCAGCGTCCCGGCCGCCCGGTGCACAAGGACCACCTGGTCCGGCATCTGTGCGGATGGGGCGAGGAGGTCAGCAGCAACGCGATCGAGGTCTACGTGCACCGGCTGCGCCGGAAGCTCGAGCCGGCGGGCGTGAAGATCTCCACCGTGCGCGGCGTCGGGTACTGCCTGGAGGCCGCGACCGAGTAGGGCCCGATGCGTCGCGCGACCCCGCGACGCGCTCACGATGAAGCTGGCCCTGTTCGCCGACATCCACAGCAATCTCGAGGCGATCACCGCGTGCATCGCGCACGCGAATGCGCTGGGGGCGAACCGGTACGCGTTCCTCGGCGACATGGTCGGCTACGGCGCGGATCCGGTCGCCGTGCTCGACCTGGTCCAGGAGCATGCTTCGCACGGCGCGGTGGTCGTGCTCGGCAACCACGATTCGGCGGCGCTGGGACGTCCCGACGACTCGCTGACCAGGGCCGCGAAGACGGCCATCGTCTGGACCCGGACGCAGCTCGAGAACCGTCATCGCGACTTCCTCGGCGGACTGCCGATGATCGTGCGCGACGGCGACCTGCTCTTCGTGCACGCCAGCGCCGCCGCGCCCGGGCAGTGGATCTACGTGACCAACCTGAGAGAGGCCGAGTACAGCATTCGCGCCGGAGAAGCCGTCTACCTGTTCTCGGGCCACGTCCACGAGCAGAAGCTCTACTACATGGGCGCGGTCGGACGGCCGATGCCGTTCAAGCCGGTGCCGGGGACGCCGATCCCGATCGGCACGCATCGCCAGTGGCTCGTCATCGCCGGCTCGGCCGGGCAGCCGCGCGATCGCAGCAACAAGGCCTGCTACGCGCTCGTCGACCTCGAGCACGCGAGACTCACGTACTACCGCGTCGCCTACGACTACGGCGCCGCCGCGCGGAAAATCCGCGCCGCCGGGCTCCCGGAACGCTTCGCGCGGCGCCTCGAGCGGGGAACCTAGGCCCGTGAGCGTCCTCGCGCCGCCGGAAGAGGGAACCGAGATCGACGGCTTCTGCCTCGGCGAACTCATGCACAACGGCAGCATGGCGTCGATCCACCGGCTGCGCGGGCCCGGCGGGCCGTTGCCGCTGATCATCAAGATCCCGCGGCTCGGCTTCGGCGAGCGCGCGGTGAACGTCATCAGCTTCGAGGTCTGCCGCATGGTGCTGGGCGCCCTCGCCCAGAGCCGGCACCACCCGACGCTCGTGGCGCACGGCGACGTCGAGACCACGCCGTACCTGGTCATGGAGCACGTCGAAGGACCGCGGCTCAGCGACTGGGTCGACCGCGCGCCCTGTCCGCCCGGCGAGGTCGCCCGCGTCGGCGCCGCGATGGCCGTCGCGTTGCACGACATCCACCGGCAGGACGTGGTGCACCTCGACCTCAAGCCCACCAACGTGCTGTTCCGCGCAGGCGGCGAAGCCGTGCTGATCGATTTCGGCCTGTCGCACCACAGCCACTATCCCGACCTCCTCGCCGAGGAGCTCCGCTATCCGGTCGGCAACTGGGTCTACATGGCGCCCGAGCAGGTCCTCGGCGTGCGCTGCGACCCGCGCAGCGACATCTACGCGCTCGGCGGGTTGCTCTACGAGCTCGCCACGGGACGAAAGCCTTTCGGCCATCCGACCACGATGGCGCAATTGCGCGGGCGGCTCCGCCGCAACCCGCCGCCGCCGCGCGCCATCGTCCCGCAGGCCCCCGAATGGCTGCAGGAGATCATCCTGCACTGCCTCGAGATCGACGCGCGCGATCGCTACGACTCCGCGGCCGACGTCGCGCTGGAGCTGTCCCGCCCCGAGCGCGTCGAGGTCACCGAGCGAGGCACGCGGACCCGCGGCGATTCGTGGCGGACGCAGGTGCGGCTATGGATGCGCGCACGAACCTTCGAGCCCGCGCCCTGCCCCGCACCGTCGATGGCGATCGGCGTCGCGCCCACGATCCTCGTCGCGATCGGGCCGGAGCAGGACGACAACCAGCTGGACGCGATGCGCGAGGAGGCGCGGCGCCTGCTCGCCGCAAACGAGCGATACCGAATCGCCTGCGCGACCGTCGTCCCGCCCGCCGCCGGCCTGAGCGGCGAGCGCGAGGAGGAGACGGCTACCGGCCGCCACATCAAGCATCTGGTGAGCCTGCGCCGATGGGCCAAGCCGCTGGACTTGCCCGAGGAGCGCGTGACCTACCACGTGCTAGAGTCGGAAAAACCGGCGGT
>DATJFN010000136.1:0-2676 GCA_035495635.1 Steroidobacteraceae bacterium | reverse complement strand
TGCCATTGCGATCGCAATGACGAAGACGAGCGCTCGCTTCACGGCGCACCCCCCTTGCCGCCCGATATCGCTTTTTATTCCTGGCGGTGGGGAGCAGTATAGCCCCGCCGACGCCCGAACTTTCCAATAACGAATTGCGAGGCGACCATGGTCTTCACGCGAATCCGGCCGGTTTTCCTGGCTTCGCTCTTCCTGCTGTCCGCGGCCTGCGGAAGCGAGACGGCGGATACGGCTAGCGCCGCCGCGGATGATGCTGCCAAGCCGACGCAAGCCGAGGGCGGCGCGAGCGGCACGAGCGCCGAGCCTCTCAGGATCAGCAACCGCACGTATGTCGCCGGCACCGTGACGGCGAAAGTGACCGGATTCTTCAGCGCGGACGGAACTCAGCAACTGAACCTGCCGGCGAGCATCACGGACGACGGCTCGACCTGGCTGCAGTACGGCGTCTCGGGGGCGCCGGAGCTGAACGTGCTCTTCACGAACACCGAGGCCATGGCCGAGCACGGCGTGAACGTCAGCATCGGGCCGTACACGGTGACGGCGGTCAGCACGAGCGGCGAATGCCAGCCGAAGATCGAAGTGAGCCCGGCGAAGGTCACCGGGCACTATTCGTGCAAGGGCTCGACGGGGTACAACAACAAGACCGGCCAGATGGGCAAGGTCGACATCGAGGTCGACTTCGAAGCGAGCTCCTGACCCGCCGTCAGGAGCGGATCATTCGGTGGGCTCTTCTTCGGCGGCTTCGTCTTCGCCGCAGCCCTTTTCGACGCCCTTCAGCTGATCGAGCTGCGCACCGTGGGAGTTCATGAAGTCGACGTTCGCCTGCTTGACGCCGGGCGGCAGCTTGCCGCCCGCCTTCAATCCCCAGGCGGCGAGGCCGTTTTGCAGCAGCGACAGCGAGAAGACGATGTATTCGCGCGATGAGAGGCCGGCAGACTGGATCGCGGCCTTCGCGCCCGGTGATGCGTCGACCTTGGCGACGAGCTCGGAGATCGACTTCGAACCGGAATCCGAGTCGTCGTCGTCGCTCGCACAGGCCCCGGGGCCGCCGCCGGGCAGTGCGGCGAGGTTCTTCGTGGCCTTCGTGTATTTCGCGAGGCCGGCATCCGTCAGGGTATAGGCCATGACCTCCTGTGTGTCGGCGTCGGCAGCCCTCGCCGACGGCTGGACCAGGATGAGCGCCGCCAGCGCGGCAGCGAGCGTGCCGGATATGCGATGTGAGGTCGTCATGCGTGTCTCCCCTCGGACGCGGATGTCTTGTTCGATGTCCGCAGTTCAGCTGATGTGCGCGAGAATGCCGTCGAGCTCGTCGAGGCTGTGGTAGCTGATGACGAGCTTGCCCTTCCCCGTCGTCGAATGATGCAGTTCGACCGTCGCGCCGAGCTTGTCGGCAAGGTCGTTCTCGAGCCGCTGGATGTCCGGGTCCTTCGAGCGCGCCTTGCCAGACCTGTTCTTGCCGTTGCCCGCGTGCGCGATGAGCCGGCGCACGAGCGCTTCGGTCTCGCGCACCGAGAGGCCCTTCTTGGCGACGACCGCTCCCACTTCCGCCTGCTGGCGCGGCGTGCCGAGCGACAGGAGCGCGCGCGCGTGTCCCATCTCGAGCTCGCGCTTCTCGATCAGCGGGCGGATGGCCTGCGGCAGGTCCAGGAGCCGGAGAAGGTTCGACACTGCGGCGCGCGAGCGGCCGACCGCCTCGGCCGTCTGCTGGTGCGTGAGCTGGAATTCGCCGATCAGGCGCGAGAGCGCGAGCGCCTCCTCGAGCGGGTTCAGGTCCTCGCGCTGGATGTTCTCGATGAGCGCGAGCGCGACGGCGTGCTCGTCGTCGATGCGGCGCAGGACGGCCGGGATCTCGTGCAGGCCTGCCATCTGCGCTGCGCGCCAGCGGCGCTCGCCGGCGACGATCTCGTAGCGCTGCGGCTCGCCCATCGCTGGCGCGCCGATGGGGCGCACGACGATCGGCTGGACGACACCCTGCGCCTTGATGGAGTCGGCGAGCTCCTGCAGCGACTCCTCGCGCATGTCCACGCGCGGCTGGTACTTGCCGCGGGACAGGAGGTCCACCGGGATGTGCATGAGCTGCTCGCGCGCCGGCGGGGTGCCGGGCTCCGGCCGCGGCTTCGCCTCGCCGAGCAGCGCCTCGAGCCCGCGCCCCAGCCCGCGTTTCTTGTCGCTCATCAAGCTCATCTCAGGCTTCGCCTACCGCGAGTGTAGCGACTGCCGCCTACAAAAGGGGACGGTCACTTTTAAATGTGACCGTCCCCTTTAAAAGTGACCGTCCCTTTTTAGGTGGGGATGACGAGGCGGGCGAGGCAGCCGGAGGCGCCGTCGCGGTTCCGGAGCGTCAGCGTGCCGCCGTGAGCCTCCGCGACCTGGCGCGCGAGCACGAGGCCGATGCCGCTGCCGCCGGGCTTGGTCGTGAAGAAAGGCACGAAGAGATTGTCGGGATTCGCGACGCCGGGGCCGCTGTCCTCCACCTCGAACACGACGGCGTCCTTGCCGCGAAGCGCCCGGAGCTCGACCGGCGGCGCACCCTCGGGCGTCGCCAATCCCGACAACCTGTTCGTGCCGTTCTTTACGACGAAGCCCGGGGGCAGCGGCATCGGCCTCGTGCTTGCGCGGCAGGTCGCCGAGGCCCATGGCGGCACGCTGTCGCTGCGCAACCGCGAAGGCACGACC
>DATJFN010000135.1:0-55472 GCA_035495635.1 Steroidobacteraceae bacterium | reverse complement strand
TACTACGAGGGGCGCCTGGAAGTCGCCGAGTGGCTGCGCGCCGGCGTGCCGCAGCACAACAAGGGCAAGGACTCGCTGCTCGCGGCCGGGGACGTGCTGTTCGCGAGCGCGACGCCCGACGAGATCGCGACCATCGAGGGCGACCCGGGCCTCTCGCTGCATTCCGTCAAGAAATACGGCGAGACCGGCGGCAAGCCGGCCGCCGGCACGCACCAGCTCGTGCAGGTCGTGGTCGCTCCGCACTCGCCGTTCATCGGCGAGACGATCGGGAGCGTCGACTTCCGCAAGGCGTTCGACGTGCTGGTCGTCGGGCTCTGGCGCCGCCACGACTGGATCCGCGACCGCCTCTCGCAGGTGAAGATGCGCGAGGGAGACCTCCTGGTGCTGCGCGGAACGCCCGAGCGCTTTGCCGAACTCGCCTCCCATCACGGATTCCTGATGATGGTGCCTTTCTCGGCGAACCCGCGCCGCCGCCAGTACGCGACGCGCACGCTCGTCATCGTCGCCGCGACGGTCGCGGCGGCCGCGTCCGGCTACGTGCCCGCGCAGATGGCTTTCCTCGGCGGCGCCGTGCTGCTCGTGCTCACCGGCTGCGTCGGCATCGAGCAGGCGTACCGCGAGATCGACGTCCGCATCTACGTGATGATTGCGGGCGTGATCCCGCTCGGCCTCGGCATGGAGAAGACGGGTACCGCCGCCTACCTCGCGGACCAGCTCCAGCAGTTCACCGTCGGCTGGAGCCCGTTCGGCGTGATGCTCGCGCTCTACTGGGGTGCCGCGCTCGTCACCCAGATCCTGTCCGACGCGGCGACGACGGTATTGCTCGGCCCGATTTCCCTCGCACTCGCGCTCGCGCTCGGGCTGCCGCCGCAGCCCTTCATCGTATGCACGGCGCTCGGCGCGGTGACCGCCTTCCTGACGCCGATCGGCCACCACGGAAACCTCCTGATCCTGAACCCGGGCCAGTACACCTTCGGGGATTTTTTCCGCGTCGGCGTGCCGCTCACGACCGGCATCAGTCTGCTGAGCGCGTGGATTGCGCAGTGGCTGTGGCTCGGTGGCCCGCTGCTGCCGTCCTGGCTGTCCTGACCTGTCTCAGGGGCGCATCGACGCCCAGGCGTCGACGGCGAGCGCAGCCCCCGCGGGCAGGTTCAGTGCGCGCGTCGGAACGCGCCGCCCTCGCCCCAGGAGGCCGACAGCACGTTGAGGATCAGCCGGCCGGCCATGATGCAGGTGAGGCCATTGACGAAATCGTAGGAGGGCGCGATCTCGACGATGTCCATGCCGACAATGCGGTTCCGGCGGGCGACGGCGCGCAGGAGCGGCGCGAGCTGGCGGAAATAGATGCCGCCCGGCGTCGGCGCCATCACCGCCGGCATCTCGGTCGGGTCGAGCCCGTCGGCGTCGATCGTGAGGTAGACCGCGCGGCCCGCAGGGATCGTCGCGAGCACCGGGTCCATGCCTTCCGCGTGGATCTGCTCCGCCACGAAGAGCTTCGAGCCGAAGGCGCGCGCGGCCTGCACCTCTTTCGCCCGCGCGCTACCGATCGCACGCAGGCCGATCTGCGTCATGCCGGCGACCGCCTTGACCTTGCTCGCCCATTGCAGCGGGCTCGAGTAGCCCCGGCGCACGCCGCCGACTTCCTCGCGCCAGTCGAGGTGCGCATCGATGTGCAGGATGTGCACGGGCGCGCCGACGGCGTCGAGCGCATCGACGACCGGAATCGTGACCCCGTGGTCGCCGCCTAACACGACGAGCTGCGTGCCCTGCTTCCAGAGATGCCGCGCGCGCGCGGTGATCGCGGCGGCGTACGCGCCGTAATCGCCGCCGTCGAAGGCGACGTCGCCCATGTCGACGTGCGAGGGCAGGTTCGAGGCGAGGTCGGTGCCGACGTCGAAATCCCAGTGCGACGGGTTGTAGCAGAAGCTCTGCGAAAGGGCACGGATCGCGCCGGGCGCTTTCGACTGGTCGTTCGGGAAGGGGTCGTGCGAGTAGGGCTCGCTGTGGCGGATGCCAAGGAGTGCGACCTTCGCATTCCAGCCCGAGGGCTCCGTGGCGATCGGCCAGTCGAGGAAGGGCCGCTGGGGTGCCATCGTCGACATGAGGCTCGTCATTTCCGTTCTCCGCGTCCTGCGTCGATGGTAAGCCACAGCAGGGCCGCGACGACAGACGTCGCCGCGCCCGTCGCAAACACGATGCCCCAGCCGCCCTGGGCCGCCGAGATTTTCGCGATGAACCAGGTGCCGATGACGCCGCCGAGGTTGCCGCCCATGTTGACCACCGCGGTCGCGGCCATCGAATCGCTCGGCTCGAGCCGCATCGCGACCCCCCAGTAATTGCCCTCGTTGACCTCGACGCAGGCGAACGCGAGGCAGAGCGCGGCGATCGCCCAGTAGGCGCTCTCCACCGAGACCGTGAGGTACAGGAAGATCGCCGCGAGTGGCAGCGCGATGAGCGGCAGGATGCGCGCCCCGCGCCGCTCTCCGTAGCGCAGGCGCAGCCGGTCCGCGATGCGGCCGCCGGTCGCAGCAGCGACACCCGCCGCCAGATAGGGCAGGGCGCCGAGCCAGCCGCCCTCGAGAATCGAGAGCTTCCGGTCCTGCACGAGGTACAGGAAGCTCCAGAATGTCACGAGGTAGAAGACGTAGTTCATGACGAGGTACGAGAGCGTCACGAGCAGCACCTGCGGATCGCCGAGCACGCGCATCACGCGCCGCGCCGTCAGCGGAGCGCCGGCGTCGTAAGGCGGGTTGCCGCCGAGCTCCGCGAGCTCCGCAGGCTTGATCCACGGATGTTCCGCCGGATAGTCGCGTGCCACAAACCACCACAGCACGGCCAGCAGCAACGAGGGCAGGCTCGTGAGCAGCAGCGCCGCCTGCCACCCGTAGGCTTCCATGAGCGTCGAGACGAGAACGGACGCGAGCAGGGCGCCGGTCCAGAGGCCCGTGACGATGAGCCCGAGCATCGAGGCCCAGCGCGTCACCGGATACCAGTGCCTAACCGTGCCTGCCTCGACGGGGTAGAGGCCGCCGTGCGCGATCCCGAGCAGCGATCGCGCGATGAGCATCGTCGCGAAGAGGAGGCCGACCGACGCGACGAGCGGCGCAGCCGCCATGAGGAGTCCCGCGGCGACCGAGAGGATTCCAATCAGCGTGAGCGTCAGGCGCGCGCCGAATCGCTGGCCGAAGAGCGCGCCGGGCACCTGGCAGATCGCATACACGATCAGGAAGGCATTGAGGATCGCGCCGATCTGCTCCTGCGTGAGGCCGAGCTCCGGCATCATCCGGCCGGCCGCGATGCCGATGCCCTGCCGCTGCAGGTAGCTCGCGACCGCGAAGCCGAAGATCAGGACGAAGACGAGCGAACGCAGGCGTGGTTTCGGCATCGCGACAGCCTACACGGACGGCGCGATCCCGTCGCGCGGGCGGTCAGGCGATGTCGAGGCCGAGATCCAGCGAACGCGCGGAATGCGTCAGCCACCCGAGGGAGATCGAGTCCACGCCGGTCTCGGCGACGGCGCGCACGTTCGCGAGCGTGATGCCGCCCGAGGCCTCGGTGTGGCAGCGGTGCATCACGAGGGCGACGGCGTCGCGCAGCTCCGCCGGCTTCATGTTGTCGAGGAGCACCGCCGTGACTGCGCAGCCAAGCGCCTCTTCGAGTTGCGCGAGCGTGTCCACTTCCACCTGGATCGGGAATTCCTCGCCGAGGCTCGAGCGCGTTTGCGCCACGGCGATGCGGATCGAGCCCGCGACGGCGATGTGGTTGTCCTTGATGAGGACGGCATCGTAAAGCCCGGAGCGATGGTTGACGCCGCCGCCGGCGGCGACCGCATATTTCTCGAGCGCGCGGAGGCCGGGCGTCGTCTTGCGCGTGTCCTTGACGGCGACTCCCGTGCCCTCGACCGCGCGCACGACGGCGGCGGTCGCCGTCGCGATGCCGGAGAGGCGGCCGAGGATGTTGAGCATGACGCGCTCGCCGGAGAGGAGCGTTCTCGCGCTGCCGCTGAGGAGCGCAACCGTCCCGCCGGCCTCGATGTCCGCGCCGTCGTGCGCGACGAGCGTCGCGCTCGCCGGCTCCGGCAGCTTCTCGAGCACGAGCCGGATCGCGTCGATGCCTGCGATGCGGCCGGCCTCGCGGCTCCGGATCGCACCCGACATGGGCGTGCCCGGCGGAACGATGGCGTTCGTCGTGATGTCGCCGCGGTCGCCGAAATCCTCTGCCAGCGCCTCCGTCACGATGCGGGACAGCGCCTCCGCCGGCACCTCGCGACTCATGCGACGCGGATGTGCGCGCGGACGAGGGGTGCGGCGGGAGCCGGCCGCGGCTGGACGAAGCTGCGGACGGCAGCGCCGGCGCCCGCCTGCGGATGGTCAGTGCGGTAGTGGGCACCGCGGGACTCGCGGCGCTCGAGTGCCGATGCGAGCAGGAGCCGCGCAAGCGCGGCGGCGTCGTCCTCGGCGCGAGACACTGGCTGCCAGGAGTCGAGCAGGGAGAGTGCGGACGTCAGGACCGGTCCCTGGCGGAGCGGTCCCAGGCTTTCTCCGACGAGCTTTCGGAGCGCACCGGTGCGCGCAGCGTCGCCCGGCTCGAACGCACCGCGTCGCGGAATCGAGAGCGATCCCTTCGGCGCCGGCAACGGCGTCGCGCGGATGGCGGCGGCGATGCGCTCGCCGAAGACCAGGCCCTCGAGCAGCGAGTTGCTCGCGAGACGATTGCCGCCGTGAAGTCCCGTCGCGGCGACCTCGCCGCAGGCCCAGAGGCCAGCCATCGACGTTGCGCCGCGCTCATCCGTCGCGATCCCGCCCATGTGGAAATGCGCAGCGGCGGTCACCGGCAACACGGTTGTGCCGGGGTCGATGCCGGCGTCGCGCGCGATCGCGCAGGTGCCGGGGAAGTGCTCTTCGAGCGCGGCGACCTGGGATACGTCGAGAAAAACGGCCTTGCCGGCCAGGCGACGCGCGGCGACGCTGCGCGCCACGACGTCGCGCGGCGCGAGCTCCGCATCGGCGTGGATCGCCGGCATGAATCGGTTTCCGGCTTCGTCAACGAGGACCGCGCCGGCGCCGCGCAGCGCTTCCGTGAGGAGGGGCAGGCGCTCGCTGCCGGCGGCGAGCGCCGTCGGATGAAACTGGATGAACTCGAGATCGGCGAGCCGCACGCCCTGGCGCGCCGCGGCCGCGAGTCCCGCGCCCCGGGAAGTCGCGGGATTCGTGGAATGGTCGAAGCACGCGCCAATGCCGCCCGTCGCCAGGATGACTTGCGGCGCCACGACGACGATGCGCGCTCCGTCCGGCCGCTCGAGCAGCACGCCGGCGGCGCGCGGGCCGTCGATGACGAGGTCGACGAGCTCGAGGCCCTCGAACACGCGTATGTCGGGCCGCGTGAGCACAGCGGCGCGCAGTGCCCGCATGACTGCGGCGCCGGTGCGGTCACCGCCGGCATGCACGATGCGGTTTCGCGTGTGACCCGCCTCGCGGCCAAGCGTCAGGCGCCCGCCTGCGTCGCGATCGAAGGCGACGCCGAGGCCGTCCAGCCAGTCCACGCGCCCGGCCGCGGCCTGCGCGACGAGGGCGGCGACCGCCGCGTCGGAGAGGCCCGCGCCGACGCGCAGCGTGTCGGCCGCGTGCAGCGATGGCGAATCGTCACGCCCGATCGCGGCGGCGATGCCGCCCTGCGCGAGCCGCGAGGAGCCTTCGCCGATTGCGCCGTCCGCGACCAGCACGCAGCCGTCGAGCGACAGCGCGGTGGCAAGTCCGGCGATACCGCCGCCGACGACGACGGCGGGCGCCGTGATGAGGTCGTTCGCGGTCACGGCTTGATGGCCATCATCCGCGTGACGGCTGCCCGCGCGCGCTCGGCGACGGCCGGCGCGACCTTCACCTCGTGGCGCATGTGGCGGAGCGACTCGGCGATGCCGCCGAGCGTGATGCGCTTCATGTGCGGGCAGAGGTTGCAGGGGCGCACGAAGTCGACGTCGGGCAGCTCGGCGGCGACGTTGTCCGACATCGAGCACTCGGTGACCATGACGACGCGCGGCGGGCGGTTCTTCTCGACCCAGGAGATCATGCCGGCCGTCGAACCGACGAAGTCGGCTTCCGCGAGCACGTCGGGCGGGCATTCCGGGTGCGCAATTATGCGGATGCCCGGGTGGGCCGCGCGATAGCCGCGAAGCTCCTCGCCCGTGAAGCGCTCGTGCACCATGCAGCTGCCTTCCCAGAGAATCACCTCGACGCCCGTCTGCGAAGCGACCCACCGGCCGAGGTACTGGTCAGGCAGGAAGATGACGCGGTCCGTCCCCAGCGACTCGACGACGGCCACCGCGTTGCCGGAGGTGCAGCAGATGTCCGACTCCGCTTTCACGTCGGCGGAGGTGTTGACGTAGGTGACGACCGGGACGCCCGGGTAACGCTGGCGCAGCAACCGCACGTCCGCGCCGGTGATGGATTCCGCGAGCGAGCAGCCGGCGCGCAGGTCGGGGATCAGGACGGTCTTCGCGGGATTCAGGATCTTGGCGGTCTCGGCCATGAAGTGCACGCCGGCCATGACGATGACGTCGGCGTCCGTCTCCATCGCCATGCGGGCGAGGGCGAGCGAGTCGCCGCGCAGGTCCGCAACGCCGTGGTAGATGTCCGGCGTCATGTAGTTGTGCGCGAGCACGACCGCGTGACGCTCCTTCTTGAGCGCCTCGATCTCCGCGATCAGCGGCTGGATGACGGCGATCTCGACGTCGGGCAGGACGCCGGCCAGGTTCCTCACGGCACTCACTCCATTTATGCTCGGAGTGAGCATTATAGGTCAATACAGGCGCGCGCGCACGACCTCTTTGCGGAAGCGGAAAAGCTTTGCGGGACGGCCTCTTGCGGGCCTTTCCAGGGATCGGGTCGGCTCGAGGAAGTGGCCGTTCTCGACCAGGCGGCGGAAATTCTGCTTGTGCAGGCGCATCCCCGTCAGGGCCTCCACCGTGCGCTGCAACTGCAGGAGGGTGAAGGTTTCCGACAGGAGCTCGAACACGACGGGACGGTATTTCAGCTTGCCGCGCAGGCGCCCGAGCGCAGTCGCGACGATGCGGCGGTGGTCCCAGGCCAGCTCGGTGCCGATCGGGGTGCCATTGCCGAATGGCAAACCGCGATCCCGCTGGTACTCGGGAACGAGCCCAGCCTCATACAGGAGCTCGTAGCGCTCCAACACCCGGACGGAATCCCAGGCGCGACGGTCGCCGAAGTTCGCGCGCACGCGATGCTGACGCGCCGCATCGCGTCCCGCCCAGCGCGTCAGCGCCGGGTGCAGGACGCGCGCGACGACCGGCGGGACGCCGGCGCGGTGATCCTCCCAGGGCAGCAGGCCGTACCCGTCGAGCCAGGCCGCGCCGGGTGCCGGCTGCGCCTCCTTGACGAGCCCGAGGTAGGCGACCGAGAGGTCGCGCGAATCTTCCGCGGTGCGCTGGCGATCGCGGTCGCCGAACGTGTAGAGCTGCTCCACGTAACCGACTGCAAGGCCGGTTTGCGCCGAGATCCAGCGGCGCAGGCCAAGCTCGAGCGTGGCGTCGCCGTCGGTGTCGAGGAGGCCGGAGGGCAGGGCGGGCATACCGGTACCCGCCTGCGTCGTCGAGAGGACGCGCGGCCGGCCATCGGTGACGGCGACGATGACCGCATCGAGGCTCAGCGAGATCCGGCGCGGCATGGCGCGGATGATGCCACAGGGCGGGCGGTCGGCCGCGGCGCGTCAGCTCGCCGGCGACATGAGCGCCATGTTAATTGCATCCCGGCTCCCAACTCCGGAGAGCCGAATTACCAGTTCGACCCCTGCACAAATCCACCGCGCGGCCGATCGGCGATCAGCCGCGGGCGATGCACTGAGCCGATGCCGCCGTCAGTGCCGCGGCGTTTCCCAGTAACGCGGCGCCTTGTAGTAGTCGAAGGCCTGGTTCCGGAAATCGAGGCCGTCATTCCGCGTCAATTCCTCAATGGAGCCTGCGGGAGCGGCTTCGAGCTGTTCCTTGCTAAAATCGCCAACGTAGCCGTCCTCACTCTTGTCGTACTTGAGCGACGACCACGGGATCGGATGGTACTTTTCCGCGATGCCGAGGAAGCCGCCGAAGGAGACGACGGCGAACATGATGTTGTTCGACAGCTTGTCGAGCATGACGTCCTCGATCTCTCCGATCTTCTTGCCGGCGGCGTCGTGGATGTCGGTGCCGATCACTTTGGTGGCACGGATCGCGGACGTGTGGCCTGCAGTAGTTGGCATAAGGTTCCTCCAGCAAATGACTTGTGTGTCCAAAGATTACGGGTGCGGCATCCACGCTCCTGCCGGATGAATGCGCGATAGCCTGTGGGACTGCGATCGCGGGATTGTCAGGGGCGCCCGGAAGCGGTTAGCGTTCTCGCATGAGCCGGGCGTTCGTCAAGGATTCGGATGGCGCGGACGGCGAGGAGCTCGCCGAGCTCAAGGTCAGCCCGCATCGCAACCTCGTCACGGCAGAAGGCCTTCGCCTGATCGACTGCGAAGTCGAGCGCCTGCGCGCCGAGCTCGCGGCTTCGCGCGCGGCCGACGACCGGGCCGTGACCAGGCGCATCCAGCGGGACCTGCGCTATTGGTCCGAGCGCAAGCGCACCGCGGAGCCGGTCCCCCCGGCAGCGCCCGGCGGCAAGGCGCGGTTCGGTTCCGAGGTCCTGCTTCGGAAGGATGACGGCGGCACCGTGGCTTATCGAATCGTCGGGGAGGACGAGGCCGATCCCGCGCAAGGCAGGATTTCTTACGTCTCGCCGATCGCGCGATGCCTGATCGGCCGCGCGGTGGGCGACGAGGTCAGCCTGCCGGACGGCCACGCGGAGGTGGTCGACGTCCGCTAGCGTCCCACTCAGGCTGCGAAAGCCGCGCGCGTGAGCGCCATGCCGGCGAAAAGCCCGCCGATCGAGAGCACGACCGACGCCAGCACGTACACCGTCGCCGACAGGGCCTCGCCACGCTCCCAGAGCGCCGCCGCGTCGAGCGCGAAGGCGGAAAATGTCGTGAAGCCGCCAAGGAACCCGGTCGTCAGGAAAAGCTTCATGGATACGTCGATGCCGGTGTCGCGAAAGGCGAGCCACTCGGCGAGCACGCCCATCACGACGCAGCCGAGCACGTTGACGATCAGCGTGCCCGCCGGATAGCTCGGGCCGAAGGCCACGAGCGCCACGCGTCCGACGCCGAACCGCAAGCCGCTCCCGATGCCGCCGCCCAGGACGACCCAACCGAGGTGCGCGAGAAACTGCATGCGTGCGATGGCAGCAGCTAGAGCGGCGGTCCCGCGTCCTTGCCCAGCATCTTCTGCCGGACCATCGGCACCGGCGGGCCGCCGAACGACAGGAACGTGTCGTGAAAGCTGCTCCAGGCCTCGCGCCCGCCGCGCGAGGCGGTCCAGTCATCGCGCAGCTTGCGGATCATCAGCTTGCCGAGCGTGTAATTGAGGTAGCCCGGGTCGTAGGTGCCGCGCGCGGCCTGCTGGCGCGCATTGCCGGGATCCTGGAAAGCGTCGTCTCGGAACATGCGCTCGCATTCCTCGACCTTCATGCCCTGCGTGTGCATGCCGATTGCGCAAAGGTAGCGCACGTCGCGGTAGAGCGCCTTGTTGACCTGGCCGACTCGGTATTCCGCGCGGCCGCCGGGCAGCCCGCCGGTCAGGCCGGCTTCCCACATCATCTCCTCGGCGTAATGCGCCCACCCTTCGGTGAAGGCGTAACCGAGGAAGAGCCGCGCGATGAGGCTTTCGGCGCGGTTCGAATGCAGCGAATGCAGGAAATGCCCGGGCCATACCTCGTGCACGGACGTCGACATGAGGTCGGCGACGCCCGGCGTGTAGGCGTCCTGCTCCGCCTTCGGCCACGACGGATCCGGCGGCGCGATGTAGTACGTCGACGGCATGCCGACGTCGTACGGACCCGCCGTATTGATGTAGGCGAAGTTCGTCGCTTGGTAAGGCGGTGCCTGGTCCACGAGGATGGGGTCGTCGGAGGGGATCGTCGCGATCTTCTGCTCGACGATGAATGCGCGCAGCACGTCCAGCTGCCGTCGGGCGCCCTCGACGGCGCCGCCCTGCGGGCGGTTCGCATTCATCTTCGCCATGCAGCCCTTGCGGTCCTTGCCGGGCGCGAATTCCCGGCAGGCCTCATCGAGTGCGGCGAGGTTGCGCTCGAGGTCCGCCTTGCCGACGGCCTGCAGCCGTTCGAGCGGGATGACCACGCCTTCGGTGCGCTTCAGCATGGCGGCGAATAGCTCCGAGCCGATCGCGTAATCCTCGGTCTGCGTCGCGCGCTGCTCCTCGAGCCAGTCTGCGAGTCCCTGGAACGCGGCGATCGCCTTGCGGCTTGCGTCGGCGTAGGCCTTCTGCAGCGACTCGTCCTTGACGTCCGCGAAGGCCTTCGGCGCGTCGTCGCGCAGGAACGGCACCATCCCGCCGAAGTTGGCGATGCCCTCGTCGATCCAGGTGCGCGGCATCGGCGTGCGCAAGTTGGCCTGGATCTGCGCCGTCGCTGCGGGAATGTTCGACAGCCACTTCGTGAAATCCTGCAGCCGCTGGTCGAGCGGTGCGTAGGGTTTAGTGAGATAGGGGTCCGGCGACAGGAAATCGAGGCCCCAGTCGAAATAGAACGTCGGATTGCGGTACGGCCACTCGGCCTGCTCGAGCCAGAAGAGGTTGCGGTCCACCACCGAGAGCAGGTAGTCGCGCTCGAAGCGCTGCGCATCGTTCAGCTTCGCATCGTCGAACTCCCTCGCCTGGCCCGCCAGCGCCTTCAATCGCTTGATCTCGGCGGATATGCCTTGCGAGCTCCAGTCCGGGAAGCGGCCTACGTATTCCTTGCGGCCCGCCGCAAAGGCCATCATCGGATGGGCTTCCAGGAAGTCGTCCGCGAACTTCTGGACGAACGAGGGCCAGTCTGCTTCCGGGCGCGCCTGCGGCTCGGGCTTCTGTCCGCAGGATGCGAGCGCGAGCGTCAGCAGGAGGATGGCGGTGATCGGGGCTGTACGCATGGGCCGCTCCGGGACTCAGGGATGCGCGACGGTAACAGTCGGCCCCTTCCGTTGTCCAAGCGGCGTGACGATGCGCACGCTGATCTTTACGGGCGCCGCGATGCTCCTGGCGTCGGGCGCTGGCGCTGCGGAGCGCGTGGCGGTTCCGGGCGGCGAGATCACGGTCGAGCTGACGCGCGGATCGCAGACACTCGATCGCGCTGCGCTCTTGGAGTGGGTGCGCAAGTCCGCCAGGGCGGTCGCGGGTTTCTACGGACATTTTCCGGTCGCGGCGACGCGCCTCGTCGTGACGCCGCAGCCGGGCAGCGGCGTCCGTGGCGGCCGGACCTGGGCGGAGGCCGGCGGGCTCATCCGAATCCGCGTCGGCGAGTCGACGACGCCAGCGGAGTTCGCGAAGGACTGGGTGCTCGTGCACGAGATGACGCATCTCGCGCTGCCTTCGCTGCCTGACGACCAGGAATGGCTGGAGGAGGGCCTCGCGACCTATGTCGAGCCGCTCGCGCGCGCGCAGGCGGGCGGGCTCAGCGACGAGGACGTCTGGAGCAGCATGGTCGACGGCATGCCGAAGGGATTGCCGCTGGCGGGCGACCAGGGCCTCGATCGAACGCATACCTGGGGCCGCACATACTGGGGCGGCGCGCTGTTCTGCCTGCTGGCGGACCTCGAGATTCGGCGCCGCACGAACAACGCGCGCGGGCTGCAGGATGCGCTGCGCGCGATACTCGCGGGCGGGAACATGGAGACCTCTTCGGAAATGAGATCCGTGCTTGCAGCGGGCGATCGAGCGGTGGGCGTGCCGGTGCTCGAGGAACTGTACGCGCGCCAGAAGGATCGAGCGGAGACGACGGACCTCGATGCGCTCTGGCGCGAACTCGGCGTCGTGCCGGCAGGTAGGACAGTGCGCTTCGATGATGGCGCGCCCGAGGCCGCGATCCGGCGAAGCCTCACGGCGCCCCGCAAGGCAAGCCCCTGAATTCAATGGATTCCGTCGCTTAAGACACCTTATTAATGTGTCATCGGACATCTCGGCAGCCCCGGGCCTGCCGTATAGCACCAAGGGACGGGGTTCCGGAGGCATGAAAACCGGCGATAATCAATGAGTACAGCCTGGACGCACGAACTGGACACAGTGCAGTGGCCGCGGCTGCAACCACAGGAGGATGTCACTTGAAGAAGACAACTGGAGCGCTCGTCGGCGCAGCGCTCGCCCTGCCGCTCACGATCGGAATCGCGCTCGCTGCGAGCCCGATGGCATCCGACAAGAAGATCGCCTGCTCGGAAGTGAAGTACAGCTCGGAGTTCCTCAAGAAATATCCGGACGCACCGGCGGCCTGCATCGAGGCGATCGAGAAGGACGGCAAGCGATACGCGAAGTTCACCGCGCGCGTATACCTCAACAGCAAGGACCGCACGACGGTCGAGCTCCTGAACACGCGCGGCGACCGGCTCTCCACGTTCAGCTTCAAGCCGAGCGCGGAAGGCGGTGTCCACATCAACGACAAGCTGGTCAAGTTCCACGATCTCAAGCCGGGCGAGAAGATCTCGTTCTACGTGTCCGAGGATCGCCTCACGGCTTCCGAATTGCCGGGAGATACGCACGACTCCTGGTCGGTTCTGCCGCCGCAGTAGTCAAGGGAGGCCGGCGCTAGGCGCACGGCGCGTTCACAAAATATGGATAAGGAGGATTCTGTGAAGACCATGAATTGCGTAATTGCTGCCGCGGCGACTGCTGCCCTGATCGCGGGCTGCGGAGCCACGACGACGGCGTCGAGACCGCCCAATCCCAACACGCTGAAGAAGGTCGAGTGTTCGTCCCTGCACTTCAGTGACGAGTTTCTGAAAAAGTATCCCGAAGCGCCGGCCGCATGCGTCGATGCGCGCGAATACCAGGGCAAGCGCTATGCCAAGTTCAAGGCGAGGGTCTACCTCAACAGCGAAGACCGTACGACGGTGACGCTGCTGGATAAGGCGGGCAAGGACCTGTCGACGTTCAGCTTCAAACCGGGTCCGACTGCCACGATCCGGATGAACGGCAAGGACACCAAGGTCTCGAATTACCGGCCTGGCGAGGTGATCAGCTTCTGGGTTTCCGAGGACCGCATGGCGGCTTCCGCGCTGCCCGCGTCTTCCGAAGAATCCTGGGCCGTGCTGCCGCCGCTGCCGAAACCGTAATCTGGCTGCAGTCCAAGGGGCCCGGCCATGTGCCGGGCCCTTTTTTTGTATCCGCTATTCGGTCGCCGGTGCTGCGGCCGCCGCGACCGGCGTAATGTCGAGGTCGGGGTAGTCGAAGCTGAAGTCGGCGACGGGAGAATAGGCTTTCATCGTGATGCGCGACGGCTTCCCCGACGCATCGAGCGCGAAGGTTACGTAGGCCGGCTCGATCAGCGGGTCCGGCCAGCGCGCGACAAACGTGTCGTAGGCCCAGTGCTCGAGCGGCGCGACCATCCCGGGCGTCTGCTTGAAGTCGATCGAGAGCTGGCCGTTCGACTCGACGACGTCGATCGGCCCGTACCACGGGTCGGCGTAGTGTCCCGCGTAGCCCGCCGCGGGCAGCGACGGCTTCGACTCCGGCCGCGCGGCGCTCGCGGCGCGCTGGGCCTCGAGGCCGCCCGCATTGCGCTGGTCGAACAGTTCCTTGAAGGCCTTCGGCCAGTCGTGCTTCGGGAGGCCGAGGTAGTGGTCGAGCAGCTCGTACTCGAGGCCGGGCACGAACTCGTTGTCCTCGGAGTTGTTGACGATCGCGAAGCCGACCTTCTTCTCCGGGATCAGCACGACGACCGTGCGGAAGCCCTGCGTGCCGCCGCCATGCGAATAGATCTTGTGGCCGCGGTAGTCCTGAACGCCCCAGCCGAGGGCATAGCCGCGGAACTGCGGCGCGGCATCCGCGAGCGATGGCGGGAGCGGTGTTAGCGGCACCGGCATCACCGGCTGGAACATTTCGGCGCTGCTCGCTTCGGAGAAGAGGCGCCTGTCGGAGCCGGGTATCTGGCCTGACGCGAGCTGCACCCCGAGCCAGCGCGCCATGTCGTTGGCGCCGGCGGCAATCGCGCCCGCCGGGCCGCAGTTGGCGCCGAGCTTCACCTTCTGCTCGTCGAAGACCTGCTGTGCGCCGACGCCGCGCAGCTCGCCGAGGCGGCCGTGCGGGAACGCGCGGTTGGGCGCGGCGAGCCGGTCGACGTCATTCGTGACGCTCGTCGCCATCCCGATCGGCTTGAAGATCCGGTTCTCGGTGAACTTCTCCCAGGTCTCGCCGGTGATTTCCTCGATCATCTGGCCCGCGACCATGTAGAGCACGTTGTCGTAGGCGAACGTCGAGCGGAAGCTGGTCGCGGGCTTCAGGAATTGCAGGCGGCGCACGGAATCCGCGCGTCCGAGGTTGTTGAATGGCACGAAGAGGAGGTCGCCCTGGCCCTTGCCGAGGCCGGCTCGGTGCGTCAGCAGGTCGCGGATCGTGATCTCGCGCGTGACCCAGGCGTCGTACATCCGGAACGACGGCAAGTGGTCGATCACGCGGTCGTCCCAGCCGATCTTGCCTTCCTCCACTAGGATCGCGAGGTCCGCCGCGGTGAAGGCCTTCGAGGTCGAGCCGATCTGGAACAGCGTGTCGGCATCCACGGGCTCGGGCGAGCCGAGCTTTTTCACGCCGTAGCCGCGCGCGAGCGTGACCTTTCCGTTCTCGACGATCGCGACCGCCGCGCCCGGGACCTCCGAGGCCTTCATCACGGCCGTGACGCGCACGTCGAAATCCTTTGGCGGTGCCGCGCAAGCGAAGGCGGGCAGGGCGGCAATGAAGGCGGCAAATACGATACGCATGTTCATTCGGCGAGGCAGGACTCGACGAGGCGCTCGAAGGCTGCGCCGCCGCGCATCGGGTCTGCGACCGGCAGGCCGAGGCTCTCCGATGCCCGCTGCATGAGGGCAGCCGCGTCGACGGGATTCATGGCGCCGGTATTGAAGCTGATCCCGGCGCAGCGGATCTTCCGGTTCGTGAGCGAGCCCATCGCGACGTGCCGCGCAATCGCATCGGGGAGCGACGGCGTCGGGAAGCCCGGATAGCCGAGCAGGTGTTCGCGGCCGGGCTCGTGGCACAGCACGAAGACGTCGGGCTGGCTGCCGTGCAAAAGGCCGAGGGAGACTCCTGCGTAAGCCGGATGGAACAGCGAGCCCTGACCCTCGATCACGTCCCAGTGGTCCGCCGCCGCGTCGGGGCTCAGGATCTCGGCCGCGCCCGCGACGAAGTCGGAGATGACGGCGTCCATCGGCATGCCGCCGCCCGCGATCATGATCCCGGTCTGCCCCGTGGCGCGGAAGTCCGCCGCAATCCCGCGGCGATGGAAAGCACCTGTGAGGGCGAGCGCCGTGTACTTCTTGCCGAGCGCGCAATCGGTGCCGACCGTGAGGAGGCGCTTGCCTGTGCGCTTGCGGCCGTTACCGACGGGAATGCGATCCGGCGGCCGCCGCACGTCGATGAGGCGTCGTCCATGGCGCTCGGCCGCGGCCTTGAGCACCTGCGAATCGCCGAGCCGCCCGTGCATGCCGGAGACAATGTCGAGGCCGGCCTCGATCGCCGCCACGAGGCTCGGGATCCACTCCGGCTTCAGCACGCCGCCGGTGTTCGCGACGCCGATCACGAGCGATCGCGCGCCCTTGGCGTGCGCCTCGCGCGGCGAGAGCTTCGGCAGGCCGGCCGACACCGTGGCCGCAGGTAGCGCGAACTCGCCGACGCAGAGATCGCGGGCCCAGTCGCGGAGGCCGAAAGCGGTCTTTGCGTAGCCCGCCTCAGTCGTGTCCCCGAGGAAGAGGAGATACGGCGCCGGCAGCGAAACGACGAGCGAGGCGGACCCCGCGTCGGCGACGCCGGTGGTTCGAACGGCCGACACGTCGACTCCCGCGCGCCAGCCCGTCAGAACCGGACGCCGACCGACAGGCCGATTGTGCGCGGACGGATCGTCGCGATGCCCGCGGCGCCCGCCGGGAAGATGCCCGGCGCGATAAGGTCGGTGATGCCGGCCTCGTCCGTGACGTTCTTGCCGTAGAGCTCGAGCGACCACTTGTCCCAGAGGACGCCGGTGCGCAGGTCGATCGTCGTGTAAGCGTCCGCCTCGCGCCGTGCCGACGTGGGATCGAGCGGGTCGATTCGGTTGCTGAAATCCGCTTCGCGGTCGCCGACGTAGGAGACAGTGCCGCCGACATAGGCGGTCGCGTCGCCGAAAGCGCTCCATTCGTAGTCGCCGCCGAGCGCAAGTGTCCATTCCGGCACGAATGGCAGCGCGTCACCGTCAAATCCGCCGACGAGGTCCGGTACGCCGCCCGGTCCGTCCGGGTCGGTATCCTCGGTCAACTGCGCGTCGGTATAGGCGCCCGAGAAGGTCACGCTTAAGCCCCCGCTCCGCCCCGTCGCGGTGAATTCGAGCCCCTGGCTCTCCGCCGAGCCGCCGTTCGCGTTGACACCGAAGCCGTTCACGACCTGGAACAGCTGAATCTTGTCCCAGTCGAGGAAAAAGGCGGCGATATCGAGCGAAAAGCTGCCATCGGCGTTGCCCGTGCGCAGGCCGATTTCGTAGTTGGTCAGCTCGTCCGAGTCATAGGTGCTCGGCGCGTCCACGCCGGGGGGCAGGACGTTCGGACCGCCCGGGCGGAACCCGGTGGCCACGCGGGCGTACATCGACGTCGTGTCGGTGAATTCGTAGCGCGGCGAGATGGACCAGGTAAAGGGGCTTTCGGAGGACTTCAGGTTGTCGAAGTCCTGCGTGATGGAGCCGCCCGGCAGGATCGGCAGGACGATGAGCACGTGCTGCTTGGCTTCCTGATCGTTATCGCTCCAGCGGCCGCCGAACGAGAGGTCGAATTCCGGAGAAATGTGCCAGGTCGCGTTCGCAAACAGTGCGAGCTCCTGGTACGTCGAGTCGAGGCTCACCTCAGCGGCGCGCGGAATGCCCGCTGCGCGGTCGTCCGTGCCGGGCGTGACTGCGACGATGCGCTGCGGGTTGATGCCCGAATCTTCGTCGGTGTAGTAGGCGCCGACCAGCCACTCGAATCGGTCGCTGTCCGGGGACAGGAGGCGGAACTCCTGCGTGAACTTGTCGGTTGCCGTCGTCTGCCGCAGAACGGCGGACAGCAGCGTGTCGGTGGTCCCGGGCGTACTGTAGACGAAAGTCAGCAACTGCGACGTCGGGAGTCCCGTGCCGATCGAGTCGAAGGCGGCAACGTCGCGCTGCAGTTCCTCGGAGAACTCGCTGTAGCTCGTCACGGACTCCAGCGAGACCGCGCCGAGGTTCCAGTTGAGCGTCGCGCTGTAGAGCCGGTACTGGATGTTAGTCGGCTCCTCGTGGTAGCGCGAGACTACCTTTCCGCCATAAAGCGGCTTCAGAGTCAGCGGGTCCACCTCGTAGGCGTTCGCGTTGTCGCTGTTGATGTCCTGGAGGTACGCGGTCACGTCGAGCGAGAAATCTTCGGACGGCTTGAACAGCGCGGAGACGCGCCCGCCGCCGCTCGTGCTCTCGTTCAGCTCCTTTTCGACGCGCGATCCGTCGATGATGTTGACGGACGGGTCCTGCAGGGCCGGGATCGGGTTGTTGCCGATCGACTTGGTATAGCCACCGTCCTCGCGGTAGAAGCCGCTCGCCCGCAGCGCGAAGGTGTCGCTCACGGGAACGTTGATGACGCCGGTCGCTGCGTAGCCGTTGCCGGCTCCGGACGTGTCTTCCAGCGAGCCCTGGAAGCGCCCCTCGAACTGGTCGGTCGATGGCTCGTTCGTGACGTACTTGATGACGCCGCCGAGCGAGCTCGCGCCGTACAGGGTGCCCTGCGGGCAGCGCAGGACCTCGACGCGCGCCATGTCGAAGGTGTCGAAGTCGCCCGAGAGGATGGCCGCATTCGCGAGGCCGCTGCTCGAGCCGAAGGGCACGTCGTTGACGTAGACGCCGACCGTCGATGCGACGCCACCGGTGTTGATACCGCGCATCGTGATGCGTGTGATGCCGGCCGTGTTCGAGTTGAGGCTGAGCCCCGGGACCAGTGAAGCGAGGTCCTCGAAGTTCGTGGCTTGCTGGCGCTCGAGCGTATCGCCCGCGAGCACCGAGACCGACATCGGGATGTCGGCGAGCGGCTGGCTGCGCTTCTGCGCCGTGACGATCACCTCCTCGAGGTTAGCCCCCGCCGTCGTCTGTGCGCCGGCCGAGGCCGCGGCCAGCGCAAGGGCCACAGCGCCCGCCACCTTGAGTCCGTTCCGCCCGCGATGCTCGTTCATGGTCCGTTTCCCTCTTTTGATTTGGCCGGCTCCGGCACCCACACGGTGCCCAGCAGCCGCCGGAAGTTGCCGCCCAGCACGGCCTCGATGTTCGAGTCGCCGTAGCCGCGGCGGATCAGTGCCTCGGTCAGGTCGAATGCTTTCTTCGGATGGTCGAAGCCGTCGGTGTCGAGCTTGTCGCGGAACGCGTAGCTCGACTTGTACGACGCCATCAGCTCCTTGCGCTGGTCGGCCGGCATGTCGTCGTAGCCGTTTAGGTCCGAGTCGGACCCGATGCCGACGTGCTCGATGCCGACGAGCTTCACGACATGGTCGATGTGGTCGACGATGTGCTCGATCGTGGTCGGCTCCCGGTCGCGCACGAAGTTGCGCACGCCCGTGATCCCCATGACGCCGCCCCTGGCGGCGAGCTTCGTGATCGCCTCGTCCGTCTTGAGGCGCGGGTGGTCGTTGAGCGCGCGGCAGTTCGAGTGCGTGATCGCGATGGGGTGCCGGGAAAGCTCGATCGCATCGAGCGTCGTGCGGTCGCCGCAGTGCGAGGCATCGACCAGCATGCCGATCGCGTTCATCGCATCGATGATCGAGGCGCCGAAGTCGCTGACTCCGCCGTCGACGCGGTCGGTGCCGCCGGTGCCGAGGAAGTTCTGGCTGTTGTACGTGAGCTGCGAGCAGCGCTGGCCCAGCTGGTAGAACTTCTTGACGTCCTCGGGAACCTGGAAGTGCTCGGAATTCTGAACGCCCATGATGACCGCGCATTTCTTCGCGGCCTTGGCGCGGTCGAGGTCCGCGGCCGTGTCGACGACGCAGAAGAGATCGGCGTTCCGCGCGCAGAATCCCTGCCAGGCTGCGAGGAACTCCAGCGTCTCGTCGACCGCCTGCGGCCCGCCGGTGCCGACGGAATTATGGAAACCGGTGATGCCGCAGCTGCGGAACTCGGCGACCTGCTTCTCGGTGAGCGGCGTCGAGTACGCCGCAGGCTTGAAGTCGATCTTGAGCACGGCGAGCATGTCGATGACGAGCGCGCGCTCGACGAGGCTCACGGCACGGGCGGAGTAGGCGGCCGGGCTGTCGGCGAAGAGGCGGAACGAAGCGAAGTTGAGCATCGGAAAGCCGATGCCGAGCGCGGCCGACCCGGCTGCGCCCTGCAGCAGTTTTCGCCTCGTGAGCCGAGCGGCCCCGGTGACAGCCATATTGCTCCTGCCGGATAAAATATCCCGGCGGGAAATTTTAATCCTGATCAGAGAATTGTCAATTCAGGCCGGGAAACGGCTCATGTCGGCGACCCCCAGCCTTTGTCGGGATACGAGACCTTGCCGTCGGCAAAGCTCATCGCCGGCACACGGTCTCGGGCAATGAACAGCGTCCCGTCGAGGTCGTTGAGGTCCGAGACCTGGCCCAGGATCCAGGCGGGTGCCATCGCGAGGCTCGAGCCGACCATGTTGCCAACCATCACCCCGAGCCCCAGGCGCCGGGCTTCCGCGGCCATGGCGAGGCCTTCCGTGAGGCCGCCGCACTTGTCGAGCTTGATGTTGACCATGTCGAAGCGCCCGACCAGCGGCTCGATCTCGTCGAGGCCCTGCACGCTCTCGTCGGCGGCGACCGGAATCGGGCAGCGGAAGCCGTCGAGCTCCGCTTCGCGCCCGCGCGCGAACGGCTGTTCGACGAGCTGGACGTTGGCTGATACGAGTTCCGGCAGGAGCGCCGCGAGGGTTTCCGCGGTGAAACCCTGGTTCGCATCGACGCCGATCCAGGCGTCGGGACGGGCGCGCCGCACGGCGCGCACGCGCTCCGCGTCGAGCGGAATATCGCCCGTCAACTTGAGCTTCAGCTGTTTCGCCTGCGCGTACTCGACGGCCTTGGCGGCCATCGTGCCGGGATCGTTCGCCGGCACTGTGAAGGTCGTCTTAAGCGCGCGCGGCCGTTCGAGCCCCGCGATCCGCCAGACGGGCTGGCCGAGGCGCTTGGCCTCGAGGTCCCACAGCGCGCAGTCGAGCGCATTCCGCGCCCCTCCCGGCGGCAGCAGCCGCCGCAGCGCCTCACGGTCGACGCCCTGCTCGATGTCGCGCCGTACGTGCTCGATTGCGGCCGACATTCGTTCGGCATCGTCGTCGAGGTAGTAGACGCCTGCGGCTTCGCCCTCGCCGGTCGTGCCGCGCTCGCCCACGCGTGCGACGACGACCGTCATGTCCGTGAACGTGTACCCCGTGATCGTGAACGGGGCCGAGAGCGGGATCAGCTCCCGCGCGACCGTCAGCTGCATCAGTAGTTCGCGCTGATGCCGACCAGGTGGTACGCGATCGCGACCCAGGCGCAGGTGAGGGTCGAGAAGGCGAGCACGATGGCCCAGAGCTTGCCGAGCTTGCGCTTCGGCGCCTTCCAGACGACCGACAGGTGCCACAGCGCGAGCGCGAGGCCGGCGAACACCGCCAGCGTGCCGAGGACATGCAGCGACACCACCAGCCAGTCGAACCGCGATGTCAGCAACGTGAGGTCCGAAAACAGCCAGAGAATCGTGCCGATCCATCCGCCGACGCCCACGAGCGAGGCGAGCGCGCCGATCCGGCCCCAGCGATAGGCCTTGGCCTCGTGGCCGGTGTACGGCAGCGGCTTCCGGTAGTGCCGGCGCACCAGCGCCGCGATCGGCCAGAAGACGACCGTGAGCGTGAGTGCCGCGAGGCTCGCGACCGTCGCGGGCATGAGCCAGCCGATACCCTTCAGCCCCGAGGAGCGATCGAACACCATGAAGGGGGAGATCCACTCGGCGGTGAAGCGCACGACCCGGCCATCTTTCTCTTCGGCCGCAAGCCTTCCCTTTCCGTCGGCCTCGCGCCAGCGGTAAGGCGCGACTTCGCGCCATTTCGTCGGCTCGCCATTCAGGTCCTTGAGAAGCGGCGTTGAAATGCTGCCGTCCTCGTTGACAACGACCTTGGTCGGCTGCAGCAGGTTCAGGATGCTGAGGAAGGTCGTTTCCGCGCGGCGCGAGACGAGGTAAGTGCCCGCGATCGCGGCTGCGTGCTCCTTCGCAGTCTTGTCGTCGACCTTGCCCTCGACGGCCGGGCCCGGGAAGTAACGGTCCGCGAAGTAGCGGTAGAACGCCTCGCGGATCGGCCCGACGGCGCCCTCCTTGCCGGCGCTGTTGAACGAGATGAAGTAGCCGACGCCGTCGTCGACGTAGAGGTGCAGGTCGCTGTGGAAATACTGCGTGTCGCCGCCGTGCGAGATGATCCGGTGACCGTTGGTATCCGTCTCGTAGAAGCCGAGCAACATGCGGTTGACGCCCGGGATGATCGTGAGCGGCGTCCCGTGCATCTTCTTCGCGGTTTCCTCGGAGAGAATCCGCGAATCGCCGTACGCGCCGTTCTGCAGGTGCGCGATCATGAAACGCGCCATATCGGCGCCGCTCGCGGCCAGCGAGCCGGCGGGCGCCAGGTTGATGTACTCATAGCCCTTCGGCTTGCCGGTCGCGTTCTCATATCCTTGCGCGACGTAAGGCTTGAGCTTTTCCGGCAGCGGCTGGCGGAAGGAGGCGTGCTCCATGCCGAGCGGGCGAAAGATGTTCTGGTCGAGGTAGTCGTCGAAAGACTGGCCGGAGCTCCGCTCGACGATGTAGCCTGCCAACGCCGTGGCGTAGTTGGAATAGGCCGGCGTCGTGCCGGCCTTGAAGATGCGGTGCGGCACCCAGGCCTTCACCGTGTCGCCGAGCGGCCGGATGCGCGACTCGTCCTCGGAGATCAGCTCCTTGACCGCCTCTTCGAAGCCCGGCGTATGCGTCATGATGTCGCGCAGGCGGAGCGGCTCACCGTCGGGCCCCGGAGGAATCTTGAAGTCGAGATACTGGTTGACGTCGGCGTCGAGGTCGAGCTTGCCGCGCTCGACCTGCTGCATGACCGCGGTCCACGTGAAGAGCTTCGAAACCGAGCCCGGGCGGAACAGCGTCTCTGCCGGATCGACCGGCGTCTTCTTCTCGACGTCGGCGTAGCCGTAGCCTTTCTGCAGCAGGACCTGGCCCTCCTTCACCACGACGACGACGGCACCTGCGACGTTGCCTTTATGGATCGCGTACGGAATGAATCCGTCGAGCCAGGCTTCAAGGTCTTCGCGCGAGAGCGAGGGCGTTGCCGGCGCTTCGATCACAGCGGGCGTCGCGGTGACCGGCGCCTGCTCCGGCGCCTTGCTGGCCGGCGGCGTGGCGGGCGCCTGCGCGAATGCGCCGTACGAAAGGAGCGACGCAGACAGGAATGACGCGAACGCGGATTGGACGCGCATGGAATAGCCCCGGGGTTGTTATCCTGATGAGGCCATGGTAGTCCTAATTGGAGAATGACGTCAAAGGGTCCCCGACTTAAAATCGGGTCCATCGATCGCGAAGGGAGTATCCCCTGACACCGACGAGAACACGCCGACCGACGCTGGGCAGCCTTCTGCGGGGGTTGCGGCTACGGAACAACTGGACGCTCAAGGAGATGAGCGAGCGCACCGGCATCCCGCTATCGACGATCGCCAAGGTCGAGCACGACCGGCTGACGCTGACCTACGACAAGCTCCTGCAGCTCAGCCAGCGCCTCAACATCCGGATGTCCGACCTCTTCAGCGAGACGGACAGCGCGGGCGATGCGCCGATCACGGCGCGACGCTCGATCGGGCGGCTCTCCGACGCGATCCGCGTGAACACGCCGAACTACGAGTACTTCTACATGTGTCCGGAGCTTCGCCGGAAGCGCATGGTGCCGACGGTGACGCGCGTGCGCGCGAAGAGCATCGAGGAGTTCGGCGAGCTGGTTCACCACCCGGGCGAGGAGTACATCTACGTGCTGCAGGGCCCGGTCGAGATCCACACCGAGTTCTACGAGCCGATCGTCCTGCAGACGGGCGAATCCGTGTATATCGACAGCACCATGGGTCATGCCTACGTCGCGCCCAAGGGATACGACGAAGCGCTCGTGCTCGGCGTCTGCTCGAGCGCCGGCGACGACCTCGCCGATTCCCTGATGGCGATGCACGACGACGACGCGCCGTCGAAGCCCAAGGCCCTCAAGCGGCTGACGGGGAAACGCTGAGCGCGCGCTTCGCGTTGCTGCCCAACTGAGGCCCGGCCTCCGGAACCGCCCGCGTGAGCATCGGTCTACTCGCGGAACCGGGGGTGCGCTCCAATGTTTCGTACGATTCGCCTGCTCGTGACCGCCGCCCTCGCGGCGACGCTCGCCACCTGCGACAACGGGATGGCACCGGACCGCTGGCGCGACCTCGGCGAGTTGCCGGCCGTTGCGGCGACCGCGCTCGACCACACGCCTATGGTCGTGAGCGGCGACCGCGTGCTCATCGGGACGAGCGACGGCATCTGGGCGCGGCCACTCGACGGCACCGGCGCCTGGACGCTGGCAGGCCTGCCTGGCCTCGCCATCTTTGCGACGCGCAGCGACCCGGCCGACGACGCGACGCTCTTCGCGGCAGGGCAGCCCGTGGCCGACTCCGAAGCGCCGCCGTTCTACCGCTCCGATGACGGCGGCCTGTCGTGGATTCCCAGCGCGAGCTTTCCCCGGAATTCCTTCGATCAGTCGGCGGAGCCGTTTTACGACCTTGCGGTGGCACCGGACGACGCGGGACGGTTGTATGCCAACCTGTCGGGACCTTCAATCGCGATCTCGACCGACGGCGGCATGAACTGGGCGCTCGCCAACGGCGAGACGGATGTCTTCTTCGGTGATCCCTGCGTGATTCACATCCGCGCCGCGGCGCCCGCGACGCTGTACCAGGGCTGCGAAGCGCCGCTCGACAACGCCTGGGTCGCAACCTGGGACATCGATCCCGGCAATCCCTTCGTGCTGTCGAACTTCACGTTCGTCGCGGGCGGTCCCGATTTCGCGTTGGGCAATCGCCGTCCGAACGCGCTGGCGAGCGGGCCCGCGCGCCCCGGCACGCTCTACGCGGGGCTCGAAGGCGCCCTGATCGCGCTCGACGACGCGGGTTTCGAGTTCGTGTTCGAAGCGGACGACGGCGCCACGGACCCGCCGTACGTCTATGTCAGTGCGGTCTGGCTCGACCCGTCCGACCCGGACCATCTCATGTTCGGCGGCGGCATCAACGGCGAGAACGCGTCGCTGTCCCTGTTCGAGACGCTCGACCGCGGCGCGACGCTCCGGCGGATTCGCGCGCCGGCACCGCTTTCGGATCCGGCGGTCGAGCAGGTCGTGCCCGTGGCGGACGGACTCGCGGTGCTCGTGTCAGAAGCCGACCCGCCAGGATCGGAACCTCGAACGCTCCGCCTCTTCGTTCGCGAGGCGACCTAACGAGAGATCGCGCTACGAGAAGAGGTTGAGGAACAGCGTGATGATCAGCGCGTTCGTGAAGTCGATGAAGAACGCGCCGACGATCGGCGCAACGAGGAAGGCGCGCGGCGCTGGGCCGTAGCGCTCGACGAGGGCGCGCATGACGGCCATTGCGTTCGCCGTCGTGCCGAGCATGAAGCCAATGAAGCCGCCGCTCATGACGGCTGATTCGTAGTTTCGTCCCATGATGCGGAACACGGGGCCCGCAGCGGCGAGCGCGGCGATGACGACCTGCACGGCGAGGATCGCGATGAGCGGCAGGACGAGGCCGGCAAGCTCCCACAGCTTCAGCGTCATGAGCGCCATGACGAGGAAGAGCGTGAGCGAGACGATGCCGAAGGTGTTGATGAAACCGTGCGAAAGCCCGAACCAGCCGGTGGCGTCGTCGACGTTCCGGATCGCTGCGGCGACGAGCATCGCGCCGATGTAGGCGGGCAGCGTCAGGCCGAGCGCCGCGAAGCCCTTGCTGACCCAGAAGCCGATCCACATCGCGATCAGGATCGCGACCAAATTCTTGATGATGGGCCACGCGTCGTCATCATCGCTCGAGGCGTGGACTGTCGTCGTCTCGACTTCCGTTTCGAGCAGGGCGACTTCGACGCTCCCGCCGCGTCCGCGCCGCGGCGTCTTGAGGCCGCCGCGCTCGACCAGCACCGTGCTGACCGGACCGCCCACGAGGCCGCCCATGACGATTCCGCCGATGGCAACCGCGATCGCGACAGACGACGCGCCGGCGACGCCCGCCTGTTCGAAAAGCGGCGCGAAGGCGAGTCCGGTTGCCGGCCCGCCGGTCAGCGTGACGGAGCCTGCGAGCACGCCGAACAGCGGGTGCAGCCCGAAGCCGAGCGCCAGCAGGATGCCGACGATGTTCTGCACGAACGCGAATACGGTCGCAAGCAGGAAGAAGCGCAGCACCTGCGGTCCGCCCACCTTGAGGAGCGACAGGCTCGCGCCGAAGCCGATCGTCGTGAAGAAGGCGATCATGAGCGGGCTCTGCAGCGTCGTGTCGAACGCGACGAGCGTGACGCCCTGGCTGCGCGCGAGGAGCACGACGATCGCGACGAGCAGCCCGCCGAGCACCGGCGCCGGCAGGTTGTAGCGCCCGAGCACCGGCACGAGTCGCCGCAGTCCTTCGCCGAGGAGGAGCGCGACGCCCGCGAACGCGAGCGTCTGCACGAAATCTAGCTCAAACAACGGTCCAGCTCCCGCATGAGTCGATCGACTTCGTCCTTCGACGTGTAGTGCACGAAGGACACCCGTACCGCCCCGTCTTCGGTGTCGATGCCGAGCGACTTGATCAGGCGGTAAGCGTAGAAATTGCCGACGCCGACGCCGAGCTTCGCATCGGCGAGTCGTGCCGCGACGTCAGCCGAGCTCTTCCCGGCGACCGTGAATGAGACGGTCGGCGCGCGCTCGCCGGCGCGCGTGCGGCCGATGAGCCGCACCTTCGGATGCTTCGCCAGGAAGTCAAGCAGGGGTTGCAGGAGGGCCGTCTCGTGGCCGCGGAAGAGCTCGCGCACGGCGGCGGCACGCGCCGTGACGGGCTTGCCCTTTGCGCCATGGTGGTCGGCCACGGCATCCATGTAATCCATGACGCCGTTGACGGCCGCGATCTGCGCGTGGTCGGGCCCCGCGGGCGTGAAGCGTGCGCCGGGCTTGCCGTCGTTGAAGAAATGTCCCTGGTTCGGCAACGCTTCGTTGACTTCGCGGCGCAGGAACATGGCGCCGAGGTGCGGGCCGTACACCTTGTACAGCGAGAAATAATAGGCGTCGACGCCGAGCGCCTGCAGGTCCGGCATTCCGTGCGGCGCGAAGGCGACGCCGTCGACGAACACCCACGCGCCGGCCGCGTGCGCGAGGTCCACGAGCTCACGGACCGGGTGAATGCTGCCGACGACGTTCGAGCAGTGCGTGAACGCGACCAGTTTCGTGCGCGGGCCGAGCAGGGCCTCGAGGTCCCGGCGCTCGAGCTCCGCCGTCTTCGGGTTGACCTTCCACTCGCGCACGATGAAGCCGTCGTCGGCAAGCCGCGAGTAAGCGCCGGAATTCGCCTCGTGGTCCTGGTTGGTGACGATCACCTCGTCGCCCGGCCTGAGCCGCCGGCGGATCGCCTGTGCCAGCACGAAGGTGTTCTGCGACGTCGACGGTCCGAAGTGCATCTCGTCCCGTCCGACGTTGAGCCAGGCCGCCATCCGCTCCTTCGCCGCGTCCATGTGCTCGCCGGCCTTTGCCGAGGCGGCAAAGACGTAGTAGGGCTGCACCTTGGTCTGGCGGTAATAGCGGTCGAGCCATTCGATCGTCTGGCCGGCCGCATAGGAGCCGCCCGCATTCTCGAAATGCGCGAAGCCTGCGAGCGAGGGCTCGCGAAAGGCCGGGAACTGCGAGCGGACGAATTCGAGGTCGAGGTTCATGGATGATCCGTGCGGCGATGGCGCTAGCGGATCATCGGCAACCCCGTTGCATCGGTCAACGTGAAGCTGCGATTGCCCGCCGCGCCGCGCCTTCGCGGATCCGCGTCCCCACCCGGACGATCGTGTTGATGACTGGAACGAGCTCGCGGCCGAGCTCGGTCAGCGAATACTCGACGGAGGGCGGCGAGGTCGGCACGACTTCGCGGCGGACGACGCCCTTTTCCTCGAGATCGCGCAGCCGCGCGGTCAGCATCTTCGGCGAGATGCCCGGGATGTCGCGTTGCAGCTCGCCGAATCGCCGGGGGTCGCCCGTCAGCTTCCAGATGAGGCTCGGGGTCCAGGCGCCGCCCAGCACCGCCATGCAGGCGGCCATCGGGCAGCCGGGCGGGGGCGGGAGTGCCTTGCTTTTGCGGACCTTGAGTGACATGCGGCGTGCTCGGAAGCTTACCGGGACGATAGTGGAAATTTCAGCTAACGTAAAGATATCTGATATACAAAAGTAAGTACGTTCGGTAAGTTGCCTCCAGCCAAGCAGGAGGTCATCGATGAAGCTTTACTACAGTTCCGGCAGCTGCTCGCTCTCTCCCCGCATCGTCGCGCTCGAGGCGGGCATCCCGCTCGAGACGGTCAAGGTCGACCTGAAGACGAAGACGGTGGCGGAGGAGGGAGACTACTGGGGGATCAACCCCAAGGGATATGTCCCGGCGCTCGAGCTCGACGACGGACAGGTTCTGACGGAAGGGCCCGCAATCGTCCAGTTCCTCGCCGACCTCAAGCCGGAAAGCGGGCTTGCGCCAGCGAACGGCAGCTTCGAGCGCGTGCGGTTGCAGGAGGCGCTCAACTACATCACGGCCGAGCTTCACAAGACCTATTCGCCGCTCTTCAAGGCCGAGGTCCTGCCGGCGGTCCGCGAGGATCGCCTGGCTTACCTGCGCCGGCGCTACGCCTTGATCGACAAGCAGCTTGCGGGCCGCCAGTACCTGGTCGGCAACCGGTTCACCGTCGCGGATGCCTACCTCTATGCGATCACGCGCTGGGCGCGCGGCGTGAAACTCGACCTCTCCGAGTTCCCGAACGTCGAGGCATTCCAGAAACGGATCGGCAGCCGCAAGGCCGTGCTCGAGGCGCTGCGGGCCGAGGGGCTGATAGCGGAGAGCCAGGCCGCGTAAACTATCGGCCGTCGGGTGAATCCAGGAACGGGGCCGAAAGGCCCCGTTTTCTTGGTGCTATTGCAGGAGAGATCCATGCCGACCGCCCTCACGCACATGCGCTTCGCAGCCCTGGTGGCTTGCGGCCTCCTTGCCGGTGCCGCGGCTGCCGATGTCGGCGCGCCTGCTGCCGGCGACGCGCCGCCGGCATTCAAGCCAAAGACCGACGAGTTCGACTTCGTGAAGCGGGAGGAAATGATCCCGATGCGCGACGGCGTGAAGCTCAAGACCTTCATCCTCGTGCCGAAGGGCGCATCGCGCGCGCCGATGATCCTCGACCGCACGCCGTACAACGCGGCGGGCCGTGTCACACGCTTTGAGAGCACTCACCTCGCCTCGGTCGTGCCGCAGATGCTCGATACCGCCGTCGCGGCGGGCTACATCGTCGTGTACCAGGACGTGCGCGGAAAATACGGCTCCGAGGGCGATTATGTGATGACGCGCCCGCTCCGCGGTCCGTTCAACCCGACGACGACCGACCACGCGACGGACACCTGGGACACGATCGACTGGTTGGTGAAGAACGTTCCGGAGAGCAACGGCCGTGTCGCCACGATCGGAGGATCGTATGAGGGCTTCACGGCGCTCATGTCGGTCATCGACCCGCACCCCGCGCTCAAGGCTTCGGTGCCGTTCGCGCCGATGGTGGACGGATGGATGGGCGATGACTGGTTCCACAACGGCGCCTTCCGCCAGGACGGTGCGCTCGAGTACACCTACGAGCAGGAAGCGACGCGCAAGAACGAGGCGAAGTGGTGGTCAGGCACCTACGACACGTACGAGTTCTGGCTGCGCGCCGGCAACGCCGGCAACGTCGCGAAGGCACGCGGGCTCGACACGCTCGAGTACTGGCGCGCGCTCAGCGAACACACGAGCTACGACGCGTTCTGGCAGTCGCAGGCGATGGACAAGGTCCTGGCCGCGCGGCCGATCACGGTTCCGATGATGATCGTGGGCGGGCTCTTCGACCAGGAAGACATCTACGGCGCGCCGGCCCTGTTCAAGGCGCTCGGGCCGCGCGATCCCGAAGGCAAGATGATCCACCTCGTGCTCGGGCCCTGGAACCACGGCGGCGGCCGCCGCGACGGCCGCAACATCGCCAACGTGCAGTTCGAGGGCGAGACCGCGACCTCGTTTCGACGCACGGTCATGCAGCCGTTCCTGGACCACTTCCTCAAGGACACGGCAGAGGCTGGTACGCCGCGCGTGCTCGCCTACGAGACCGGCGCCAACACATGGCAGCGATACGACAACTGGCCGCGCTCATGTGCCGAAGGCTGCGCGGCGAAGTCGCGCGAGCTCTACCTGCTGCCGAACGGCCGGCTCGGATTCGAGCGCCCCGCTGACGCCCGGCAGGCCTTCGACGAATACCTCGCGGATCCCGCGAAGCCGGTGCCTTACCGCAATCGGCCGACGCTCGCCTCGGGCGCGACGGAGTCCACCTGGGGCGAATGGCTGATGGACGACCAGCGGCAGGCCGCGTCGCGGCCCGACGTGCTCGTCTACGAGACCGAGCCGCTCACCGCGCCGGTGCGCGTCGCCGGCGAGCCCTGGGCCCGGCTGTTCGCCTCGACGACCGGCAGCGACGCGGACTGGGTCGTGAAGGTCATTGACGTCTGGCCGGCCGAATATCCCAACGATCCCAAGATGGGCGGCTACCAGCAGATGATCTCTGCGGACATCCTCCGCGGGCGCTTCCGCGAGGACTTCTCGAAGCCGAAGCCGATCGCGCCGAACCAGGTGCTCGAGTACCGGATCCGCCTGCCGCAGGCGAACCACGAATTCCTGCCCGGGCACCGGATCATGGTGCAGATCCAGTCGAGCTGGTTCCCGCTCTACGACCGCAATCCGCAGACCTTCGTGCCGAACATCATGTTCGCCCCGCCTGAGAGCTACGTGAAGGCGACGCAGCGCATCTGGCGGACTTCCTCGCAGCCCAGCGCGGTCGAGCTGCCGGTCATTCCTTGAGCGCCGGTCAGTCGGTCAGCGAGGGACTCGCGCCGCCGATCGGGACGCCTGCTCGTGCGCGCCGGATGGCCGACTGGTACAGGTCGAGCATCCGGCGCGCCATTTCCGCGCCGGACCAGCGCGTGCGCGCGTGCATGGCAGCCTGCGCGCCGAGCGAAATCCGCATCTCGTGGTTCTTCAGGACCATCTCGACCGCCGCGGCGAACTGCACCGAGTCCTCATTGACGACGATCGCGCCGCGCGCGCCGTCGAGGACATAGCGGGTGCCCATGACCGCCGTCGAAACGACAGGCAGGCCGAGCGCCATGGCCTCGAGCAGCACGAGCCCCTGTGTTTCCGTGCGGGACGCGAACACGAACGCGTCGGCGCTCCGGTAGCAGTCGAGCAGCGGGCCGTCGCGGTCGAGGTAGCCGACGAACAGCACGTTGTTCGCGAGCCCCCGGGCTGCGACGTCGCGCCGGAGCGCGGGCAGCGCGGGTCCTTCGCCCGCGATGACGAGGAGCGCGCCGGGCATAGCGATGCAGAGGCGCTCGAGCACCGAGATGAGGAACCCGATGTTCTTCTCGAAAGTATCGAGGTCGAGACGCCGTTGACGCGCGGGAAATACACGTCCGACAGCATCAGGACGCGCGGCGGTCGGATCGTCACAGCGCGAGCATGTCGGCGATCCTGAGGCTGCCGAGCGCGAGCCCGCCGCCGAGCAGCGCGCCGGCCGCGACGTCCGTGGGATAGTGCAGCCCGAGCACGACGCGCGAGAGCGCGACGAGGAGCGCGAAGGCGGCGAGGGGTGCCGCCAGCTCCGGAAGGTGGTGCGCCCCGAGGATCGCGAAGGACACGGCGTGCAGCGTGTGTCCCGACGGGAAACTGTAGCGGTCGAGCGGCGCCGCCGCGCAGCTGATGGTTGGGTGCGTGATGAAAGGTCGCTCGCGCACGGCGTGGCGCTTGATCAGCTTGTACGCGAGGAGCCCGATGCCGCCGGTCAACGCGAGGTGGGCCGCAGCAAAACCACCGCCCGGCAGCAGGAGCTGCGACAGGATCAGCGCATACCAGACCCAGCCGTCGCCGAGTCGACTGACCGCCTTGAAGAAGGCGCGCGGCGTCGGCAATCCGCTCGGACGGTTGAGATAGCGGCAGAACCGCAGCTCCGCCCGGTCGAATCGCTCGAACGCAGTGACGATGCGTGTGCCCATGCCGCACAGGCTGCGCGTGGGGCATGACACTTCTGTGAAAGTTCCATGAAGTTACATTGTCATATCAATCAGTTATGACGTATTTCGCAAGTTTGACCTTACAGAATGCGGGTGGCGCCCGCGAGGCGCCTGCGGCGCGGCCCGACGACCGGCCAAGGCGTTTTGGGCCACACTTGCCCATGGAGGTCGTAAGGCCAGTGAAACCGGGTGAATCCAGCGCAGCGCGGTCCCCGGCGGACGCAGGGACCACGCCTTTTCGCTTCTACGACAACCGCCAGAAGTACCTCGCCTTCGTCAATACCTGCAACGAGAAGTCGGCCGTCGCGAACCGCGCTGCGCGCGAGCTCCGCCAGGTCCGCCCGACGCAGCCCGCGCTCCGGCTGTTCGACGCCGGCATGGGCGACGCGACCGTGCTCGCGCGGCTCATGCGCCATGCGCATGCGCTGTTCCCGACCGTGCCGCTCATGGTGGTCGCGAAAGAGATCAGCCTCGAGGACGTGCGGCTCGGGCTCGAGAAGATGCCGGACCGTTTCATGGAGCACCCGGCGACGGTGCTCGTCGTCACGAACCTCAACTATTCCGAAGCGCCGCGCCTCCGGCCCCACGGCGCCGATTCCGCCGCGGCGGTCGACTGGCACGAGATCCGGCTGAAGGGCCAGAACTCGAACGAGTACGCCGAGCAGATCGAGGAGCTCGCGCCGACGCTCGCATTCGGCTGGCAGACGCGGCCGAACCCTAAGACCGGCAACCCCATGTACGTGCGTCCGTCGGTGCTCGTCGTCTACCGCGAAGACCACAAGTTCCTCCTCGACCGGGTGATCCCGCAGACCGGTCAGGCATCCGGACCCTACGACCTCGTCGTCGCCTCGCAGCCCTGGCGCGCGCGGATGTCGGCGAAGTTCAAGGCCGAAAAGGTGCTCGCACCGCTCTCGAGAAGCCTCGCGCCCAACGGCCGCCTGCTCGTGATCCAGTCGTATGGCCGTGATCCCGCGCTCGAGGTCATCCAGAGGCTTTGGCCCGACGAGAATCCGTTCCAGGTGGACCGGCGAGAGCTCCTCGCGACGCTCAAGACCGTGCTCGGGCCGGAAGCGGACGAGTTCGATCTCGCCGTGCCGCCGGATGACGAATCAATCTTCCGCTACGAGATGCACACGCTCCCGACCGAGATCGGAGATCGCATCGGGACGTCGACGCTGTTCGCGGCCTGGAACGCTGCGATCTACGTCAACCAGATCGAGGAAGAGCGCCTGGACGAGGTCGTGACCACGGGCGCCTACCGTGATGCGACGCAGGCGGTACTGCACAAGCACGACGGCCTCTGGTTCAACGATGAGTCATTCGTCGTGAGGCGGTGGCCGGCGTGAGGGAGCACATCGCCGCATTCGCGGCCCGCGCCTCGCTTGAGATCACGTCGGCCGACAAGGCATTGCCCGCGTCGCTCGCCGGGAAATTGCCCGCGGGCGCCGCGCTTTACGTGGCGCACGTGCCGGGCACGACGCTCGCGGACGTCGCGGAGACGGCCTGCATCGCCGAGCACGCGGGTTTTCGCGGCTGCCCGCACATCGTCGCGAGGCGCATCGCCTCCCGCTCCGAGCTCGACGCGGGCCTCGCGCGGCTGAAGGCGGGCGGCGTCAGGCGGGCCCTGCTCGTCGCGGGCGACCTGGCATCGCCCGCCGGGCCGTTTCCGAGCACGCTCGACATCATCGAATCCGGCGCGCTGGAAGCCGCGGGAATCGACTCGATCGGCGTCGCCGGTCATCCCGACGGCCACGCGAACATCCAGCCGGCGCAGCTGCGCGATGCGCTGAAGCGCAAGCAGGCGTACGCCGCGCGGACAGGCGTTCCCGTGCACGTCGTCACTCAGTTCGGATTCGATCCCGGCGCGCTCGTGGCATTCGACCGCGCGCTGACGGCCGACGGCATTACGCTGCCGGTTCATGTCGGCGTTGCCGGGCCTGCCTCGCTAAAGGGGCTCGCGAAGTTCGCGATGCTCTGCGGCATCGGCACCTCCCTCGCCGCGCTCATCGCGAATCCCGCGGCGCTCAAGACGCTGGTGAAGACGGTGGACGAGATCTTTCCCGCGATCGTGCGCCTGCTCGAAGGGCCGCTCGGGCAGCGGGTCGTCCAGCCGCACTTCTTCGCGTTCGGCGGCGTCATGAAGACGGTTGACTGGCTCGAAGCGGTGCGCGCCGGGCGGTTCGAGCTCGACCCGGCCACCGGGGCCATCGCCATCCACAACTGATCCGGGAGCCGGGGGGCCTTTCGCAGGCCCGGACTGTCAGCCGCTGCCCGGCTGCGGCGTGCTGTTCGACACGGTTCCGCGCCAGGCGCCCGTTTCCGTTTTCTGCCCCTCGATGAAGTCCTTGAAGCCCTGGACGCTGCGCGCCACCTGCAGACGAAGCGCGCCGAGCGCGTCGCCGATGTTTTCGGCGGTGTCTTCGGGCTCGTACGCCATCGTCAGCCTGACACGGGTCCGGTCCGCGCCCAGCGGCTCGAAGCGCACGGTGCCGGCATTCCGCGCACCCGCGACGCTTTTCCAGGAGATACGGGTATCCGGCTCCTGCTCCGTAATCTCGGCTTCCCATTCCTTCTCCCTGCCGAGCACTTCGGCACGCCACAGCAGGTGGGCGTCGTCGAGCTGCCGGACTTCCTTCACGCCGGCCATGAACCGCGGGAATTCCTCGAACTGGGTCCACTGGTCGTACACCGTCCGCAGCGGACGATCGACCTCGACGACCTTTTCGAGCGTCTCGAAGCGCGGCCTGCGCCGCACTTCGTCCGTGGAACTCGGCCCCGCATGCTCGCGCTTCAGGTAGAGCCGAGCGCAGGCGGCGGCGAGGCCCACACCGGCGACCACCACGGCGGCGATGGCGTCGGGTTCGCGAAGGCGCCGCTGCAGCCGCTGCTTCCGCACGGTACGGCGGGCGACGCCTGCGTAGTGGCCGATGGCCTTCCGGGCGCGGGCGCGCTGGCTCCGGTAGCCCGAATCCAGCAGGCCAATGGCAGCCGCTGAAATGACCGCGGCGACCGCGCCGGAAATCAGCAGGTATCGTGAATCGAATGAGGATGATTTTCTGAACATGGTGAATTCCTTTTCAAGCACGTCATACTTTGCTGGCGCGACCCATCGATCAATAGGAATCCTCCTACTTTCGTCGTAATGCCCCGGCCGCCCACTTGACGCCCCAGCCACTCAGCCAGTCGCAGCTCGCGGCGTTCCGGCGCGACGGCTTCCTCGTGTTGCCGGATTTCGTGGACGATGCAGCCTGCCTCGCGCTCCGCGAGCGCGCGATCGCGCTCGCGCGCATACACGTGCCGCCGCCCGGGCAGGCGACGATCTTTACGGCCGACGGACGGGCGCTCCATGCCGCGGAGCAGTATTTCCTCACGAGCGGCGAGGCGATCCGCTGTTTCTTCGAAAAGGACGCGTTTGGCGAGGACGGACGCCTCAAATCCGACGCGCATCTGTGCCTCAACAAGCTAGGCCATGCGATGCACGACCTCGATCCGGTCTTCGACGCCTTCAGCCGCACGCCGGCGCTTCGGGCGGTGGCCGACAGCATCGGAATGCGGGAGTCGCGCCTGCTGCAATCGATGTACATCTTCAAGCAGGCCCGGATCGGCGGCGAGGTCGTGTGCCACACCGACCACACCTATCTCTGGACAGAGCCGGCCAGCGTCGTCGGCTTCTGGTTTGCGATCGACGATGCGACGACGGAGAACGGCTGTATGTGGGCGCTGCCGGGCGGCCACCGGCTTCCCGTCAAGGCACGCTCGAAGCTCAACGCGGCACGCACGGCCACCGAGCTCGAGATCCTCGATCCGGCGCCGTATCCGTCCGAGGGCCTCGTGCCCCTCGAGGCGAAGCGCGGAACGCTGGTCGTTCTGCACGGCGCGCTGCCGCACCGCTCCGGTCCCAACCTGAGCGACCGGCCGCGCCACGCCTACACGCTGCACGCGATCGACGGGACCGCCACCTACCTCGCGGACAACTGGTTGCAGCGCCCGACGCTTCCGCTGCGGGGCTTCGCTGGCTGAGTCAGCAAGGCCGGAGGGGGCTCCGCCTGCATCAGGCGACACGATCGACCATTTCCGGCTCACCGGCCGATTCCGCGCAGCGCGCGCCGCTCAGGACGCAGGGCGCTCGAGCAGATGATCCAGGGATACCCGCCCCGCGCCCGCAATAGCGAGCCAGAGGAACAGGGCGAGGTACATGACCTCCTCGAGGCCGAGAAAGGAAGTCAGCGAATCGACATCGGCCCATTGCGCGGCCTTGATGGCGACGATCATGACGACGCCGAGCGCGCCTGCGGAGATCCGCGTGAGAAAACCGACGACCAGGAAGATGCCGCCGAAGAACTCGACGCCCGAGACGAAGGGGCCGAAGACCTGCGGCGCCGGGATGCCCCAGTTCGTGAAGTTCTCGACGACCATCGGCAGGTGAGTCAGCTTGCCCCAGCCCGTGCCCATGAAGACCCAGCCCGTCACGATGCGCGCGAAGAGCGGTCCGAGCCACGCCAGGTGACGCGCGATGCTGCGCGGCCATTCGATCAATGCGTTGACCAGGAATGCCATGACTGACTCCCTAGGAGTTGGTGAGTATCTGATCGACGATGGGCGCAACACCGTCGCGGATCGGGTCGGCGCAGGGCAGTTTGGTGCGCTCCGCCACTTCCCGGACCGCGCGCCTGGCGGCGCGATCGTCGAGCGAGGAGGTGTTGAGGCTGATGCCGGCGAATCGCACCGCGGGATTCGTGAGGCGCGCGGCTGCGAGGTAGTCCTTGAAGCAATGCTCGTACGAGGGAATCGGGTAGCCCTCGTAGTCCGCAATCCCCGTACGCGCGAGATCGTGGCAGAGGATGAGCGCATCCGGCTGGCTGCCGTGCAGCAGGCCGAGCGTGACGCCGGCATAGGCAGGATGGAACAGCGAGCCCTGGCCTTCGATGACGTCCCAATGTTGCGAAGCGGCATCGGGCGAGAGCCATTCCGCCGCGCCTGACACGAAATCGGCGACGACCGAATCGACCGCGACGCCGCGACCCGAAATGAAAATTCCGGTCTGGCCCGTCGCGCGGAAATCGGCGTCGACGCCGCGCGAGCGCATTTCCATTTCGATCGCGAGCGCCGTGTACTTCTTGCCGACCGCGCAGTCGGTGCCGACGGTGAGCGCGCGCTTGCCGCTGCGCTTACGGCCCGTGCCGGGCATGAAGGACTGGGCGGGTTGGCGGACCTCGATGAGCTGCCGGCCTGCTTGCTGCGCGGCGGCCGCGATCTCAGGCACGCCGGCGAGCGGCTCGTGCAGGCCCGACGCGACGTCGAGGCCTGCCGTGAGCGCGTCGACGATCGCGGAGACCCAGTGCGGCGCGATGAAGCCCCCGTCGTTGGCGATGCCGATGACGAGCGTGCGGATGCCGCGGCCCGCCGCGTCACGCGGCGCGAGGTCCGGCAAGCCGAGGTCCACGCGGCAGCCGGGCAGCCGCAGCTGGCCGGCACACAGCTCCGGCCGCCACTGCCGGATGCCGGCTGCGGTTTTTGCCGTTGCGATGTCGGGCGCGTCGCCGAGAAACAGGAGATAGGGACTCTGGATCATGGTTTTCCGTTGCCTCAGCCGAACAGTTTGAATCAAAATCGAAGTCTTGTCTCAGCCGAGCACAACCATGACAACTCCGATTGCCCGCTGCCTCGCCGTTGCCGCGCTCTCGATTTCCATCCTGCCCGCGATCGCGGCGGAGGACGATGCCGACCGCGCGATCGCGGGCGTGATGGGCGCGTTCGTGAAGCCCGGCGAGCCCGGATGCACGGTCGGAGTGGCGCAGGGCGGCGCGCTGACGCACGCGCTCGCGTTCGGGATGGCGGACCTCGAGCGCAGCAAGCCGCTCGATACGCATTCGATCATCAACCTCGCGTCGGTTTCGAAGCAGTTCACGGCCTTCGCGCTTTTGCTCCTCGAGCAGGACGGGAAGCTGAAGCTCGACGACCCCGTCGTGAAGTACCTGCCCGAGCTCGCGAAGAGCGCACAGGGCGTGACGCTCCGGCACCTCCTGCACCATACCGGCGGGCTGCGCGATTACATCGAGATGCTGTACATGAAGGGCCGGCAGGACTGGGACGGAGCGACCATCGACGAGGCGTTCCGCTCGCTCGCGCGCCAGACCGCACCGAACGAGGCACCGGGCGTCGAATACGAATACAGCAACACGGGGTTCTTCCTGCTCGGCGTCGTCATCGCGCGCGTCTCTGGCGAGTCGCTCGCGGAGTTTTCCGAGAGGCGCATCTTCGGGCCGCTCGGCATGAAGAACACGAGCATCGTGGACAGCTATCCGGCGGCGATCCCGGCGCTCGCGCGCGGCTACTCGAAGTCGGGCGCGGGCTTTCGCCTCTACGAGACGGGCTGGGAGCAGGTCGGCGACGGCCAGGTACACAGTGACCTTTACGACCTCGCGCTCTGGGACGAGAACTTCTACACCGCCAAGCTCGGCGGCCGTGCGCTCATCGACCGCATGCAGGAAGTCGGCGTCCTCAATTCCGGCAAGGCCATCGACTATGCCGCGGGCCTCCGGGTCTACGAGTGGCGGGGGCTGCACTGGGTCAGCCACAGTGGCTCCTGGGTCGGCTATCGCTCGATGATCACGCGCGTCCCGGGCGAGCATTTCTCCGTCATCATGCTGTGCAACCGCGAGGACGCGAACACAGGCGTGCTCGCGAGGCAGGTCGCGGAGATCTTCCTCAAGGACAAGCTCGGCCCGCCCGAGCCCGACAGCGAGGACGAGGAACCCGTGCAGGCGCCCGTTACGGTCGCCTGGCAGCCGGGAGACCTCGCGCGCTTCGCCGGGGCCTACACCAGCGAGGAGGCGGATGCGCGCTGCCTGCTCGACGAGCGCGGCGGCCAGCTTTACCTCGAAACCTGCGCTGCGGGCGAGCGGCTCACCCCGGGCAACGCCGGCGAGTTCGTCACGGACGGCGGCGGGCTGAAACTCAAGTTCCCATCGGGCGGCCAGGATACCGGCAGCTTCGTCTACTGGTCCTCCGGCCTTCGAGGCCTTCCATTCCATCGGGTGAAGGAGTCTTCCGAGTGATTCAATCCAGACTTGCCTGCGCCGCGCTCGCCGCCGCGTTCATCGCCGGCCTCGCCGCGTGTTCGGAGAAAAGCGCTTCGACGACGCTCGTCATCAACGCGTCGATCGTCGACGGCACCGGGAGCCCTGCGCGGCCGGGTGCCGTGCGCATCAACGGCGACCGAATCGTCGAAGTCGGGGACCTCGAGCCGAAGCGCGGCGAGACGGTCGTCGACGCGAAAGGGCAGGTCCTCGCGCCCGGGTTCATCGACGTGCACAGCCATCACGACGAGGGCCTCTTCGAGATGCGCGGGGCGGAGCCCGTCGTGAGCCAGGGCGTGACGACGATCATCGTCGGCCAGGACGGCTCGATGACCTATCCGGTGCGCGACCTCTTCGAGCGCATGCAGAAGACGCCGGTCGCGATCAACGTCGCGACCTTCGTCGGGCACGGGAACCTCCGCAGCGACGCGATGGGCAAGGACGACTTCCGCCGGCACGCAACGCCGGAGGAAATCGAGAAGATGCGCCAGGGCGTGGCCGACGGCATGAAGGCAGGCGCGCTCGGGCTCGCGACCGGGCTCGAGTACGACCCCGGCATCTATTCCGCGCCCGAAGAGGTCGTCGAGCTCGCCAAAGTGGCGAAGCAATACAACGGGCGCTACATCAGCCACATCCGGAGCGAGGACCGCTACTTCTGGGAGGCGCTCGACGAGATCGTCAACATCGGCCGTGAGGCGAAGATCCCGGTCGAAGTCACGCACATGAAGCTCGCCATGAAGGACTGGTGGGGCCAGTCGGCGCGCTTCCTTGGCATCCTCGACAAGGCCCGCGCCGAGGGCATCGACGTCATCGGCGACATTTATCCCTACGAGGCCTGGCACTCGGACCTCACCGTGCTGTTTCCAAAGCGCGACTTCACCAACCGCGAGAGCGCGCAATTCGCGCTTGACCATGTGTCACCGCCCGACGGCATCATCCTGTCGAGCTACAGCCCGGAGCCGGAGCTCGTCGGCATGACGCTCGCCGATATCGCGAAGAAGAAGGGCATGGATCCCGCCGCCACCCTCATGGACCTGATTGCCCGCTCCAATGTCGAGGGCGCGCAGCAGTCGATCATCGGCAAGGGCATGACGGAGGAGGACGTCGCGGCGCTCATCGCCTGGCCTTATGCGGCGATCTGCTCCGACGGCTCGCTCGACAGCCTGCATCCGCGCGGCCGCGGCGCCTTCACCAAGGTGCTGCGCGTGTACGTGCGCGAGAAGAAGGTGCTGACGCTCGAGCAGGCGGTCCACAAGATGACCGGGCTCTCGGCCGCCAACGTCGGCATCGCCGACCGCGGCGTGATCCGCCCGGGCGCATTCGCGGACCTCGTGCTGTTCGACCCGGCGACGGTCGCCGACCGCTCGACCTGGCAGGACCCGAAGGCGCTCTCGACCGGTATTTCGGAAGTCTGGGTCAACGGCGTCGCCGTCTGGGACGGCAGCAAGGCATCCGGGGCATTTCCCGGCCGCGCCGTGCTGAGGCCCGGCACGTGAACAGCCTCGTGCGACTCGCCGCGGCGGCATGCCTGCTGCAGGCTGCTCTCGCGTCGGCTGCAGAGCCGCCATCGCAGCCGCGGGCGCTCGCGCTCGAGGACAGCGAGGCGGTCCAGTATCCCTCTGGGATCCGGCTTTCGCGCGACGGCCGGCTCGTCGCGTATGCGTTCATGGACCGCATCTACGTCGTGCCGGCAGCCGGCGGCGCGCCGCGCGCCGTCACCGTGGCGGGCTCGAGCGCCTGGGATCCTCACTGGTCGAAGGACGGCAAGTCGCTCTATTTCCTGTCCAACCGCTCGGGCACGAGCCAGCTCTGGAAGCTGCCGCTCGACGGCTTCGGCGAAGCGACGCAGGTGACGACCTTCACAAAGGGCATCAAGCAGCTCGACTTCTCGCCGGACGAATCGCGCCTGCTCCTGCAATTCACTGCGACCGACCTCGCGGACCCGGGGAAGGCGCCGGCTGCGGGCGCTGCCGCGAGCCCGCCGGCGGCGCGCAAGCCCTGGGTCGTCACGCGCCTGCAGATGAAGGAAGACGCGGGCGAGGGCTACCTGACCGGCGACCGCGCGGAGCACCTCTGCGTGCTCGACCTCGCGACGGGCAAGCTCGCGCAGCTGACTTCCGGCGAATACGACGAGTCCGAGGCGAGCTGGTCGCCTGACGGCCGCCAGCTGGTTTTCGCCAGCAACCGCGAGGCGGATCCCGACGCGAGTTACAAGACGGACCTCTGGCTCGTCGCCGCGGACAACACGGACCAGGGCAAGTCGCTCCAGCGCCTCACCGATGACGACCGCGTCAAGGGTTCGCCGGCCTTCAGCCCGGATGGCAAGAGAATCGCGTTCCTCGTTGCGGACGACGGCGTGTACGGGAGCCCGCAGATCGCGGTGATGCCCGCGGCCGGCGGCGAGGCACGGGTGCTCACCGCGCCGCTCGATCGCTGGATCAACCAGTTCCGATTCTCCGCCGACGGCCAGTGGATCTATTTCGCGTACGAAAACCTCGGCGGCACGCAGCTCGCACGCGTGCGCCCGAGCGACGGGCGCATCGAGCCGGTGGCGGAGGGCGACCAGGCGATCGGCGGCTTCGACCTTGCGAAGAACGGCGCCATCGCGGCGCGCGTCGAGACGGGCAACCGCGGTGCGGAGGTGTATTCGATCGGGAAGGGCCGGCTGACGAAGCTCACGAGCGTCAACGAGCCCTTCGTCAACTCCATTGCGCTCGGCGCGAAGGAATCGGTGTCGTTCAAGAGTCCCGACGGCACGGAAGTCCAGGCCTTCGTGACGAAGCCGCCGGGGTTCGTCGCCGGCCGCCGCTACCCGACGATCCTGCACATCCACGGCGGGCCAGTCGGTCAGTTCGCCTGGGGATTCGACTTCAAGCCGCAGTTCTTCGCGACGAGGGGCTACGTCGTCGTCGAGCCGAACCCGCGCGGCTCGACCGGCCGCGGCCAGGACTTCGTTCGCGCCATCTACCAGACCTGGGGAATCACGGACTACGACGACCTGATCGCGGCCGTCGACTACGCGATCGCGCAGGGCTACGCTGACCCGGACCGGCTCGCGGTGACCGGCTACTCGTACGGCGGCTACATGACGAACACCGTGATCACGCGCACCGGCCGCTTCAAGGCGGCCGCGACGGGCGCCGGCCACAGCTTCATCGCCGCCAACTACGGCCATGACATCTACCAGAAGTGGTACAACTGGGAGCTGGGGCCGCCCTGGCAGAATCGCGAGAAGTACGACCGGCTCTCGCCGCTTCTCAAGGCCAGCGAGGTGACGACGCCGACGATCTTTCTCGGCGGCCGCGAGGACTGGAACGTGCCGCTGCTCAACGCCGAGCTCTTCTACCAGTCGCTGCGCGAGCGCGGCATCGCGACTGAGCTCGTGGTCTATCCCGGCGTCCACCATGGAGGCTGGCCGCCCGAGTTCGAGCGCGACTACCTCGAGCGGGTCGTGGCATGGTTCGACAAGTACCTGAAGTAACCGCCAAGGCCAGCTTCGAAACGGCGCTCGAGGCCCTGCGGGCCAACCGGCCCCACCGCGCGGAGGCCATCTGCCGTGAATACCTCGAAGAGAGCCCCGGCAGCGTCAATCACTTGCGGCTGCTCGGCCACTCCCTCATGAAGCAGTCGCGCTACCTAGAAGCGGAACAGGTCGTGCGCCGGGCGATCGCGCTCAAGCCGGACTTCCCGCACCTGCACGAGGATCTCGGCAGCATCTTCGCGATGCAGCAGCGCTTCGAGGAAGCGGAACCCTGCTTTCGCGAAGCCATTCGTCTGGAGCCACGTTTGCCCCTCGCGCACCGCAAGCTAGGCGAGACGCTCGCTGCGCTTGGCCGCGGCCACGAGGCGGACGTGGCCTTCGAGGAGTATTTCGAGCAGGACGTCGACAAGGGCAAGGTCGCGATCTCGCTCGATCACATGCGCGCGGGCAGGAAGGCCGAGGCGATCGAGGCGCTGCGCGGCGCCTTGCGCGAAAACCCGGAAAATGTCGACGCCATGCGCTGCCTCGCGCAAATCTATATCCAGGACAAGGAGCGGATCAGCGATTCAGAGGCGCTGCTGCGCAATGCAACTTCACTGGCACCCGATTATGCGGCTGCATGGATGTTGCTCGGCAGCTTGCTGCACGAAGGCGGGCGTCATGCCGAGTCAGTCCGTGCTTACCAGCGCGTCACCGAGCTCGAGCCGCAGAATGCGTCCGGCTGGATAGGCCTTGCCAATGCGCATGCCTTTGCGGGCGATATCGAGCAGGCTCGCGAAACATACGTGCGGGCTGTCACGTTGAGCCCGAATGCTCCCGGCGCCCAGATGGGGCTGGGTCACGTGCTCAAGACGCTCGGCGATCAGGCTGGCTCATTGCGCGCCTACCGCGCGGCGGTCGCCGCGAAGCCGGATTTCGGTGAAGTCTACTGGAGCATGGCCAACCTCAAGGTGTTCAGGTTCGAGGACGCTGAAGTCGACGCAATGGAAGAGCAGCTGAAACGTGACGATCTCACGGACAGCGCCGAGATTCACTTCCGCTTTGCGCTCGGCAAGGCGTGGGAAGACAAGGGCGACTACGACCGGGCATGGCACTACTACGATTCTGGTAACCAGAAGCAGCGTAAGCAGGTGTTCAGTGACCCCGTGATGATCGAGCAGCGCCATGACCAGATCATCGAGGTGTTCGATCGCGAATTTCTCGAACGGAATGCCGGCTCGGGCGACGAGTCGCCGGCGCCCATCTTCATCGTAGGATTGCCACGTTCGGGCTCGACGCTGATCGAGCAAATCCTGGCGAGCCACAGCCAGGTGGAGGGAACGCAGGAATTGCCGACGCTCACGCATCTCGTGGGCTCGATCGGCCGTTACAGGCGTGACAGCAAGCAGTATCCGTACGCCGTGCGCGACCTGAAACCGAAGAACTTTCGCGCCTATGGCCGGCAGTATCTCGATGAGGCAGCGACCTATCGCTTCACCGACAAGCCGTATTTCACGGACAAGCTTCCGAACAATTTCTCGCATGTTGGCTTGATCCACCTGATCCTGCCGAATGCGAAGATCATCAATGCCCGGCGCCATCCCTTCGACAGCTGTCTCGGCGCCTATAAGCAGCTTTTCGGCAAGGGCCAGCACTTCACGTACGACATGATGGAGCTCGCCGAATACTACCGAAAGTATCATGAGACGACGCAGCATTGGCATCGCGTGCTGCCGGGCAAGGTCCTGGACATCCATTACGAGGAGACAGTGACGGATCTGGAGAAGCAGGTACGCAGGATCCTCGCGCATTGCGGCCTGCCGTTCGAGGAGGGCTGCGTGCAGTTCTACCAGACCGACCGCGCCGTGAAGACGGCGAGCTCGGAGCAAGTGCGCCAGCCGATTTACACCCGCGCGCTCGGCTACTGGCGCCACTACGAGAAACATCTCGGGATGTGGCAGGAGCAGCTCTCGGACATCATCGACGAGTTGCCGGAATCCGTGCGTAACGCGGGAGTCAATCAGCCGTAAGGCCAGATTTCCAGGCCATGGATGGCGTTGCGAACGTCCATCGTAAGGTTGACCGACAGCAGCCTTCGATTCGCCGGCAGGTCATAGACGGAAACGGTCGAGGGCGAGGACCCGCCGGCGACGACCGAGTCGGACAGCACGCAGAGCCCGCGCGCGAAACCCTGGCGAGCTACGCGGCTCTCGTCGAGATCATGGTTCACGAGCGCCGCGGGATCGTAGCGCGGGACACGGAAGGCGCGATCCTCGAGTCCCTCGCCGCGTCCGGCGTAGCGAAGGGCATCGGCCTCGGTGTCGTTGAACAGCACGCCGTCGCGAAACGGGCGTGCATTGTGCGACCCCGCCGGCAGCTCGGCCGACATCTGCACCTCGCGGCCATTGAACAGCAGCATTCCCCCCGTGCGCAGGCCGGACAGGTACATGCCGCCCTTCGTGCAGTGGACATTGTTGATATGCAGCTTGTTGAGCATCAGCGGCCCGTCCTTGCTGCGCGGATCGTAAGTTACCCCTTTGAACCGGAACTCGTGCGTTGCGACATGCATTGCCCAGCTGAACTCCCGGCGGTCCAGATCGAAGCCGAGAATGCTGTCGAAGCCCGTCGAGGCCAGGAACAGCCGTCGTTCCCATGTCGAGATCTCGTGGCAGTGCTTGAGAAACGGATTCCGCCAGGAGCCAATGGGCAAGAAGTCGGGGGAATACGCGAACAGCTCATCGCTTGCGGCGATGTAGATCGTCTCACCGTCGAACGCGATGCCGCGCAGGCCACGATCCCAGCCGCGGCCCTGCCAGTCAATGTCCGATTTGTTCCAGTCGATGGTCTGCCGGACCTCGCGTTTCTCGAGGTCTATCAGGTAGACGCCACCGTGGCTCTCGCCCTGGTAACTGCCTCGCACTACGGACGTCGTGATTAGCTTCAAGGCGGCCGGCGCCGCTTGACCGGCGCAGGCATGGTCTCACCCCATGCCTGCGCGGGTCACCATCGCTTGGTGAACGACAGGCTGACGGTCCTCGGCCGCTGAGGCGTCACCCGGTAGCGGAACCGGGGATCGCCGAAGAATTCGCCGTAGTCACCCCCGCTCATGTAGCCCGCGGCATCCTCGTCGAACAGGTTGCGGATAATGAGTGCGGCATCCCAGCCATTGTTCGACGATACGCCGAACTGAAGCGTGCTCGTGGACCACGACGGGACCTTCTGGTCCTTCGCATCCGCGATATCGTCCGCGGTGGGGCACCAGGGTTCGCCGTCAACGATGGGGTTTTGCACGCAGCGAATGTCGTCCAGCCCGTTCCAGAACGGTCCTTGGTAGGAATACGAGAACCGGGTCCAGAAATCGCCGTTCTGGATCAGGAAGCCGGGCACGCGATATTCGAAGGCGGCCCAGAACTTCTCCTCCGGCGAGTCGGGCATGGGCCAGCCTTTCTCGACGGGACTGCCGGCAGGAGTTTCGAAAGACTCTGAGAATTCAGGGTTGGCCACGAAGCCGCCGATTTCGACCGAAAACCGGTCGGTTGGATGCCATTCTGTCTGAAGTTCGATGCCCTTCTGTTCGGCCTTGCCGCCGTTGAATATTCCCTCCACCCACCATGGATCATCCGCGCTGGCGTCAGCGCGCAGCTGGATGTCCGACCATTCCATGAAGAACAGTGAAACATTGACCAACAGGCGGTTGTCGAGCCACTGGCTCTTGAAGCCCGCCTCGTAGTTTTGCATCGTGTCCGGCTTGTAATGCTCCGGTATGAGTCCCCTCGCTGCGGCACGCTGGCTGTTCGTGCCTCCAAGCCGGAAGCCCTCACTGTAGAGGGCATACAGCATCTTCGTGTCGTCAAACCGGTATTGCGTGGCGAACTTCATGATCGTGTCGGAATCCGTGCCCTCGCTGACCAACGGCGCCGCGAGAAAGTACCCGACGTCAGGGTCGTAATCGAAAACCGGCAAACCCCTCGGCACCTCGTTGGTTTCGACCTCATGGCGGTCGAACTCGAACCAGCGCGCACCGCCGGTGACGGACCACTGGTCCGTCAGGTCGTATGTCATTTCTCCGAAGAAGGCTTTCTGCCGAACGGTCTTCTCGAAAAAGTTGGTGTAGTACTCATTGGTCTTGGGGAGCGGGACGACGTCGGCCCCGAAGTAATCCGCGTAGTAATTGGCGTAATACCAGGCCGTAGTCGACTTGAGGTTTGGGACCTTGGCGCCATAATGCCACCAGTCCCAGACGTCTTCGTAAAAGGCGCCGGCCATCCACTGCAACCGGCTCTCGCCCTCTGATGTCAACCGGACCTCATAGGTCCAGCGGTTCTGCTTCTGGACATTGAAAGTCGTGCCGCCGAGATAGGCCGTGTCGTAGAGCCCACTCCATCCGTACTGCACCGCATGCGCGGTCCGCCAATTCTCATACAGCGTGTTGTCCCACTGGTATTCGATGTGGCGATCGAACCAGGACGCCGTCGCGCTCAGCTCGGCGAAACCGAGATCGCCCTTGACGGTCGCCGAGGTCTGATACCAGTCGTCGTCGCGGTACTCGTCGTAGAAGCTGACGATCTTGTAATCGCCGATCGCTGGGTCCGTGAGCCAGTCGCCGTTGGTGTCGTCGTACTGGCTGACGAAATTCAGCGACGCCTGCCACTTCGGACTGATCTGCCATAGCGCCCCGAACCTACCGCCTGTCGTCTCGTAGTCGTTCCAGTTCTTCTCGACGGCGTCGGCATTGTCGGCAGTGCCCGAAAGATTCTCGCCTAGCACGTTGTCGACGTAACCGCCTTCGTGCGCGTAAAACCCGACGGCACGGATCGCAAACTTGTCGCTGAGCGGAATGTTGACGTGACCACTGACGTCGTAGCTTTCCTCGCCGCCCTTCGTCGTACCGACCTCGACGTCGACCTGGCTCGAGTAGCCGGAGGGATCCGGTTTGTTGGTGACGTATCGAATGGTTCCGGACTGCGAGCTCGATCCGAACAGCGTGCCCTGCGGCCCCGGGAGCACCTCGATACGTTCGATGTCCACCAGCCGGACGTCGACCTGCTGCGAGCTTGAGGTCATCGGCTGATCGTCGAGGTATACGGACACCTGGCTGTCGGTGTAGTACTCGCCGGTGCCGGTTGAAATGCCCCGCATGATGATGTCGTTGCGGCCGGGCAGCGCGTTGACAAGTGTCACGCTCGGCAGCGCGCCGGCGACGTCGTCGAGCGACGTGAAAGCCTGCTTCTGGATGTCTTCCGTCGACAGCGCCGTGACGCTCTGAGCGACGTCCTGCATGTTGATCTCGCGGCGCGTCGCCGTGACGATGACCGGCTCGAGCGCGTTTGCAGCAGGAGTGCTTTGAGCCAGTGCCGCGGTCGCGGGGTTCAGGACAGCGAAAATGGCTGCCGCGAGTGGAATCTTGCGGTCGGTCATCGGTTCTCTCCCCGTTCGCCGCCCGGCAGAGCAATGTGATGCCCTGAACGAGCGTATAACAAGATTCGCCAAGGAGCCTATAACAACTGTTGTCAATTTGCCAATGGTCTGCCTAGTAGTTGCTTGCGCGCGACGACTGCAAGACGCCGGCTTCGACGCGAAGCTCGTAGGAAATGCCGCCAGCAGCCCGCCAGGTTCTGAGGTTGAAGCGCTCGCCCGGGCCGAGGCGCTGCACGGCAATCGCCGCGGTCGTGAGTGACTGGCCGCGCTCGCAGCGGACGGGCGGTCCGGCCGGCTCCATGAAATAAACGTAAGGAGTAGGATGGTCCCGCGTCGCAAAGACCTCGGCCGTGCCGTCCGCCGGATCGATGTGCAGCGACGTCTCGCGGTCGGCCGCGATCGCGCGCGGCTTCTCGGACCATCCGTCCTGCTGCAGGCGCGAGAGCAGGGCGACGGTGCGGCCGATGCGGTCGCGCTCCTGCAGGTGCTGATCGGTGATGACGTTCTCGAGCCCGGATAGCGCGAGGAAGCCGCGCGCGAGCGTCAGGTCGGGGGCGTAGGGATTGGCGAGCGCCGCCGCCGAGGTGAGGCTGTCCTGACCCTCGGCCGAATAGAGGTACTCGCCGAGGACCGCCATGCCCGCGCTCGTTCCGCCGATCGGCGCGGGCTTCGCCGCGACGAAGTTGATGGCGTCCTCGACCGGCGTGTCCTTCCAGTAGCGGATGTAGTTCGACTGGTCGCCGCCCGCGATGAAGACGGCCTCGGCATTCCGGATCGTTCGGATCACGAACGGATCCGCGGTGGCCGCACCCTTGTCGAACACGATTGTCTCGACCGAGTCGCAGTGGCACAGCTTGAAGATGTAGTCGTTGTAGTCGTCGGCGCCCGAGGCGCGCAGCACGACGAAGTCGCCGCCTCCGCCGTACTCACCCATCCTGGCGTAGTTCGCGTCGACGTCGTCGCCGCCGCCCTGGGCGACCCAGAGCCCGCGCGTCGGGCGCACGACGTCGGCCGGGCTGCCGACGATGAAGTACCGGTAGCCGGCCCCCTCGCGCGCCGGCTTGACGGCGGTGCAGGACGCGCAAATCGCGAGCGCAGAGAGGAGGGTCGCCGCGGCGAGGCGGCGGCAGGTGTCATTCGAATGCATGCTGGCTACCTCGGCGCCATGCCCTTGGCGCGCAGCTCGGCAATCGCCTCGTCGGATTTGGCGAGATGGCCGAGCCCCATGCCACGCAGGACGTGCTCGGCCTTCGTGAACTGGATGTTCGTGTAGGTGGTGATTTCGACGCGATTTCCCCAGGGATCGAGGAAGTCGAGGAAGCGGCTGTCGAGCAGGGGTATGCCCATCGCCTCGAGCGTGCGGCGCACCAGAGGCTTGTCGTCGACCGCGATGCCGAAGTGGCGCATGGTGTCCGGCCGGCGGTCGGGGTTGCGGATGAAATTGATGAACTGGTCGCCGAAATAGACGATCGCCATGTCGTCAGTCTGTTCCTCGACCGTGAACGCGAGGAAGCGCCCGTAGAATTCGAGCGCCTCGCTAATGTCCCCGACCTCGAGGGCGACGTGGTTGATGCCCACCGCGTGGGCCTTGTCCGGCCGAGCATCGCTCATGGCGGCTCCTAATTCGGGCTGGCCGTTAGTGTACTCTCGCGCGTCAATGCCATCGCCCATCCGGAGGCTTCCGATGCGAACCCTTCTCGCTGCCCTGCTGCTGCTTCCCGGACTTGCTGCCGCAGAAGACATGCGCCTGCCGCCGGAGGCGGCCCGGCTCAACCAGATGGCCGCCCGATTCGCGCCGGTCGACATCCGCGTCGACCTTTCCAAGCTCCCGCCGGGCGAACGCCGCGCGCTCGCGGATCTCGTACAGGCGGCGCGGATCACGGATGCGCTCTTCATGCGCCAGATGTGGGCGGGAAACGAGTCCATGCTCCTCGGGCTGATGGAGGACACGACGCCGCTCGGCCGCGCGCGGCTCGATTACTACCTGCTCAACCGGGGGCCCTGGTCGCAGCTCGACGACAACGCGACCTTCGTCCCCGGCGCGCCGGCAAAGCCCGAGGCGGCGAACTTCTATCCGACGGGCGCGACCAAGGCGGAGGTCGAGGCCTGGATCGGTGGCCTCGACGGTGACGCCAAGGCGGCCGCGACCGGATTCTTCACCACGATCCGGCGCGACGCGGCCGGCCATTTCGTCGCGCTGCCGTACAGCCTCGAGTACCAGGGCGAGCTCGCCGAGATGGCGTCGCTGCTGCGCAAGGCGTCCGCCGCGACGGCGGACCCGACGCTCAAGGCGTTCCTCGACTCGCGCGCCGAAGCCTTCGCGAGCAACGACTACTACGCGAGCGACGTCGCGTGGATGAAGCTCGACGCCGCCGTCGAGCCGACGATCGGGCCCTACGAGGTCTATCAGGACGAGTGGTTCAACTACAAGGCGGCGTTCGAAGCCTTCATCACCATCCGGGACGACGCGGAATCGGCGAAGCTCGCGCGCTTCAGCGGCGAACTTCAGTGGCTCGAGGACCGCCTGCCGATCGATCCCGGCTACCGGCGCAAGAAGCTTGGCGGGCTCGCACCGATCCGCGTCGTCAACGTCGTCTTCTCGGCCGGCGACGGCAACCACGGTGTGCAGACGGCGGCCTACAACCTGCCGAACGACGAGCGCATCGTCGCCGAGATGGGCTCGAAGCGGATGATGTTGAAGAATTACCAGCAGGCGAAGTTCGATAAGACGCTCGTGCCGATCTCGAAGGTGGCGCTCGCGCCGGACGACCAGCCCGAGGTCGACTTCGAGGCGTTCTTCACCCACATCCTGATGCACGAGCTGATGCACGGCCTCGGCCCGACCAACACGGGCCCGGGCGGCTCCGGCGGGGGCGTGCGGCCCGCGCTCAAGGAGCTGTACAGCACGGTCGAGGAAGCCAAGGCGGACATCACCGGCCTGTGGGCGCTGCAGCAGCTCATGGACAAGGGCGTGATCGACCGCGCCGGCGAGCGGCGCATGTACACGACATTCCTCGCATCCGCCTTTCGCACGCTGCGCTTCGGCATGGACGACGCCCACGCGCGCGGGATGGCGATGCAGGTCAACTACCTCCTTGATGCGGGCGCTTATCGCGTGAATGCCGATGGCACGTTCAGCGTGGACCTGAAGAAGGCGAAGAAGGGCGTCGCGGGCCTTTCGCACGATCTGCTCACGCTGGAGGCGACCGGCGATTACGCTTCCGGCCAGAAGATGCTGGAGCGGCTCGTCGTGATGCGGCCCGAGGTGAAGGCGGTGCTCGACCGGCTGGGTGGCGTCCCCGTCGACATCCGTCCCCGTTTCGTCACCGCCGACGAGCTCGAGCACGAACCATCCTGAGCCGCGGCCGCGGTGCGGATCCGGCAATAGTGAAACCTGGCCGGCCAGGATTCGTTGATTCGCGAAGCGTTCCGACGTACAACGCGAGCTGATGGACGATCTGGGGATTCATGTCTGGACCGGCCAGTCCGGCCAGAAATATCGCTACACGGTCTACATGTTCGGCACGGTGTTCGGGCCGGGGCCGGCCAACTTCATTTACGCGCGTGAGCTGCGCGCCGGCCAATACGTCCCGGTCTTCATCGGCCAGACCCAGGACCTCTCCGAGCCGTTCGAGGACTCGGTCGCGCTCGAGTGCATGAAGCAGACCCGTGTGACGCACATCCATGTCCGGCACACCGATGCGCGCGACGAGATCCGGCGCGCCGAGCGTTCCGACCTGATCTCGGTCTGGAATCCGCCCTGCAACGCGATGCGCTGAGCTACTGGAGCGGCTGCATCAGCGCCTGGAAACGCGGCAGCGAACGCAGGGACGCGAGGTCCGGGTCCGTTTCGTACTGCGCCCGGCGCTTGAACCCCGCGGCGATCGCACGCTCGATGTTGTCGAGTGCGTTGTCCGGCGCGCCCGAAAGCGCGTACGCGCAGGCGAGGTTGTAGAAGTCGACCGGCGCGCCGCCGCCGATCTCGATCGCGCGCTCGAGGCTCTTGACGGCGTCGCCGTATTTTTTCTGCTGGACCTGGCTGGTGCCCAGGCGGTTCCAGGCGAAGGCGTTGCCCGGGTTCGACTCGACATACTGCCGGTACGCGGACTCTGCCTCGGCCCAGCGACCCTCGAGGTAGGGCGTTTCCGCCTGCATGAGTTCCGCGGTGAGCGGCTTCACGCCGGCGGGGACGGGACTCACCGTGTCCATCACGATGTGCCAGTCGCCGCGCGCATCTTTCTTCCAGACGCGCGCGTAGTAGCCGGCTTCCGGCACCTCGCCGGACTTTTCGTAGCTGCCCCAGGCATAGCCGAGGTCGCCCGATGCCGACACGTCGGCGAAGAGCGGCTCGCCTCGAGCCTGGATATTCTGGGTGTTCGCCCATTCGCCGAGCGCGTCCCGCCCGACGACCGGCATGGCATCGGGTCGATGCACGCGTGCCTCGTCCGAGAGCCGGCTGCCATACGCCCGGCCGAGGGACTCCGTTCCGGCGGTCGCAAGGAACTCGCGCTCGACGCCGAGCAGTCTTGCCTTCGCCTCGGTAACGTCGATGCCGGTCGGCGGCGCGGCGCCCGCACGCCATGAAGAATGTGCCGGCTCGCTCATCGGCACGACGGCGGCCGGCGTGTCGCCCCCGACGTCGAGCACGACCTTGAAGCTTCCATCCGCCTGCCGCTTCCACACGGAGAAGAACATGCCGTGGCGCGGCGGCGCACCGTTCCTTCCCTCGAAAAGAAGCGGGCCAGTGTCCCAGCCGAGGTCGCCGGCTGCCGAGATGTCGCCGTACACGGGCGCCCAGGTCGCGCCCATGGGACCGGGCGAGGAGGGCTGGCCGGCGAGCGCCGTCCGCACGCGGAAGGGATGCGGATTGAAGGCGATGCCGTCGTCAGCGAAGTACGCATAGAAAGAGTCGCGGAATCCCTTTTCGGCAGCGAGCCGCACGAAGGCGCGCTCGGTGTCGAACAGCGCTTGCTGGGCCGGCGGCAAGCCGGTGTCGGCGGCAAGGACGGCGGCGGGCAGTAGCGCAAGCACGAGGAAAGCAGACTTCATGGACGAATTCCGGCGGTGGCACGAAGGTCCCGGCAGGCTAGCGCCCGCGCGCAGGCGCCGGCAATACATGACTTTGGGATCGGTTAAAGTGGATGGCGGAGAAGGGTGGCGCGCTGCGCGCGGAGGGCGACGGATGACTTGGTGGGCGTGGATGGTCCTCGGGATCGGCCTGCTCGGCGTCGAGATGTTCGTCATCGACGCGCAGTTCTACCTCGTCTTCATCGGCCTGTCGGCCGCCATCGTCGGGCTCCTCGGCCTCTTCGGCGTGGGCCTGCCGAACTGGGCGCAGTGGCTCGTGTTCTCAGGCCTCGCGGTCGCGGCCATGTTCGGATTCCGCCGCCGGCTTTACGAACTGGTCCGAAATCGCAGCGGCCACGTCGAGGAACGCCTCACCGTCGGCGACCGGGTCCTGGTGCCCGCCCGCCTCGAGCCGGGCCAGAGCGGCCGCGTGGAATACCGAGGCACGAGCTGGACCGCGCGCAACACCGGCGACAGCGCGATCGACGCGGGGCGCGAGGCCGTCATCGCGGAAGTCAGCGGCCTCACCCTGCACGTCAAAGCGGAGTAGACATCCATGGGATCCATGTACGTCGTCGGCGTCGTCGCGGTCCTCGTCCTCATCGTCCTTGCGAAAACGGCGGTCGTCGTGCCGCAGCAAAGCGCCTACGTCGTCGAGACGCTCGGCCGGTACAACCGCACCATCCAGGCGGGATTCCACATCCTCGTGCCGTTCATCGACCGGGTCGCCTACCGCCACAACCTCAAGGAAGAGGCGATGGACATTCCTGAGCAGGTCTGCATCACGCGAGACAACGTGCAGGTCGGCGTCGACGGCGTGCTGTACCTCCAGGTGCTGGACGCGAGCAAAGCGTCCTACGGCATCACGAACTACCGGTTCGCGATCATCCAGCTCGCGCAGACGACGCTCCGCAGCGAGATCGGCAAGATCGAGCTCGACCGCACCTTCGAGGAGCGGCAGACGATCAACCAAAACGTCGTTTCCGAGCTTGACAAGGCCTCGGCGCCCTGGGGCGTCAAGGTGCTCCGCTACGAGATCAAGAATATCAATCCGCCGAAGGACATTCTCTCGGCGATGGAGAAGCAGATGCGCGCGGAGCGCGAGAAGCGCGCGGTGGTGCTGAGCTCCGAAGGCGAGCGTGACGCGAAGATCAACCAGGCCGAGGGCGAGAAGCAGCGCGTCATCAAGGAGTCGGAAGGCAACAAGCAGCAGCAGATCAACCAGGCCCAGGGCCAGGCGGCGGCGATCCTCGCGGTCGCGACTGCGACGGCCGAGGGCCTCAGGCAGGTCGGCGAGGCGCTTGCAGGCCGCGGCGGACTCGAGGCGATGCAGTTGCGGATCGCGGAGGAATACGTCAAGCAGTTCGGCACGCTGGCGAACGAGGCCTCGAGCACGCTCATCGTGCCGGCGAATCTCTCGGACGTCGCCTCGATGATCGCGCTCGCGACCAACGTCGTGAAGAACCAGAAGGCGACGTCCTGATGTCACGCTTGAACGCCGCCGGCGGCGTCGCCGCCCTCGTCGCCTTTTCCTGGTCCGTGACCGCGGCGGCGGCGCCGCCGGCACTCCTCCTGCACGGCGGCACGATTTACACCGGTAACTCCGCGCAGCCTAAGGCCGAAGCCGTGCTCGTCGTCGGCGAGCGCATCGCGTACGTCGGGGATGAGGCGGGTGCGCGGCTGCGGCTGCCGGATAACGCGAAAGTCGTGGACCTCGCGGGCAAGACGATGCTGCCCGGCCTCACGGATTCGCACGCGCACCTCGCGGACATCGGGGATCGCGAGCTCGGATTCGACCTGACCGGCGTCGAGAGCGTCGAGGCGATGAAGCGCCGCCTCGCCGAGCGCGCTGCCGCGGACAAGTCGCCCTGGATCGTCGGCGCGAACTGGATCGAGTCGAAATGGAAGCCGGCCGTGTTCCCCTCGCGCGCGGACCTCGACGCCGTCGTCACCGACCGGCCGGTCGTGCTCTCGCGCGTGGACGGGCACGCCGTCGTGGTGAACTCGAAAGCGCTCGAAGCTGCCGGCATCAGGCGCGAGACTCCCGACCCGCCGGGCGGGCAGATCCTGCGCGACCCCAAGAGCGGCGAAGCGACGGGAATCCTCGTCGACAACGCGATGGACCTCGTCTGGAAGCTCGTGCCGCCGACGACCGACGAGGCGCTGGCGCGCAACCTCGAGGCGGGCGCCGCCGCCTATGTGCGGCTCGGCTGGACGGGGATGCAATACGCCGGCACGACCTGGCGCGAGGTCGAACAGCTGTGCCGGCTGTACCGCTCGGGGCGCGTGAAGCTCCGCGTGTACGCTGCAATTCGCGGCCCGGGAGAGGACGCGGAAAAGCTGCTGACGGCGGGGCAAGGCTACAAGAGCTGCGACCCGCGGCTCACGGTCCGCACGATCAAGCTCTTCATGGACGGCGCGCTCGGCAGCCGCGGCGCTGCGATGGATGCGCCGTACAGCGACGCGCCGGACAACCGCGGCCTCTACGTCACCCCGCCCGAGGAGATCCTGCGGATCTCGACGGCGGCGCTCAAGCGCGGCATCCAGGTCGAGACGCACGCGATCGGCGACCGCGGCAACCGGGTCGCGCTCGACCAGTACGAGAAGGCATTCGCGGCGGTTCCGGCGGCGGAGCGGCCCGTGGCCGACCCGCGCTTCCGCATCGAGCATGCGCAGGTCGTCGCGCCGGCCGACATGCCGCGCTTCGCGAAGCTCGGCGTGATCGCCTCGATGCAGACCTCGCACGCCATCAGCGACATGCTCTTCGCGCCGGCTCGCCTCGGGCCCGATCGCATCGCCTGGGCCTACGCCTGGCGCTCGATGTTGAATGCCGGCGCGCGGCTCGCGGGCGGCACCGACGCGCCCGTCGAGGCGGGCGACCCGCGCGTCGAGTTCTACGCTGCCGTCGCGCGGCGCACGCTCGAGGGGTTTGCGGGCCCCGACTGGGGCCTCGACCAGCGACTGACGCGCGAGGAGGCGCTCGCGCTCCTGACTTCCGGGTCGGCATATGCGGCATTCGAGGAGAAGGAGCGCGGCACGATCGAGCCGGGCAAGCTCGCGGATTTCAC
>DATJFN010000134.1:0-10761 GCA_035495635.1 Steroidobacteraceae bacterium | reverse complement strand
GCGAGGGTCAAGGAGGCCAGGATGCAGCCGAACCATTTGTTCTTCATGCAAGAATTATATATGTCCCGCTATTCCAAGGCCCGGTTCCTCAAAAGCGCAACCGCCCCGGCGGCATTCGGCGACGATTCCGGTTACGAGGTCGCGATCGCGGGACGGTCCAACAGCGGCAAGTCGAGCGCGCTCAATGCGATCGTCCGCCACAACGACCTCGCCCGCACCAGCCGCACGCCGGGGCGCACGCAGGCGGTGAACCTGTTTGAGCTGGAGCCGGGCCGGCGGCTGGTGGACCTGCCGGGCTACGGCCACGCGAAGGTCCCGGATTCGGTCAGGGCGGACTGGGCCCGGCTGATGCACGCGTACTTCCGCGATCGCGGCTCGCTCGCCGGGCTCCTTATCGTTGTCGATGCGCGCCGGGGATTCGGCGAGAGCGACGAGGCGATGCTCGCCTATGCGGCGGCGCGCGGCGTCCCCTCGCATGTGCTGCTCACCAAGTCGGACAAGCTTGGAAGGAACGAGGCGCGCCGCGCGCTCGATGCGGCGCGCGAGTCCCTCCGCGGCCGTGCGGCGGCGCAGCTCTTCTCCGCAGAATCGGGGGAGGGCGTCGACGCGGCGCAGCGGGCGCTCGAGGCGATGCTGGCGGGACGCGTAAAAACGCCCGGCGGTCCATAAGGACCGCCGGGCTGATACCCGGCTTGGGGATGCAATCCGGGCGACCCGCTCAGGGAGGGAAGCGGGGAGCGTCTCACGGCGCTCGGTTGGTTAGATGGAGGCACCCCGGGGAAGTTCAACTGCGGTGCGCGTCGTCCCAGTTCGCCCCGGCGCCCGTCTCGACCTTCAGCGCGACCTTGAGTTCTGCGGCGCTGCACATGAGTTCCACGAGCTTTTTCCTCACCTTGTCGAGCGACGCTTCGGCGACTTCGAGCACCAGCTCGTCGTGCACCTGTAGGACGAGGTGCGCCGACGCCTTCGTCTCCGTCAGCCAGGCCTGCACGCGGATCATCGCGCGCTTGATGATGTCGGCGGCCGTGCCCTGCATCGGCGCGTTGATTGCGCTTCGCTCCGCGTACTGCTGCAGGTTGCGGTCGCGCGAGCGAATGTCGGGGAGGTAGAGCCGCCGACCGAAGACGGTCTCGACGTAGCCGAGCTCGCGCGCCTGCGCGCGCGTGCGCTCCATGTAGTCGCGCACGCCCGGGTAGCGGCCGAAATAGCGCCCGACATAGTCCTGCGCCGCGGCGCGCTCGATGCCGAGCTGGCGCGCGAGGCCGAACGCGGACATGCCGTAGATGAGCCCGAAGTTGATCGCCTTCGCCGCGCGCCGCTGCTCGCCGGAGACGGCTTCGTGCGCGACGTCGAAGACTTCCGCGGCCGTCGCGCGGTGGATGTCGCCGTCCTCGGCGAACGCGCGCGCGAGACCCGCATCGCCCGACAGGTGCGCCATGATGCGGAGCTCGATCTGCGAATAGTCCGCCGACAGGAGCACCTGGCCCTTCGGCGCCACGAAGGCCTGGCGGATGCGCCGTCCTTCCGCCGTGCGGATCGGGATGTTCTGCAGGTTCGGGTCGCTCGACGACAGTCGCCCCGTCACCGCAACCGCCTGGTGATAGGACGTATGCACGCGCCCCGTCTTCGCGTCGATCTGCTCGGGCAGCTTCTCCGTGTAGGTCGAGCGGAGCTTCGCGAGCCCGCGGTATTCGAGGATCAGCCGCGGCAGCGGATAGCGCTCGGCGAGCTCCTCCAGCACGTTTTCCGCCGTGGACGGCTGCCCGGTGCGGGTCTTCTCCCGGACGGGCAAGCCCTGTTTCGTGAACAGGATCTCCTGGAGCTGCTTCGGCGAGTCGAGGTTGAAAGGCTGGCCTGCGGTCGCGTGGGCTTCCTTCTCGAGCTCGACGAGCCTCTTGGCGATCTCGCTGCTCTGCTGGCGCAGGCGCTCGCGGTCGACCAGCACGCCGTGATGCTCCATCTCGAGCAGCACCGGCACGAGCGGCTGCTCGATCTCCTCGTAGACGCGAAGCAACCCGGGCTCCTGAGCGAGCTTCGCGTGCAGCGCCTGGTGCAGCTGCAGCGTGATGTCCGCGTCCTCGGCGGCGTACTCGGCCGCCTTGTCGACGGGCACCTGGTTGAACGGGATCTGCTTCGCGCCCTTGCCGGCGACGTCCTCGTACTTGATGGTGTCGACGCCGAGATAGAGCTTCGCGCAGGAGTCCATGTCGTGGCGCGTCGCCGTCGAGTTGAGGACGTACGATTCCAGCATCGAGTCGTAGCGCATACCGGCGAGCGCGATGCCGCACTCCATCAGCACGTGCGCATCGTACTTGAGGTGATGGCCGACCTTCGGCCGCTTCACGTCCTCGAGGAGCGGCTTGACCTTCGCGAGCGTCTTCCTGATGTCGAGCTGCTCTGGCGCGCCGGCGTAGTCGTGGGCGAGCGGCAGGTACGCGGCCTTGCCGGGCTCGATGCAGAAGGACATGCCGACGACGCAGGCCTGCATGTAGTTCAGGCTCGTAGTCTCGGTGTCGAAGGCGAAGAGCGGCGCTTTGTTCAGCGCATTGAGCCAATCGTCGAGCTGCCGGTCGGTTGTAATGGTTTCGTACGAGCGCGCCGGCACGGGCGGGCGGGACGTCGACTCGCTCGCTCCGCCGGAACTTAGTCGCGCGCTCGTCGCATCCCGCGCGCCCGTGGCCGGCGCAGCTGATGCGGCACCTTGTAACTGGCGAAGCAACGAATTCAGTTCGAGGCGCTTGTAGAGCGCCGTCAGCACATCGACATCGGGCGGCGAGCGAAGCAGCCCTGCCGGTGACTGGGGCAGGTTCACGTCGCGGCGGATGGTCGCGAGCTTGCGCGAGAGCTCGAGCGTCGCGAGGTTGTCGCGCAGGCTTTCGCCGACCTTGCCCGCGACGTCCTTGGCGCGCGCGACGAGGCCGTCGGCGCTGCCGTATTCGTTCAGCCACTTCGCCGCGGTCTTGGGACCGACCTTCGGCACGCCCGGGATGTTGTCCGCGCTGTCGCCGACGAGGGCGAGGTAGTCGACGATCTGCTCCGGCAGCACATCGAACTTCGCCTTGACGCCCGCGCGGTCGAGCTTCGTGTCGAACATCGTGTTGACGAGCGTGATGCGGTCGTTGACGAGCTGTGCCATGTCCTTGTCGCCCGTCGAGATGACGACGTCGAGTCCCGCGGTCGCGGCGCGCTCGGCGAGCGTCCCGATCACGTCGTCCGCTTCGACGCCCTCGATGCGCAGCATCGGCAGGCCCATCGCCGGGATCGCCTCGACGAGCGGCGCGATCTGCCCGCGGAGGTCGTCCGGCATCGGGGGGCGGTGCGCCTTGTACTGTTCGAAGAGATCGTCGCGGAAGGTCCTGCCCGGCGCGTCCAGCACGACGGCGATCAACTCCGGGTCCTCTTCCTTGAGGAGCTTGTTCAGCATGTTGAGCACGCCGAGCACCGCGCCGGTCGGCACGCCCTGCGAGGTCGAGAGCGGGGGCAGCGCGAAGAATGCGCGGTAAAGGTAGGACGAGCCGTCCACCAGCCAGAGCTTGCCGGACTTGCCCATGGGATCAGCGACCCGGCGGCTGGGTGGCCTTGTCGTCCTTCTTTTCTTTCTCGGGTTCGGTGGTCGGCGCCTGCTCGGATGCGGGCGGCGGCGTTCCCGGCGCGCGGATCTCGACCGGAGTCTCGACGCCCTTGTCCGGCAGGTACAGCGCGCCGGTCTGGCCGCAGCCCGCGGCGGCGGCTGTCAGCGCGAGGATCGAGAGGAACCGCATCGCCCGAGTATAGGTCAGCCTAGCGTCGCTGGCGCTCGATGACGGCGATCGTGAGGCGCGACACGCAGACGAGGCGCTTGCGGTCGTCCGTGATCTCGATGTTCCACACCTGGCTGCGGCGCCCGAGATGGATCGGGCTCGCGCGCCCGGTGACGTGGCCGCCTGTCGCGGGCCGCAGGTGGTTCGCGTTGATCTCCTGGCCGACGATCTGGAATCGCTCGCGGTCGACGCACATCGAGCCGCCGACGCTGCCGAGCGTCTCGGCGAGCGCGACGGACGCGCCGCCGTGCAGGATCCGGTCCGGCTGCATCGTGCGCCCGTCGACCGGCATGCGCGCCGAGAGGAAGTCCGCGCCGATCTCCACCATCTCGATGCCGAGGTGCGCGCCCATCGTGTCGTGCTGGAATTTCCGCACTTCGTCGATCGTGAATTGCCGGAACCAGATACTCATGGCTGACCATCCTGCTTTCGGTTAGTGTACCCGCCGCGTGTCCGATCAACATGCCGTTCCCGCCGCAAGCCGGCCGACCGTCGCGGTCGCGGGCAGCGCGCTCGTCTTTCCCGTGCGACGCATCTTCTGCGTCGGGCGCAACTATCCGGAGCACGCGCGCGAGATGGGCGCCTCGGACGTTCGCGCGCCGCCCTTCTTCTTCGCGAAGCCGGCGGACGCCGTGATGCCTTCGGGCAGCGCCGTGCCGTACCCGGCGCGTACCGCCGACCTGCACCATGAGATCGAGCTTGTCGTCGCGCTCGGGGCGGGCCGCGAGATCTATGGATACGCCGTCGGCGACGACCTGACGCGACGCGACGTGCAGGCCGCCGCGAAGAAAGACGGCAAGCCCTGGGACACGGCGAAGGGCTTCGACCATTCCGCGCCGGTCTCGCCGATCGCGCGCGCCGCGGACATCGGTCATCCCGCGCGCGGCCGCATCTGGCTGGAAGTGAACGGCAAGCTGCGTCAGGAAGGCGACATCGGTGACATGATCTGGAGCGTGCCGGAGATCGTCGCGGAGCTCGCGACCTGGTTCGAGCTCAAGGCGGGCGACCTCATCTTCACCGGCACGCCGGCGGGCGTCGGTCCCCTGAAGCAGGGCGACCGCGTGCGCGGCGGCGTGGACGGCGTCGGCCTGCTGGAGCATTCGATCGCGCCGGGATGAAGCTCTTCTCCTACTGGCGAAGCTCTGCCGCCTGGCGTGTGCGCATCGCGCTCTCGTGGAAGGGCATCCCGCACGGAACGGTGCCCGTACACCTCGTGCGCGACGGGGGCCAGCAGTACAGCGAATCCTTCCACGAGGTGAATCCCCAGGAGCGCGTGCCCGCGCTCGAGGACGAGGGCCGCGTCATCTCCCAGTCGCTCGCGATCATCGAGTACCTCGAGGAGACACACCCGGAGCCGCCGCTCCTGCCGGTCGATTTCGCGGGTCGCGCAATGGTCCGGCAGATGGCGCTCCTGGTCGCCTGCGAGATCCACCCGCTGCAGAACATCCGCGTGCTCAATTACCTGCGCGGGCCGCTCGCCCAGGGCGACGGGCCGGTCGCCGAGTGGGTCAGGCACTGGATCGGCCAGGGCTTCGAGGCGCTCGAGGAGCTCGCGCGCCGGCATGGCGATGCGACGAAATATCTCTATTCGAACGGCGTGACGATGGCGGACCTGTGCCTCGTCCCCATGATGTACAACGCGCGGCGCTATCATCTGGACCTCCGGCCGTACCCGGCGCTCGTCGCGATCGACGCGCACCTGATGACGCTGCCGGCCTTCTCGACCACGCGGCCCGAGGCGCAGCCGGACGCCGAATGAGCGACACCCGCGACGACAAGCCCGACGACCCGATGGCGGGGATCCACTGGGACCTCGACCGGTCGATCAGCTACGGCCAGTACCTGCAGCTCGACAAGATCCTTTCGGCGCAGAAGCCGCTCTCCGGCCAGCACGACGAGATGCTGTTCATCGTGATCCACCAGGCGAGCGAGCTGTGGATCAAGCTGTGCCTCCACGAGCTCGCCGCGACTCGGGCCCAGATCCGCGCCGACGACCTCGAGCCTGCCTTCAAGATGCTCGCGCGCGTCGCGCGCGCCCAGACGCAGCTGATCCAGTCCTGGGAAGTGCTCAGCACGATGACGCCGTCGGACTACATGAAGTTCCGCGACTCGCTCGGGCAGAGCTCGGGGTTCCAGTCCTGGCAGTACCGGCTGCTCGAGTTCGTCCTGGGCAACAGGGAGCCGCGGCTCATCGAAGTGCACGCGCGCGACAAGGACGCCTATTCGCAGCTGAAGCGCGAGCTCGCCACGCCGTCGCTCTACGACGAGTCCATCCGGCTGCTCGCGCGTCGCGGATTCGACATCCCGAAGGAATGCATCGACCGGGACTGGACGCAGCCCTACGTCGCGAACAAGGCGGTGGAGTCGGCATGGCTCGCCGTCTACCGGGATGCGACGGGGCAGTGGGACCTTTACGAACTCGCTGAAAAACTCGTCGACCTCGAATACCGCCTGCAGCAGTGGCGCTTCGCACACCTGAAGACGGTCGAGCGGATCATCGGATTCAAGCGCGGCACCGGCGGCTCGAGCGGCGTCGGCTACCTTGAGCACGTGCTAAAGCGCGGGTTCTTCCCCGAGCTGATCAGCCTCCGGACGTCGATCTAGCCTGCGATTCCGCGCACTGGCGCAGCACCGATCGGCCGAGCCACGCCGAATCGGGGTAATACGCGAACACGAACTGCCCGTCCTTCAGGACGTCGATCATTCCGCGCGCGACGGCCTCGCGCACCGCGGGGCATCCCCAGCTGCGGCCGAGGCGGCCCTGGCTCGCGGCCGAAGAGGAATCCACGTAGCTCGCGCCGTGCATGACGATGGCGCGTTGCATCGCCGCGTCGTTGACGCCGGGTTCGAGACCTGCCATCCGCAGCGAGTAGCCATTGCGGCCGAAGTAGGTATCGCGCGTCAGGAAGAGGCCGAGGCTCGAGGCATGGCTGCCGCTCGCGTTCGAGAAGACCTTCGCGAGGTTCTCGCCCGAGCCCTGTCCGTGCGCGACGACCTCCTGGTAGAGCAGCCGGTTGCTCGCGAGGTCGAAGACCCAGAGGCGCGGTTCCGTGGAAGGCCGGCTGTAGTCGATGAGCGCGAGCCGACGCGCACCGGCGCCGACGCCCGACGCCTGTGCGCAGCGCATCGCGCCGAGCGCGACGGCGACGACTTCGGGGTTCGCCTGCGGGGCAAGGCCCGCGACCGAAGCGGCCGTCGCGGAGATTGGCATCGGCGGAGCGGCGGGCGCGATTGCGAGCACCCATCCCAGTATCAGCGTCAGCATCGGGAGGCCCGGCTTCGAGGGGCTGCAATCATAGTCGAAGCGCCACTGGCCGCGCTAGGAATCCGGCTTTTCTGCGAACAGCCGCTCATCCCAGCGCACGGGCTCGGTGCCAATCACCTTGATCCGCCTGAAATCAGGGTGGCCAGGGTTGACCAGGACATTGCGCTCGACGTCAAAGACGACGCTCGGGACGTAGAGCACGGCGCTATGGGCCTTCTCGATCCAGGCGTCGCCGGCCTTCCGGCTCGCGATCATGTCGGCTTCGTCCCAGCCGCGAATTTCGCGCGGGTCGAGCGATGAGATCTTGAGCGAGTCCGGCGCCTCGAACGTGACGCACACCTGGTGCTTCGGCATGTGGCCGCTTGTGTGCACGAGTTTTTCGAGCAGCGCGCCCGACTTCGTCTCGCAGGCGTAGATGACCGCGCGACCCGGCGAGTTCCAGCGGCCGCCGTGAAGGCGGGCGCCTTCGCCGCCCTCCGGCGCATGACGCGCGTCGGCGATGCGATAGAACCGCATGCGGAGGGATCAGGCCGGCAGGCCGTAGAGTGCGCGCATGACGACGTCCTCGACCTGGCGCGCGCCGAGCTCGGTGAGCGCGGCTTCGATCGGCTTGCGGCGGCCGAGCTCCGCGTGCGGCGTCGCGAGGAACCGCTTCGCAGCCTCGTCGTCGTCCCAGAGCATCTCGGCGAGCGCGATCACGCGTGCGAGCCGCTCGGTCTTCTCGCTCTCGACCAGCTTCAGGCGATGTCGGCGCTTGTACGTCGCCGCGGGCACGACGCGGTGCATGAGCTTGAGGCGGGCAGGGCCCTGCACGCCCGCGCGCTCGACGACGCGCTCAAGGCTCTGCTTCGGCAAGCCGGACTCGACGGCCTCGGCGATGTCGGCGACGGAACGGACGCTCGGGCGAAGGCCCAGGATTCGGGCGACGCGGTCAGCGGGGACGGCCATGGTGTTGTCACCTCCCATGGCCATTATCGGCTCAATTGAGCGATCTAACAAGCTCATTTGGATGTCTCCGGATAGCGCTAATTTCACGGGGGAATACGCTGGATACTGTATGAAATAACAGGCTCAGGAAATGACCCATGAGGGGCCGGCGCAGAAACGAAACAAGCGAAATTGACGCCGAAGCGTCGGAGGTCAGGCGACCCGCACCGGAATCTTCAATTCCTTGATCTTCGCGGCCCAGGCCTTCGGCCCTGTCTCGTGCACCGACTCGCCGCGTGAATCGACGGCGACGGTGACTGGCATGTCCTTGACCTCGAACTCGTGCACGGCCTCCATGCTGAGGTCGTCGAACGCGACAATGCGCGCCTTCTGGATCGCCTTCGACACGAGGTAGGCGGCGCCGCCGACCGCGATCAGGTACGCGGCGCCGTGCCGCCGGATCGACTCGATCGCGACGGGCCCGCGCTCGGCCTTGCCGATCATCGCGAGCAGCCCCGTGTCGAGGATCATGTCCGTGTACTTGTCCATGCGCGTTGCCGTCGTCGGTCACGCGGGACCAACGACTTCGTCGCGCACCGGATCGACCGGCCCGACGTAGTAGAGGACGCGTCCTTTCATGTCGACGTGGGGCGGCAATCCTTCGCCGTTCCGCAGGCGATCCTCGAGGCGCTTGTGGGCCGCGTCCCGGCCCGTGAACATGCGGCCCGTCAGCAACAGTGTCTGCCCCGGCTTCCAGCTCGCGACTTCCTCGCGCGTGAGCGCGTCGAGGTCGACGTGCCGCGACGCGGCCGACGGGTGCCAGTGCACGTCGGGCCAGAGGTCGAGCGGGGGCGGGTCGAGCGCGACCGGGCCGCTGCCGTCCAGCACGAAGTGCGCGTGCCGCGTCGCCGCGCAGTTCGGGATCATCGCGACGGGCTTCGACGCCGCGTGCGTCGCGAATGTGCGGATCTTCACGTCGAGCACGGTGGTGAGCCCGCCGAGGCCCTGCGCGCCGATGCCGAGCGCATTCACCTTCTCGTAGAGCTCGATGCGGAGCTCCTCGAGCTTGTTCGAGGGGCCGCGCTCGATGAGCTCGTGCATGTCGATCGGGTCCATCAGCGATTCCTTCGCGAGGACCATCGCCTTGTCCGCCGTGCCGCCGACGCCGATCCCGAGCATCCCGGGCGGGCACCATCCGGCGCCCATCTCGGGAACCGTCTCGAGCACCCAGTCCACGAGCGAGTCGTTCGGGTTCAGCATCGCGAGCGTCGACTTGTTCTCGGAGCCGCCGCCCTTGGCTGCGACGGTGACTTCGACCTTGTCTCCGGCGACGAGCTCGACGTGCACCACCGCCGGCGTGTTGTCTCCGGTGTTCTTCCGGAGGAACAGCGGGTCCGCGACGATCGACGGACGCAGGCGGTTCTCGACGAGTCCGTAACCGCGGCGCACGCCCTCGTCGACCATCTCCTGGAGGCTCCGCTTCGTGTCCCAGGACACGCCCATCCCCGCCTTGATGAACACGTTCACGATGCCCGTGTCCTGGCAGACGGGACGCTTGCCCTCGGCACACATGCGCGAGTTAGTCAGGATCTGCGCGATCGCGTCCTTCGCGGCGGGCGACTGCTCGCGCGCGTACGCTCGGCCGAGGTGCAGGATGTAGTCGACTGGGTGGTAGTAGGAGATGAACTGCAGGGCGTCCGCGACGCTCTGCACGAAGTCGGCTTCACGGATCACGGGGCGCACGGCCCCGCGATTCTACCTGAGGAACGCGGCGCCGCGCGTGAGGAAGGTGTAGTCGCCCTCGATCGCCATGAAGCCGACGAGCACGAGCAGGCACAACGGCGGCAGCAATATCGCGAGCTTGAGCGCGAGTCGCTCCCAGGCCATGTGCATGAAGATCGCGACGATGAATCCCGCCTTCAGCAGCATGAACAGCACGATCAGCGACCAGCGCAGCATGCCGTGCAGGTGGAAGTAGTCCACGAGGTACGAGAACGTCGAGAGCACGAACAGCAGCAGCCAGATCCAGAGGTAGATCGTGAGCGGGTGCTGCTGGCCCTCTTTAGCGTCGGACATGCTGTATCACCACAGGTAGAAGAACGCGAAGATGAACACCCAGACGAGGTCGACGAAGTGCCAGTACAGGCCCGCGACCTCGACGGTCTCGTATGTGCCTTTCTTGTCGTAGAAGCCGGATCCGACCCGCTTCGCGGTTATGAGCAGGTAGATGACGCCCGCCGTCACGTGGCAGCCGTGGAAGCCGGTGATCATGAAGAAGCACGACCCGAACTGCGGCGCGCCCCACGGGTTCCCCCACGGCCGGACGCCTTCCAGGATCAGCTTCGTCCACTCGAAGGCCTGCATGCCGACGAAGGTCGCGCCGAGCGCGGCCGTGGCACAGAGCAGCAGCACCGTCTTGCGCCTGTCCTTGCGGTAGCCGTAGTTCACGGCGAGCGCCATCGTGCCGCTCGAGGTGATCAGCACGAATGTCATGATCGCGATCAGGATCAGCGGGATTTCCTGCCCGCCGATGTTCAGCGCGAACACCTCGCTCGGGTTCGGCCATCCCTTGAGCGTCGAGAACCTGACGTTCATGTACGACGTCAGGAAGCAGGAGAAGATGAAGGTGTCCGAGAGCAGGAAGATCCACATCATCGCCTTGCCCCAGGGCACCGAGAACGCCTGCTTGTCGGAGGCGAAGTCCCCGGCGACCTGCTGGAGCGGGCTCAGGGTGGCGGCTTGGGCGTCATGGGCCATTGGCGATCCTTC
>DATJFN010000133.1:0-2973 GCA_035495635.1 Steroidobacteraceae bacterium | reverse complement strand
TACGCGGCGTGCTCGGCGGTCCAGTCGGTGGCGTTCTTCACGCCGAGCGCGGCCGCGAGGCTCGGCGTGCGGGCGGGCGCATCGAATGGATCGGAGAAGAACACGCGCACGCCCGCAGTGGCGGCGGGCCCGGCGACGGCGGCGACGTCCTCGAGCGACGCAAAGGCAAGCGTTGAGTCGTGGTCCGCCAGGCCGACCTCGAACTCACCGCTCACGGTGAACGCGCCGATGCGCGGCGCGAGGCCCCCGTCGGCGTTGGCCCGCAGCAGCAGGAGGCTGACAAGATCGCCCGGTTGTGACTGCAGCTGATACGCGAGCACGCGACCGAGCGCGATGTGCGCGCTCCCGGGCCGAAGTTCGGAAACCTCGCCCGCGATCATCGACTTGCCGAGCGCTGTGTCAGGGCCGTGGTCGCGCGCGTCGATCCCGCGCAATACCGCGCCCGCCAGCGTCGACTCATGCGAGAGCAGCCCTTGGACCTCGATGAAAGGCTCGGCGCTCGCGACACCCGCCTCCTTGCGCGCCCGCCCGGCCAGTGCGCGGAGCGACTCGGCGTCCGGTGGCCCCGGGAGCGTCGCATGGGCAGCGAGCGACAGGAGCCGCGTACGGAGCTCGCCCTCGAATCCGTTCATGACCGAGAGGATCGCAATCAGTGCGGCCGCCCCGAGGGCAATGCCCGCCAGCGACACGAGGCTGATGAAGGAGACGAAATACTGGTGCTGGCTGGCCCAGAGGTAGCGCAGCCCAAGGCCCAGGGGCAGCGGGGTCAACATGTGCGGTAGTTCACAGGATTCGGAATGCCTATCAAGGATTTACCGTGGCAACCTCGACAGGCTTCCACCCGGTGCTAAACTCGATGCGGAGGTATCGCGATGCCTATCCTACGCATTTTGCTGCTGCTTGCGCTTGCAGCCGCCACCCCCGCCCTCGCGGAAACGCTCAGCACCGATACCGGCAATCCAGCGGCCGCTGCGGACAGTCCGCATCGGGGCAGCACGATGACCCAGGTCGAGAGCCGCTACGGCGCACCGACCAGCCGGCACGCCGCCGTCGGAAACCCCCCGATCACGCGCTGGGACTACCCACAGTTCTCGGTGTATTTCGAGAATGACCGGGTGCTTCACGCGGTGCTCGTACGGAGCGCGCCCGCCGGCTGATCGTTGCCGGCCGCCGGGGGCCGGGTATCCTGTCGAATCGAGACCCCGCCGGGTTCGCCCGGAACGGGGAATTTTGCCTGCAGGATGCCCCGATGCCCGAGCGCCCCGCCGCGAACTTTCGATTGCCTTCGCGCGCAGAGCACGTGCGCTGGGGCGAGCTCTACGGCAGCAGTCCTGCGTACTTCCTCGTGGAAGCCGCGGTCCGTGCCAGCGCGCCTCTCGTCGTCGTCGCCGGGAGCGGACGCGAGGCCGACCAGGTCTTCGCCGAGCTCGCGTTCTTTGCCGGCGGCCGTGGCGACCTGTGGTCGTTTCCCGACCGCGAGACGCTTCCCTACGACCCGTTCTCCCCGCACCCGGACATCGTCTCGGAGCGCCTGCGTACGCTCGCCGCGCTCGCCGACATTCGTCGCGGCATCGTCGTCACGACGAAAGCCGCGCTGCTCGACCGGCTGCCTCCGCGCGCATTCATCGAAGCGCACGCCTTCACGCTCGCCGCGGGCGAACGACTTGACCTCCCCAGGCTGCGCAAGCGCCTGGCCGATGCCGGCTATGTCCAGGTCACGCAGGTCCTGAGCCCGGGTGAGTTTGCAGTCCGTGGCGCGGTCGTCGACCTGTATCCCGCCGGTGCGGAGCGGCCGTTCCGGCTCGACCTGTTTGACGACGTGGTCGAATCGGTGCGGGTCTTCGATCCGGCCGACCAGCGCTCGGGGGCCCGTCTCCCCGCCGTCCCGCTCCTGCCCGCGCGCGAAGTCCCGTCCTCGCCGGAGGCCATCGCGGCCTTCCGCGGCCGGTGGCGCGAGCGCTTCGAGGGCGATCCGCAGGCGAGCGCCATCTATCGCGCCGTGACCGCCGGCCAGATGCCGGCTGGCATCGAAGCCTGGCTGCCGTTCTTCTTCCAATCCACCCAGGGATTTTCCGACTACCTTCCGGCCGGCAGCGTGATCGTCGACTTCGTTGAGCTCGAGGGCGCACTGGCGGATGCCTGGAGCGACATCGGCACGCGCTATGAGGAACGACGCCACGATCGCGAGCGTCCGCTGCTGCCGCCCGACGAGGCATTCGTGCCGGCCGCCACCGCGCTTGCCGCACTCGAGGCGCACGCTCGGATCTCGCTCACGCCCGTCAAGGTCGAGCCCATCGCGACGTCCCTGCCCTTCCTGAACTTCGGGACCGAGCCACCGCCCGAGCTTCGCTCCGATCCGCGAGCGCCGAAGCCGCTCGAGAAGCTCGCCCGCTTCGTCGAAAAGGGCGGCAAACGCGTGCTCGTGACCGCGGACTCCGCCGGCCGCCGCGAAGTGCTCGCCGAGTCGCTGCGGCGCCAGGGCCTGTTGGTTGCAATTGCAGCCGACTGGAAGACCTTCATCGACGGCGACGCCGCGCTCGGGCTTGCCGTCGCGCCGGACGTGCGCGGCCTGCTGCTGCCGCAGGATGCGCTCGCGCTGGTTGCCGAAGAACAGCTGTTCGGGGAGCGTGCACGCCAGGAGCGGCGCCGCCGCCGCGCGGAGCGCGATCCGGATGCGATCCTGCGCGAGCTCGCCGCATTGTCGCCCGGGGCGCCGGTCGTGCACGAGGAGTACGGGGTCGGTCGCTACCGAGGCCTTCGCGTGATGCAGGTCGCGGGAAACCCGGCCGAGTTCCTGGTCCTCGAATATGCGGGCGGCGACCTCCTCTATGTGCCGGTGCATGCGCTCGACCGTGTCACCCGCTACACCGGCGGCTCGCCCGAGGCGGCGCCCTTGCACCGGCTCGGCACCGAACAATGGGCGCGCGCCCGCCGGCGGGCCGCGGAACGCGTGCGGGACGTCGCGGCGGAGCT
>DATJFN010000132.1:0-2278 GCA_035495635.1 Steroidobacteraceae bacterium | reverse complement strand
GGGAGTTCTCGACCGAACTGCCGGCATGAGCGAGCGCGAAGAGCTCTTCCAGTTCCCGACCGAGTTCCCGATCAAGGTGATGGGCCGCGATTCGGAGTCGTTCCGGACCCTGACGCTTGCGATCGTCGAGCGACACGCCGGGCCACTCTCGCCTGACCGGATCAGCGAACGCATGAGCAGCAAGGGCCGCTTTCTCGCGCTCACATACACGATCCGCGCAGAGAGCCGCGCGCAGCTCGACCAGATCTACCAGGACCTGACGGACAGCGGGATCGTGCTGGTCGCGCTTTGACGCGGGAGCCCCTCGGGCGGTCCGTGCCATTCGCCGTCCCAGTCGAGGCCGAGCGCCGCACAGGCGAGCGGCGCCAGTTCGGACGCCGCCGCGCGCACGTCGAGCGGCGAGCCCTCCGCGACGAGCTGCGTCATCGCGAGCCCCGCCATCCCGCAGGGATTGATCCGCCGGAACGGCTCAAGGTCCATGTCGACGTTGAGCGCGAGCCCGTGGTAGCTGCAGCCGCGCCGCAGGCGGAGCCCGATGCTCGCGAGCTTGCGGCCTTCCACGTAGACGCCGGGCGCCTCGCGACGGCCCGCCGCGGCAATGCCGTGCCGCGCGGCGAGCGCGATCACGGAATCCTCGAGCGCGATGACGAGTTCGCGCACGCCGATGCCGCGGCGCCGCAGGTCGACGAGCGCGTACATCACGAGCTGCCCCGGGCCGTGATAGGTCACCTGCCCTCCGCGGTCGATGCCGACCACCGGAATGTTGCCGGGCGCAATCAGGTGCTCGGGCTTTCCGTTGAGGCCCTGCGTGAAAACGGGGTCGTGCTCGAGGAACCACAGCTCGTCGGGCGTGTCGGCGTCGCGGGCATCGGTGAAGGCCTGCATTGCGCGCCAGGTGGGCTCGTAGCCCGCGCGTCCGAGCTGGCGGACGATCGTCGTCACGCGGCCTCGACGATCTCGGCCTCGATGTGCTTCGCGGCCGTGAGCGAATTCGACACGGGGCAGCCCTTCTCCGCCTTATCCAGGAGGTACTTCGCGCGCGCGGCGTCGGCGCCCGCCGGCACGACGAGGCGCACGCGCAGCGTGATTTCCGTGAAACGGCTGTTGCCCTCGATGCGCTCGAGCTTCCCCTCGACATCCGCGGCGAGCTCGCGCCATTCGAAGCGCGAGGCCCTGGCGATCGCACGGAAGGTCATCATCGTGCAATCGCCGAGCGCGGCCAGGAGGAGCGTCTCCGGAGCCCAGTAGCCGCCCGGTCCGCCCCACTCCGGCGGCGGCAGCGAGCGCAGCTGCGGGAGGCCCTCGGAGTCGAGGCTCACCTCGCCTTCGGGCCTGATACCGATCCGCACGCGATAGTGGTGGGGTAGCGGGTGCATCAGGGCGCCGCGATGCCGCAGTTGTTGCCGGCGAGTGCGCGCTCCGCGCGGTAGCTCGAGCGCACCATCGGTCCCGACACGCATTCGAGGAAGCCGCGCTCGAGCGCGTCCTCGCGCAGCGCGAGGAACTCCTGCGGCGTGACGTAGCGCTCGACCGGCAGGTGATTCGCGGTCGGGCGCAGATACTGCCCAAGCGTCAGGATGTCGCAGCCGATGGCGCGCAGGTCGTCCATCGTCCGGCGCACTTCGTCGGCCGTCTCGCCGAGGCCGAGCATGAGGCTCGTCTTCGTCAGCACCTGGCCGCGGCGGCGCTTGGCGTGCGCGAGCACGTCGAGCGTCTGTCGGTATCCCGCGCGCGGGTCGCGCACCGGGTGCGTCAGGCGCTCGACCGTCTCGACATTCTGCGCGAACACCTCGACGCCGGAGTCGACCACGGTCTCGACGTCCGCGAGCACGCCCTGGAAGTCGGGCGTCAGCGCCTCGACCGCCGTGCGCGGGGTCGCCGCCTTGATCGCGCGCACGCAGGCGGCGAAGTGCGCGGCGCCGCCGTCGGCGAGGTCGTCGCGGTCCACGGAAGTCAGCACGACGTAGCCGAGGCCCATCAGCTCGACGGTTCGCGCGGCGTTCGCGGGCTCGTCCGGGTCGAGCCAGCCGCGCGGGTTGCCCGTATCGACCGCACAGAAGCGGCAGGCGCGCGTGCAGACCGAGCCCATGAGGAGGAGCGTCGCGGTGCCCGCATTCCAGCACTCGCCGATATTCGGGCAGTGCGCTTCCTCGCAGACGGTGCTGAGCCGGTGCTCGCGCACGGTCCGGCGCAGCGCGTCGTAGCGCGCCCCGGTCGCGAGTGGTGCGCGCAGCCATCGCGGCTTCGCGCCGGGCGCGAACGGCAGCGCGCCGCCCGA
>DATJFN010000131.1:0-3307 GCA_035495635.1 Steroidobacteraceae bacterium | reverse complement strand
ACCGTCCCCTTTAATCCGCTTTAATCTCAATTGTTGTCGTAGGGATTGAAGCCCCCGAAGCTGTCCTTCTTGCTGGACGGCTTCGTCTTCGCGGGCTGAAACTCGATCTTGCCGTCCGGCCTCACGACCTTGCGCAGGATCTGCGTGCTGACGAGCGAGAGCTCCCCGGCCTTGCGGAGGGTCGTATCGGTCATCGGAGCGCCGGTGCTTTCCGCCGAGCGCCTCGGCCCGTCCGCGGGCGGCGCATCCGCCGCCTTCTTGAGGTCCGCCTCGCTCAGGATCCGGAAGTGGCCGGTCGCGGTGTCGCGTGCGAGGACACCGTTCTTGCGGCCGGCGGCGAGCTTCGCGATCTCGCTCCGCGTTTTGCCGCCCTCGGTCGTCAGGATCTTCTTGAGCGCGGTCGTCGACACGAGCTCGAGCTCGACCGGCTCGATCTTTCCGAGCCACACGCTCCGACCGCGATCGTCCGCCGCGACCTTCGCGATCTTGCGGATCTGGACAGTCTTCGTGTGGTCCTTGGACATGGAATGCCCCCGGGGCGCGCCGGCTGCCGCGGCAGGGAGACTATATACTCCCGCCCCGTGAACGTCTTTATCCTCAACGCCGGTCGCTCCGGTTCGCAGACGTTCGCGCGCGCCTGTGCGCACATCACGAATTACACGAGCGCGCACGAGTCGCGCAGCGGCCTGCTCGGCGAGGCGCACTTCGACTACCCGGACCAGCACATCGAGTCGGATAACCGGCTCTCCTGGCTGCTCGGCCGGCTCGACCGGCGCTTCGGCGACCGCGCCTTCTACGTGCACCTGACGCGCGAAGTGCGCCCCGTTGCGGCGAGCTGGGCCAAGCGCGCGCACACCGGGATGATGAATGCCTACCGCTACGCGATCCTGTGGCATTGCCCCAAGGACGCGACGCCACTCGACGTGGCGCTCGACTACTGCGACACGGTCGAGGAGAACATTCGCCTGTTCCTGCGCGACAAGTCGAACTGGATGACGCTCCGGCTCGAGGAGGCGCGCGAGAAATTCCCCGAGTTCTGGCGGCGAATCGGCGCCGAGGGCGACCTCGACGCGGCGCTCGCCGAGTTCGGCGTGCGCCACAACGCGGCCTGGGACCGGCGGTCCGAGGGGGAGGCGGAGGCGGGCACGCTCGGCCGCATCGGCAGCAAGCTCTACCGCATCGGCCGCAAGCTCCCGGTTTTCCTCCGCAACGCCTGAGCCTCCATGACGGCCGGCGCGGTCGGGCGGGGCGGGGCGGCGGGGGCGGAGGGCGCCTCGAGCACCGTGCACGTCATCGGCGCCTCCGCGCTCGGCACGGTCTTCGAGTGGTACGACTTCTTCCTGTACGGCGCGCTCGCGAGCGACATCGCCGCGCACTTCTTTTCCGGCGTCGGCGAGGCGACGGGATTCCTCTTCGCGCTCGCGACCTTCGCGGTCGGGTTCATCGTGCGGCCGGTCGGCGCGCTGCTGTTCGGCCGGATCGGCGACCTCGCGGGGCGCAAGAACACCTTCCTCGTCACGCTGGCGCTGATGGGGCTGTCGACCTTCCTCGTCGGCGCGCTGCCGGGCTACGACGCGATCGGCATCGCCGCGCCGCTGTCGCTCGTTGCGCTGCGCCTGGTGCAGGGACTCGCCATCGGCGGCGAGTACGGCGGCGCCATCATCTTCGTCGCGGAGCACGCGCCGACGGAGCGGCGCGGGCTCTTCACGAGCTGGATTCCCGCGACCGCCGTGACGGGGCTGCTGCTCTCGCTCGCCGTGATCATGGCGACGCGCCTCGCGATGCCTTCGCAGGCGTTCGCAGAATGGGGCTGGCGACTGCCGTTCCTGGTCTCGCTCGTCCTGCTCGCGATCTCGCTCTGGATCCGGATGCGCCTCCATGAGAGCCCGGTCTTCCGCCAGATGAAGGCCGAACAGCGGCTCTCCCGCTCGCCGCTGTCCGAGGCGTTCCTCGAGTGGCGCAACGGCCGAGGCGTACTGATCGCGATCTTCGGCGCCGTCATCGGCCAGGCCGTCACCTTCTACACCGCGACGTTCTACCCGCTCTTCTTCCTGGAGCGCATCGCCCGCGTCGATCCCGCCATCGGCACGATGCTCGTCGGCGTCGCCCTCGTCATCGCGATCCCGCTCGTCCTGGCGGCCGGCTGGCTGTGCGATCGTATCGGCCGGAAGCCGGTGCTGCTCATGGGCGTCGCGCTCGCTTCGTTGCTTTACTTCCCCGCGTTCGGCGCGCTGCTGAGCGCGGCAAACCCGGCTCTCGCGGAGGCCATGCGGACGTCGCCCGTAGTCGCCGAAGTCGCCCGGGAAGATTGCACGCTGCAATTCGACCTGGTCGGGCGCAAGCGCTTCGACCGGACCTCCTGCGACGTCGTGAAATCATTCCTGGCGCGCGCGGGTATCGGCCATTCGACCGAGCCGCTGGCGGGTCCGGGTCCGGCAAGACTCAGGATCGGCGATCGCCTGATCGCCGCGCCGGACGGGCCGGTGCTGGCCGGAACGGATGCGACGCCGGCCGTCGCGCGATTCGGGACGCTGGCAAAGACCGCGCTTGCCGAAGCGGGCTACCCGACGTCCGCGGATCCGGCGCGCATCGCGCGCGCGCGGGTGGTCGCGATCCTCGTCGGCCTGCTCGCGGCCCTGGCGCTTTGCAGCGGCGCGTACGGCGCGCTGCTCGTCGAGCTCTTCCCCGCGCGTTTCCGGTATTCCGCCGTGTCGGTCGCGCAGAACGTCGGCAACGGATGGTTCGGCGGGCTCCTGCCCGCCATCGCATTCGCGATCGTCGCGGCCACCGGCAACGTATTCGCCGGCCTCTGGTATCCCGTGGGTGTCTGCGTCGTCTGCTTTCTCGTCGCGCTCGCTGCAGTGCCTGAAACGCGGGGCCGCCCGATCCACTGACGCGTCAGGCGAGCTCCTTCAGCTCGAGCAGCGCGAGCTTCACGTCGCGCAGCCCCGGCCGGTCCTGTCCCGGCATGTTCTCCTCCTCCGCGACGGCAAGGAGCTGCGCGTCGAGAGCCCAGGAATCGAGGATGCGCCGCTTCTCCTCGCGCGTGAATCCCTCCGCCGCGACGACCTCGCGCGGCGCCGCGAAGTGCTTGCCCGGGTCCTTGATGATGGTCTCGATGTCCGGCCGGCCCTGTGCGCGCGCCATTGCCCTCTCCGCTAACCCGGCACCAACATGCGCCTCGCCGGTTCACGACCGCCATGCGCGCGGTGGGCGTCGTCCTGTGGGTCGCGTCCTACGGCCTGTAGTCGGCCGGACCGACGGTCGCAATGCCGCGCCTGCGGCAGTCTCAAGCGAACGTAACCGA
>DATJFN010000130.1:0-12594 GCA_035495635.1 Steroidobacteraceae bacterium | reverse complement strand
GTCGAGCGGCTCGTGGTGCGCGAGCCACGCCTGCGCTGGCGCGTGCCGCGGGGACTGCCGGCGAAGCTCGCCGGCGCGAGGATTCGTTCCGTCGGCCGGCGCGCGAAGTACCTCCTCGTCGGGACGGATGCCGGAACGCTGATCCTTCACCTCGGCATGTCGGGGAGCCTCCGGATCCTCGACGCCGGCTCGCCGCCGCTCGCGCATGACCACGTCGACCTCGTACTCGACTCCGGGCGCTGCCTGCGCTTCAACGATCCACGGCGGTTCGGCTGCCTGCTCTTCACCGCCGACGAGCCCGCCCGCCACAAGCTCCTCAAGGGCCTCGCGGTCGAGCCGCTCTCGGACGAGTTCACGGGCGACGCCCTCTGGCGCCGCGCGCGCGGGCGGAGCGCCTCCGTGAAAGCCTTCGTCATGGACTCGAGGATCGTCGCCGGCGTCGGCAACATTTATGCAAGCGAAGCGCTCTTCCGCGCCGGCATCCGGCCGGGCCTCGCCGCAGGGCGCGTGAGCCGCGCGCGCATGGCGGCGCTCGTCGGTGCGATCCGGGACGTGCTCACCGAGGCGATCGGAGTCGGCGGGACGACACTGCGCGATTACGTCGACGCGTCGGGCATGCCCGGCTACTTTCGCCAGCGGCTCTTCGTGTACGAACGCACCGGCAAGCCTTGCCGCCGCTGCGGGACACCCATCCGGCAATTCACGCAGGGACAGCGCAGCACCTACTGGTGCCCGCACTGCCAGCGCTAGACCTTCTTCCGTCCCTTCAATGCACCGGCGACTGCCGGGTGCACGAACTGGGAAACGTCCCCGCCGTAGAGCGCGATCTCGCGCACCAGCGTCGACGAGATGAACGTGAACTGCGCCTGCGGCGTCATGAAGACGTAGTCGACCTCGCTGTCGAGATGCCGGCTCATCGTCGCGAGCTGGAACTCGAACTCGAAGTCGGACACCGCGCGCAGCCCCCGGATGACGACACCACAACCCTGCTCGCGCGCGAAATCGACGGTGAGGCCCGAGTAGCCGAGCACCGTCACGTTCCGAAGGTCCGACAGCACCGTCTGCGCGAGCTCGACTCGCTCGGCCAAAGTGAAGAGCGGCGCCTTGCCGGGGTTCGCGGCGATGCCGACCACCACCCGGTCGAAGATGCCCGCCACCCGCCGTACCAGGTCCTGATGCCCGTTCGTGATCGGATCGAACGTGCCCGGATAAACCGCGCTTCGCTTCGGATTCACTTCGCGGGCTCCTCCTCGGTGCGCCGGGCAAGATGATAACCGACCGCTCCGGCGCGCCCGGTGCGGTGCATGCGCCAACCCGCCGGGAGGCCGGGAGGGCCCTCGCGGGCGGGCATCTCGATGTAGATGTGCGCGGCAGGCGCGAGCCATCCGCGCACCTCGAGGAGTCGCATCGCGTCGGCCAGGACGCCGGCGTCGAACGGCGGGTCGAGGAAGACGATGTCGTGCGCGACGGCCGCGCCGCCGAGCCAGGCGATCGCATCCGCCTGGATCACCTTCGCGCGGTCCGGCGCCAGGAGCGCCGCGGTCTCGCGCAGGCGCGTCGCGCTCTCGCGGTCACGCTCAATAAACGTTGCTTGCGCCGAGCCGCGTGACAGCGCCTCGAGACCGAGGGCGCCGCTCCCGGCGAAGAGATCGAGGCAGCGGCTGCCCGGAACTTCGGCCGCCAGCCAGTTGAAGAGGGTTTCCCGCACCCGGTCGGGCGTCGGCCGGATCCCGCCTTTGCCCGGAAAGCGGATGCGTCGCCCGCGCCACTCGCCGCCGATGATGCGGAGGGTATTGAGCATTTTTTGCAGCGCACATCCCTTAGACTTGCGCGATGATACGCGCGCTCGCGTCCCGAATTGCCGGAGCATCCGCCATGAGCAGCCGTTTCGCCGTCGCCCTGCTGGTCACCGGTTTTGCGCTCGCGGGCTGCACCGGCAGCAACTCGGACGGCGTCGGGCCGACCGACCCGACATCGGGCAATGGCGACCCGGGGACATCCGCAGGCGTCGGCGTCTTCCACGCGGAGTTCCTGCCGCTCTCCGGCGTGCTGCCCTACCCGACCGACCTTTATTTCAGCGGCTCGACCGACGGCACGCTGAACATCCCGGCGACGCCGTTCCTGCCGAATGCCGCGGCGATCAATGCGCTCGACGGCTACTCGACCAACGCGCCGATGTCGGCGCGCTTCTCGGCGCCGATCGACGCGGCGACGATCTCGCCAGCAACCGTGATCGTGCTCGAGGTCGACGTCGACAACGCGACCAAGGCAACGGTCGGTTTCCGGCGGGCGCTGGCGTATGGAACGGATTACACCGCACGCGTTTCGTCGGCCGTCGATGCCGGCCTCGCGACGCTTGAAATCCTGCCGCTCAAGCCTCTGACTCCCTCGACGGGCGCGACGAACGTCGGCTACCTCGTCATCCTGACGAACGGGCTGCGCGACACGTCCGGCAACCGGGCGACGCCCGACCGCGACTACCTCGCGATCCAGGCGGCGTTGCCGAGCTGCAGCACGCTCACCGGTTCGATGAACGGTATCTGCCTCCTCACCGGCGCGCACCTGCAGATCGCGAACGCGATCGGCGTGTCGCCCGCCAACGTCGTGCTGACCTTCTCGTTCTCGACGCAGGCGACCGCCGACACGATGAACATCGCGGCGGCAATCGCGCAGCCAGGCCCAATCGGGGTGGTGGCGACGGGTGCCAATCTTTCGAACCTGAATCCGGCGCTGCCGCCGATCGCCGACGTTTACGTCGGCCAGCTCGGCATCCCCTACTACCTCGACCCGCTCGCGCCACTCACCGGCACCTGGCAGGCCGCACCCGGCGGGCCCGGCGTGCCGTCGACGAACCTCACCCGGTTCAACCCGGTGCCGGTCGCCAAGGCGAGCCTCGGCATCCCGCTGTTCCTGACCGTGCCGAACGTCGCGAGCGGCCATGCAGAGCCGGCCGGCGGCTGGCCCGTCGTGGTCTTCCAGCATGGCATCACCGGCAATCGCGTCCAGGCCGCCGCGATTGCGGGTGCCTATGCGTCGCAGGGTTTCGTCGTCGCCGCGATCGACATGCCGCTGCACGGCATCACGGATCCTGCAAACCCGTTCTACCAGCCTGGCGCAGAACGCACCTTCGACCTCGACCTTGTCAACAACACGACAGGCGCGACGGGCCCCGACGGCGTCATCGACGGTTCCGGCTCGTACTTCATCAACCTCACGAGCCTCCTCACGTCGCGCGACAACCTGCGTGAGGCTGCCCTCGACATCGTGCAACTCGTGAAGTCGCTCCCGGGTCTCGATCTCGACGGCGACACGGTGGCGGACATCGACGGCACCAAGATCCACTTCTCCGGCATCTCGCTCGGCTCGATGGTAGGCACGGTTGCCAACGCCACCGGCATCCCGACGGTGTCTGCCTACCTGAACGTTCCGGGCGGCGGCGTGGCCCAGCTGCTGCAGGAATCGCAGACCTTTGGCCCGACGATCAATGCCGGCCTCGCGGCCAAGGGCCTCCAGAAGGACACGACGTTGTACGACCAGTTCTTCCGCGACGCGCAGACGGCGGTCGACTCGGGCGACCCGCTCAACTTCATTGCGACGACGGTCGCCGCAAAGCCGGTGCTGCTGACGCAGGTGCTCAACGACGCGGTCATCCCGAACTCTGCAACGCAGCGGCTCATCGCTGCGGCGCCGTTCGTGAAGACGGCGGCGCCGGGCTTCAACCTTGTCGGCGCGGGCATGGGCACTTGGGTGCACTTCACCTCGGGCTCGCACGGTTCGCTGCTGAGCCCGGCGGCGAGCCTCGCGGTAACCACCGAAATGCAAACGCACGCCGCTTCGCTCGCCGCGTCCGGCGGCGCCGCGTTCGCGATCACGAACCCGGCGATCCTGGAACCTTGACGGCAGCCGAGAGCGGCTTCCTCGCGCGCCTGCGTGCGCGCGTCAATCGCGGCACCTCCTGGGTCGCGGACCTCCTTCCGGGGCGGCGCATCGACGATGCGTTGCTCGAGGAGCTCGAGACGCGCCTGCTCGCCGCGGACGTCGGCATCGAGGCGACGGAGTCGATCCTCGCCGAGCTGCACCGGAAGGTCGCGCGCGCCGAGCTCTCCGATGCCCGGGCGCTCGAGGCCGCGCTCGCGGCCTCGCTCGTCGCGATCCTCGCCCCGGTCGAGCGCCCGCTCGAGGTGGACCGCTCGCGGAAGCCCTTCGTGATCCTCGTCGTCGGAGTCAACGGCTCGGGCAAGACGACGACGATCGGAAAGCTCGCGCGCCGGCTGAAGGACGGCGGACTCTCGGTGATGCTCGCGGCGGGCGACACCTTTCGCGCGGCGGCCGTCGAGCAGCTCGCGGCCTGGGCCGACCGCAATAACGTGCCCGTCGTCGCGCAGGCGACGGGAGCCGACCCCGCAGCGGTCGTGTTCGATGCGCTCCAGTCGGCGAAGGCCCGGGGCGTCGACGTCCTGATCGCGGACACGGCGGGCAGGCTCCACACGCAGTCGCACCTGATGGACGAGCTCGCAAAGATCGCGCGGGTGATCAAGCGGTTCGACCCGGACGCGCCGCACGAGGTGCTCCTCGTGCTCGACGCCAGCCTCGGGCAGAACGCGCTCCGGCAGGCGGAGCAGTTCAGCCAGGCGATCGGCGTCACCGGCCTCGTCGTGACGAAGCTCGACGGCACGGCGAAGGGCGGCATCGTCGTCGCGATCGCGCGCCGGTTTGGCATCCCGATCCGCTTCGTCGGCGTTGGCGAACAGGCGGAGGATTTCGGTATCTTCGACGCTCGGGCCTATGTCGAGGGGCTGCTGCGGCCGGCCCCGGAGTCCAGCGCGTGATCCGGTTCGACCGCGTCTTCAAGCGATACCCGAACGGGCGTGAGGCACTCTCGGAGCTCAGCTTCGAGCTCGAGTCGGGCGAGATGGCCTTCCTCACCGGGCACTCCGGCGCCGGCAAGAGCACGGTGCTTCGCCTGATCGCGCTCCTCGAGCGGCCGACGCGCGGGCAGGTCTTCGTGAACGGGCGTAACACGAACTCGCTGCGCCGCGGCGCGATCCCGGCCTTCCGGCGCCAGGTCGGCATCGTGTTCCAGGATCATCGGCTGCTCGACGACCGCCCGGTCTATGACAACGTCGCGCTGCCGCTCGCGATCGGCGGGGTCCCGCGCCGCGAGATGGACAAGCGCGTGCGCGCGGCGCTCGACCAGGTGGGCCTCCTGGGCCGCGAGCGCTCGTTCCCGCTCGAGCTGTCTGCGGGTGAGCAGCAGCGCGTCGGCATCGCGCGCGCCGTCATCACGAAGCCCCCGGTCCTGATCGCGGACGAGCCGACCGGAAACCTCGACCCCGACCTCGCGCTCGAGGTGATGAACCTCTTCCAGCGCTTCAACGCGGTCGGCGTCACGGTGATGGTCGCGACCCACGACATCCACCTCCTCGAGCGCTTCCGCGTGCGACGCGTGCACATCGAGCAGGGCCGGCTCGCCTCGACGCACGCCGCCTGAACCCATGATCTACTTCGAGCGCCACGCGCAGGCGGCACTCGGCTCCCTCGGGCGCCTCGCGCGGCAGCCGTTCGCGGCCTTCCTCACGATCCTCGTGATCGGCATCGCGCTCGCGTTGCCCGCCGCGCTCTACGTTGCAGTCGCCAACATGCGCATCGTGACGGCCGGACTCGACGACACGGTGCAGCTCTCCGCGTACCTCAGGATGTCGACGACGGAATCGCAGGCCCGCAAGGCCGCGGCCGCGATCGAGGCGAAGCGCGGCGTTGCGGATGCGGACCTCGTGAGCCCGGACGAGGGCCTCGCGGAATTCAGGAAGCTGTCCGGCATCGGCGATGCTCTCAAGGCGTTGCCCGAGAATCCGCTGCCCTGGCTCGTGAAGGTGCGGCCCGCGCCGCCCCACGATTCGGCCGCGGAGGTCGGAAAGCTCGCGGATGAGTTGCGCAATGTCGATAACGTCGAGCTCGTCGAGGCGGACACGGCCTGGGTGCGCCGGCTGCACGCGATCGAGGACACGCTGCAGCAGCTCGTGCTGCTGGTCGCGGGACTCCTGGCTGCGGGCGTGCTGGGCGTCGTCGGAAACACGATCCGCCTCGAGATCAACAGCCGCCGGGCGGAGATCGAGGTCACGAAGCTCGTCGGGGGGAGCAACGCATTCGTGCGCCGGCCGTTCCTCTATTCCGGGCTGTGGCAAGGGTTGGGCGGCGGGCTGCTCGCGTTCGGCCTCGTCCAGGCCGGGCTCGTCGCGCTCGAGCCGTATATCGCGAGTCTCGCGGCCGCGTACGGCGCGACATTCGAGCTTCGGGGCCTCACGATCCAGGAATGGCCGGTGCTCGTCGGGGGCGGCGCCCTGCTCGGATTCCTGGGCGCCCGGCTGGCTGCGGGATATCACCTGCGGCGCATCGAACCACGAGCATAACTTGCTGTTTTAGTTATATTTTATGCCTTCCTGGCCGGGAACTTCCGGGCTCGTTAGCACTCTATTGACACGACTGCTAAACTCGCTGCTCGGAGGTAACCCATCTTCATGACCAGCCAGGCTCTCGCGCTTCCTAACCCGTCGCTTATTTCATCCGGGCCGCTCGGCAGCCTCGACGCTTATATCGAGCGCGTGTCGGCGATCCCGATGTTGAGCCGCGAGGAAGAGTTCGACCTCGCCCGCCGCTTCCACCAGGAACAGGACCTCGAGGCGGCGCGGACGCTCGTGCTCTCGCACCTGCGGTTCGTGGTGCACATCGCCCGCGGCTACATGGGCTATGGCCTGCCCGTGGGCGACCTTGTCCAGGAAGGCAACGTCGGCCTGATGAAAGCCGTCAAGCGATTCGACCCGGACATGGGCGTGCGGCTTGTCAGCTTTGCCGTGCACTGGATCCGCGCGGAGATCCACGAGTTCGTGATCCGCAACTGGCGCCTCGTCCGCGTCGCGACGACCAAGGCGCAGCGCAAGCTGTTCTTCAACCTGCGCCGCATGAAGAAGAACCTCGCCTGGCTCTCCGAAGACGAGACCGCGGCGGTCGCCGGCGAGCTCGGCGTCGACCCGCGCGAAGTGCGCGAGATGGAGCGCCGCCTTTCCGCGCGCGACCTGTCGTTCGACCCGGCGCCGGATAACGGCGATGACGAGGCGATCGCCTCGCCTTCTCTCTACCTGCCCGCGCCCGAGGCGGACCCGGCGACGATCGTCGAGCAGGACCAGTGGGAAGGCGCTGTCGCGGGCGATCTCGCGATCGCGCTCGAGGGACTCGACGAGCGCAGCCGCACGGTGATCCAGTCGCGCTGGCTCACGGAAGAGAAGAAGACGCTGCAGGAACTCGCAGGAGAGTACGGCGTTTCCGCCGAACGCATCCGGCAGATCGAGTCTGCCGCGCTCGCGAAGCTCAGGACTGCGATGAGCGGCTGACCGCCGCCGCGACGGCCTGGTGCACCAGCCGATCCAGCGGGTCGGGCACAAGGTCGTCTCCCTTCGCCATCTCCGCGACCGTCGCCGCCGCCGCCAGCAGCATGGCGTCGGTGAAGCGCTTTGCCCGCACGGCGAGCGCGCCCTTGAAGAGGCCCGGGAATCCCAGCAGGTTGTTGATGCTCTTGCCATCCGCCGCGATCGCCGCGCCCTGGGCGAGCGCGATCGCCGGCTCGATCTCCGGATCCGGGTTGGACAGGGCGAGGATGATCTGGCCCTTGCGCACGGACTCCGCCTTGATGAGTCCGCGCGCGCCGGTCGTCGCGATGACGATGTCGGCCTTCTGCATGATGTCGGCGAGCGTCGAGGCCTCGCCGCCCATTGCCGCAAGACGGCGGAGCGCAGCCGCGTCGAGGTCCGCCCCCAGGACGCGCCGCGCGCCCGCGCGCTGCAGGAGCCTTACGATGCCGATGCCCGCCGCGCCGAGGCCGACCTGGCCGACGACGCTTTCCGCGAGCGCCTTGCCCGCGCGCTTCGTCGCGTTCAGGACCGCCGCGAGCGTGACGACTGCGGTGCCGTGCTGGTCGTCGTGGAGCACGGGCCGGTCGAGTCGCGCGCGGAGTCCCTCCTCGATCTCGAAGCAGGCGGGCGCGGCGAAATCCTCGAGCTGGATGGCGCCGAAGCCGGAGGCGATGGCCGCGATGTGGTCGATGCAGCGCGCGGGGTCGGTCTCGTCGAGCAGGATCGGCACCGCGTGTATGCCGACGAGCGTCGCGAAGAGCGCGGCCTTCCCTTCCATGACCGGCAGCCCCGCGAGCGCGCCGATGCGGCCGAGGCCGAGCACGGCCGTCCCGTTCGTCACGATGGCGACTGAGTTGCCGAGGCTCGTGTAGTCCCAGGCGAGCGCCGGCTCGCGCTGGATCGCGAGGCAGACGCGCGCGACGCCCGGCGTGTAGATGTCGCGCAGCACTTGCTGCGTCGTGATGGGGATTACCGACTCGGTGCGGATCTTTCCGCCGCGGTGCCGGTCGAACACGCGGTCCGACTTGCCGACGAAGCGCGCGATCGGCAGCGCGTCGATGCGGGCATAGAGGCTCCGGTCCGCCTCTTCGTCCATCTCGAGCGTGATCTCCCACATCGTGCGGCCCTGCTCGCGCCGCAGTGCCTGCAGGTGGTCGATCGTGAGTCCCGCATCCGCGATCACCTGCAGCACCTTCGCGAGGCTGCCCGGCTGGTGCACGGTCTCGACCATCAGGATCTCGGGTATCTTCACGCGCGGCATGGTACCCGATCGGTGTTACGCTATGCGGTCGGCAAAACGCCGGAGGGAAATGCCATGCTGAAGTTTTCCAGGGTTCTCCTGACCGCGACGCTCGCCGCCCTTTTCCTCGGGCTCGGGGCCTGCGCAAACCAGAAGGTGCCCGCCGAGCAGGCGCTCGCTGCGGTTGAGAAGAAGTTCAAGGAGTCCGGTGCGGACGTCCAGAAGTACCTTCCGGAGCGCTACGCGGAGGTCGAGAAGAGCATCCAGTCGCTGCGCGACTCGATGGCGAAGGAATCTTACGGGGACGTCGTGACGAATGCCGCCGCCGCAGACGACGCCCTCAAGCACGCCATCGCCGACGCGCGCATCAAGCGTGCACAGATGATGGTCGAAATGGAGACCGAGTGGAACGACCTCACGAAGGCGATGCCGGCCATGATCACCGCGATGGACAAGAAGATTTCCTCGCAGCGCGGCCGCGCACCGCAGGGCATGACCGCCGACGAGTGGAAGCAGACGATCGCCGAGTACGACGCCGCGCGTGATTCATGGAGCAAGGCCGCCCAGGACATGAGCAGCAAGACCTTCGAGGCGACGGTGCTCGCGGCGCGTGACGCCAAGGCGAAGATCGCGGCGATCATGGAAAAGCTCGGCGTCAAGGCCGCCTGAGGTCGCCGCCCATGAGAATCCGGATCCTCTTTGCCGCGTGCGCGGCCGCGCTTGCGCTCGCCGCCTGTTCGCAGCGCGATCCCGCCAAGGAGGCGATCGACGCCGCCGAGAACGCGCTGAACGCCGTTTACGACGACGCCGAGAAGTACGTGCCCGAGCGCTATGCCGAGGTGAAAGGCGAGCTGGTCGCGGCGCGCAAGGCCTTTGACGAGGAACGCTACGCCGACGCGATCGCGGCGGTGAAGGACGTGCCCGCGCACGCCGAGGCCCTCGGCAAGGAAGCCGCGGCCGCCAAGGAGAAGCGCGTCGCCGCGCTGAACGCCGACTGGGCGCGCCTGTCCGGGAGCCTCCCGGACCTGCTCGCCGGAATCAACGGCCGCCTCGAGGAGCTCGGCAAGATGAAGAAGCTGCCCGACGGGATGGACAAGCAACTCCTCGACGAAGCGAATGCCGCGTTCGCGAGCGCGCAGTCCACGTGGAACGAGGCCGGCGCCGCCTTTGCGAAAGGCGACGTCGAGTCCGCGGTCGGCAAGGCGAAGGATGCCGAGGCGATGGCCCAGGACCTCGTGGGCCGCCTCGGGATGCAGACCGGTTGAACCCGCTCGACCTCTACGACGTCGCGGGATCGCTGACCGACGACGAGCGCATGGTGCGCGACTCGACGGCGCGCCTCGTCGACGAGAAGGTCCTCCCGGTCATCCGGAAGCACTTCGAGGATCACACTTTTCCGCGCGACCTCGTGCCGGAGATCGCGTCGCTCGGCCTGCTCGGCAGCTCGATCACGGGCTACGGCTGCGCGGGCATGAACTCCGTTTCCTACGGGCTGATCTGCCAGGAGCTCGAGCGCGGCGACTCCGGCATCCGCAGCTTCGTCTCCGTGCAGTCGAGCCTCGTGATGTACCCGATCCATGCGTACGGGAGCGAGGCTCAGCGCGAGAAGTACCTGCCGCGCATGGCGACCGGCGAGCTGATCGGCTGCTTCGGGCTCACCGAGCCCCATGGCGGCTCCGACCCCGGCAACATGAAGACGCACGCGAAGCGCCGCGGCAAGGACTGGGTGCTGAACGGCTCGAAGATGTGGATCACGAACGCGCCGATCGCCGACGTCGCCGTTGTGTGGGCCAAGACCGAGGAAGGCATCCGGGGATTCATCGTCGAGAAGGGCATGCGCGGCTTCGCCGCGCCCGAGATCGAGCGCAAGTTCTCGCTGCGGGCTTCAGCGACCGGCGCCCTCTTCTTCGAGGACGTCGTCGTGCCGGAGGAAAACGTCCTGCCGGGCAGCACCATCGGCCTCAAGGCGCCGCTGTCCTGCCTCACACAGGCGCGCTATGGGATCACCTGGGGCGTGATCGGCTGCGCGCAGGCCTGCCTCGCGCAGCTGCTCGACTATACGAAGTCCCGCGTGCTGTTCGGCCGCCCGCTCGCCGCGAATCAGGCGATCCAGATCCGCCTTGCGTCGATGGCCCGCGGCATCACCGGGGCGCAGCTCATGTCGCTGCAGCTCGGGCGCATGAAGGACGCGGGCCGGATGCATCCCTCGCAGGTGTCGCTCGCGAAGTGGAACAACTGCCGCATGGCGCTCGACGCCGCGCGCGACGCGCGTGACATGCTGGGCGGCTCCGGCATCAGCGCGGAATACGTGCCGATCCGCCACGCGCTCAACCTCGAGAGCGTCATCACGTACGAGGGCACCGAGACCATCCACCAGCTCACGATTGGTCGCGAATTGACGGGGATCAACGCCTTCTGACCGCTTTCTGAGCGCTGGTTCACGCGCCGTTCAGGCGGTCCCTACCTAGACTCTCCCACCCCAGACCGAACCGGAGAGCCCTTGTGAACATAAGACGCATCCTGTCCGCAGCCGCACTCGCCTGCGCGATCGCCGCGCCGGCCGCCACGCTGGCGGACCCGCCTTCGCACGCGCCGGCGCACGGCTGGCGGAAGAAGAACGATCCGTACTACGTCGGCTACACAGGCCGGCAATGGTCCAACGACTACGGCGTGCGGTCGGGACATTGCGACCGTGATAGCGCGGGCGCTGCAGTCGGCGCGGTCGTCGGCGGCGCGATCGGCGCCGCCGCGAGCAACGACGACAATCGCCTGGTCGCCATCCTCGCGGGAGCCGCGATCGGCGCGGTCATCGGCCACGAGATCGGCGACGACATGGACGACAAGGATCGCGCCTGCTTCGGCCATTCGCTCGAGCTGCTCGAGGACGGGCGCAAGGTCGAATGGAGGGGATCCACCAGCGACATGGTGTATGCCCTGACGCCCTATGGGCGATTCGAGCGCGACGGCCGCGTCTGCCGCAAGTTCACTTTCGTGCGGCTCGAGAACGGGCGACGCGTCGCGAAGCAAGGCAGCGCCTGCCGCTACGGCGAGGGCGACTGGCGCATGGTCAAGGCCTGACGAGGAGCGCCGCCGCCGGTTAGGCTACGCTGCACCCCGCGGGGAGGCAGCATGCACAAGACGGCGGCGCGCCTCGCGCGCGAGGCGCTCGAGGAACTCGGCATCCGGCACACGTTCGGCATCCCGGGCGTGCACAACACCGAGCTCTACGACGAGCTCGGCGCCTCGGATTCCATCACGCCGGTCCTCGTCGCCCACGAGGGTGGCGGCGCCTTCATGGCAGACGCCTACAGCCGCACCGGCGCCGGGATCGGCGCCCTCGCGATCGTCCCGGCGGCCGGCGTCACGCATGCGGCAAGCGGGATCGGCGAGGCATTTCTCGACGGCATCCCGATGCTCGTGATTTCAGGCGGCGTGCGGCGCGACCTCGGCCGCGCCTACCAGCTGCACGACATGGACCAGCAGGCGCTGCTCGCGCCGATCACCAAGGCGCGTTGGCGCGTCGAGCGCCACGCAGACGTGATCACCGCGATCCACGACGCGTACCGCGCCGCGACGACCGGCGAGCCGGGGCCGGCCTTCGTGGAGATCCCGGTGAACATCCAGCTGATGGCGGGCGACGCCGGAGAGCGGCCCGCTTTCACGCCGGCGCCGCCCGCCACGTCCCGCGCATCCGAGTCCGACCTCGCTCGAGCGGCCGCGATACTTCGCGCCGCGAAGCGTCCCGCGATCTTCTGCGGCTGGGGCGCGGTCGACGCGGGCGCGGAGCTCATCGCCGTCGCCGAGCGGCTCGGCGCACCGGTTTCGACGACGCTCCAGGGCCTGTCCGCGTTCCCGGGCCATCACCGGCTGCACGCGGGCTTTGCGCTCGGCCGCGCGGCGGTTCCCGCCGTTGAAAACGCATTCGCCGACTGCGATGCCCTGCTCGCC
>DATJFN010000129.1:0-17581 GCA_035495635.1 Steroidobacteraceae bacterium | reverse complement strand
CCGATCAGGCGGGCGACCGAGTGCTTCTCCATGAACTCCGACATGTCGATGCGAACGAGCGAATCCTCGGTGTCGAACAGGAACTCGGCAAGCGCCTTGGTGAGCTCCGTCTTGCCGACGCCGGTCGGGCCGAGGAACAGGAACGAGCCGTTCGGCCGGTTCGGGTCGGCCAGGCCCGCCCTGCTCCGCCGGATCGCGTCGGACACCGTGCGCACGGCCTCTTCCTGGCCGACGACGCGCTTGGCGATCTCTTCCTCCATCTTGAGGAGCTTCTCGCGCTCCCCCTCGAGCATCTTGGAGACCGGTATGCCGGTCCACTTGGAAACGACCTCGGCGATCTCCTCCTCGGTGACCTTGTTGCGCACGAGGGTCGGCGCCTTCGCCTCCGCCTCCTGCGCCGACTTAAGGCGCTTTTCGAGGTCCGGCATCTTGCCGTAGAGAAGCTCGGAGGCGCGCGTGAGGTTCCCCGCGCGGCGCGCGGCCTCGATCTCGAGCTTGGTGCGCTCGATCTCTTCCTTGATGTGCGCGGCGCCCTGTACGGCCGCCTTCTCCGCCTTCCAGACTTCCTCGAGGTCCGCAAACTCCTTTTCGAGTCCCGACAGCGTCAGCTCCAGCTGTTCCAGGCGCTTCTTCGAAGCCTCGTCCTTCTCTTTCTTGAGCGCTTCCTGCTCCATTTTCAGCTGGATGATCCGCCGCTCGAGCCGGTCCATTTCCTCCGGCTTCGAGTCGATCTCCATGCGGATCCGGGAAGCCGCCTCGTCGATCAGGTCTATGGCCTTGTCAGGGAGCTGGCGGTTCGTGATGTAGCGGTGCGAAAGCGTCGCCGCGGCGACGATCGCGGGGTCCGTGATCTCGACCTTGTGGTGGACGGCGTAGCGCTCCTTGAGGCCACGCAGGATCGCGACCGTGTCCTCGACCGACGGCTCGCCGACGAAGACGGTCTGGAATCGCCGCTCGAGCGCCGCATCCTTTTCGACGTGCTTGCGGTATTCGTCCAGGGTCGTGGCGCCGACGCAGTGCAGCTCGCCACGCGCCAGCGCAGGCTTCAGCATGTTGCCGGCATCCATCGAGCCCTCGGCCTTGCCCGCGCCGACCACGGTGTGCAATTCGTCGATGAAGAGGATGACGCGGCCTTCCTGCTTGGCGAGGTCGTTCAGCACGCCCTTCAGTCGCTCCTCGAACTCGCCGCGGAACTTCGTGCCCGCGATCAGCGCGCCCATGTCGAGCGCGAGGATGCGCTTGCCCTTGAGGCTCTCGGGTACTTCCTCGTTCACGATGCGCTGTGCCAGGCCCTCGACGATCGCGGTCTTGCCGACGCCCGGCTCGCCGATCAGGACGGGATTGTTCTTCGTGCGGCGCTGGAGCACCTGGATCGTGCGCCGGATCTCGTCGTCGCGGCCGATCACGGGATCGAGCTTGCCGCTCTCGGCGCGCTCGGTGAGGTCGATGGTGTACTTCTGGAGCGCGCCGCGCTGCTCCTCGGCGTTCGGGTCGTCCACCTTCTCGCCGCCGCGCAGGTCGTCGATCGCCTTCTCGATCGCGCCCTTGACGGCCCCGGAGTCCTTCAACACGCGGCCGAGGTTGCCGCGGTCATCGCTGGCGGCGAGGACAAAGATCTCGCTCGAGACGTACTGGTCGCCGCGCTTCTGCGCGAGCTTGTCGGTGACGTTCAACAGCTTGACAAGGTCGTTGGACGCATGGACCTCGCCCGGCGCGCCCTCGACCGCGGGGAGGCGCGAGACCTGTTCGAGCAGGCGCGAGCGCAGGAGGCTGACGTTGACGCCGGCGCGATCGAGCAGCGGCCGGGCGCTCCCGCCCTCCTGGTCGAGCAGCGCGAGCATCAGGTGTACGGGCTCGATGAGCTGCTGGTCGCGGCCGACCGCGAGCGACTGCGCGTCCGCCAGCGCGAGCTGGAATTTCGAGGTCAGCCGGTCAGGTCGCATCGGTACGCTCCGCGGTCCTTGCCTGCCCGGTGGATGAGGCCGGCATGCAGCGATTCAACCTGCAAGGCGGAGAATTTAGCGCCATTTTCAAGGGTTTGCGTACCATGCGCCAAAAGAGAGAAAATCCGCGCTGGCGCGGACCGCCTTTCGGGGCGGCCGCGACCGGTGTCGAAAATGTCCACTTATCTAGGGACTTGATCCATGGGACAGGTACCCGCCGATAGCCCGGTTTCCGGGCAGTCACCCTACGGCTTCGTCGGCGACGGCCGGCTGTCGCGGCACTGGCGCCATTACTTCACGAGTCTCGGCATCCCCTGGAATCTGTGGTCGCGGCGCCTTGCGCGGCCGAATGGCAAGCCGGGCGTCACCGCGATGGACGCGCTTGCGGGCTGCCCCGTCATCCTGCTCGCCGTCTCGGACGACGCGATCGGGCCCGTGATGGCGCGCCTGCGCATGGAGGGGCTCGACGACCGCACGTACGTGCATTTCTGCGGCGGGCGGAGCTTCGAGGGAGCGTTTGGCGCACATCCGCTCATGAGCTTCGGCACGACGCCATACGAGCCGGCGTTCTACCGCGACATCCCCGTGTTCGTCGACCACAATGCTGCGCATCCGGATCCGATCCCCGAGTTCCGCACGCTCTTCCCGCGCCTGCCGAATCCCTGCTTCCCGCTCAAGACGGAAGACAAGGCCTACTACCACGCGCTGTGCGCGCTTGCCGGCGGATTCACGGCGGTGCTGTGGCGCGACTTTTTCGCGGCGATGGACTCGCGCTTCGGCGCGCCGCGCGAGGCGCTCGCGGCCTACCCGCGCCGGATCGTTGAGAACGTGATCGCCTCGCATGACGGCGCCCTCACCGGCCCGGTCGCGCGCGGCGACACCGAGACGATCCAGATGCACCTCGACGCGCTCGACGGCACGGCCCTCGCGGGCGTCTACCAGGCATTCATCGCGGCCGCCGGGAGGGAACGCGCATGAAATCCGTCCTCGACTTCGCCGCGGCGAAGGCCGCCGGCCGCAAGATCTCGATGGTCACCTGCTACGACGCGGCGCTCGCGCGCGTGCTCGAGGCCTCGAAGGTCGACTGCATCCTCGTCGGCGACAGCGCGGCCATGGTCATGCACGGCCACAGCGACACGCTCGGCGCGACCGTCGAGCTCATGGCGCTGCATACGGCCGCCGTGCGGCGCGGGGCGCCGACCCGATTCCTCATCGGCGACCTGCCCTTCCTCTCGTTCCGCAAGGGCGTGCCTGCGGCGCTCGACGCGGTTGCGGCCCTGATGCGCGCGGGTGCGCAGGCGGTGAAGCTCGAGGGCGTCGCCGGGCACGAGGACGTGATCACCGCCATCACGGGCTCCGGCGTCCCGGTGATGGGCCACCTGGGCCTGACGCCGCAGTCGGTCAACGCGCTGGCGGGCTTCCGGGTCCAGGGCCGCTCCGAGGACGACGCCGCGCGCATCGTCGAGGAAGCGAAACAGCTTGAGGCGCTCGGCTGCTTCTCGCTCGTGCTCGAGTGCGTGCCCTCCGCGCTCGCCTCACGCATCACGCGCGCGCTCACGATCCCGACGATCGGCATCGGCGCAGGTGCCGACTGCGACGGCCAGGTGCTCGTGCTCCAGGACTTGCTCGGCCTCTCGAACGGCCACCGGCCGAAGTTCCTTCGCACCTATATCGATGGCTTCAGCGAGGTGCGCGATGCGGTCGACCGCTTCGACCGCGACGTCAAGCAGGGTGCGTTCCCGACGGTGGCCGAGAGTTACGACGCGTGAAAGTCGTCGAGAGCGCCGCCGAGCTCCTCGAGCATCGCCGCGCCCGGGGCGCGGGGGCGACGGGCTTCGTCCCGACGCTCGGCGCGCTGCACGAAGGGCACCTGTCTCTCGTCCGCCGCGCCAAGGCAGAGAATGCGCGCGCCTGGGCGAGCATCTTCGTGAACCCCGCGCAGTTCAGCGACCCGAGCGACCTCGAGCGCTACCCGAGGACGGTCGAGCGTGACCTCGAGATGCTCAAGGGCGCCGGATGCGACCTTGCCTTCCTGCCGCGCGCGGAGGAGATCTACCGCGACGGCTACCGCTACCGCGTCACCGAGAACGCGCTGAGTCACGAGCTCGAGGGTGCCGCGCGTCCGGGACATTTCGACGGCGTCCTGACCGTCGTGCTGAAGCTGCTCCTGCTCACGCGCCCCGATCGCGCCTACTTCGGCGAGAAGGACTTTCAGCAGCTGCAGCTCGTCGAGGGGCTCGTGCACGCGTTCTTCCTCGACACGCGCATCGTGCGCTGCCCGACCGTGCGAGAGGCCGACGGCCTCGCGATGAGCTCCAGGAACCGGTTACTCTCGCCCGCGGAGCGCGCGCGGGCGCCGGCCCTGCATCGCGTGCTTGCCGAGAGCCAGGCGGCGGAGCGTCCGGCCGCGGAAACCGCGGCGGCGCTCGCGCGCGAGGGATTCGACGTGGACTACGTCGCCGATCGCGACGGCCGGCGGCTCGCGGCGGTGCGGATCGGCCAGGTGAGGCTCATCGACAATGTCGAGTGACAGTGGACCGAAGATCCTGTTCCAGCTCACGGGCTCGATCGCCTGCTTCAAGGCCTGCGACCTCGTCTCGCGGCTTGCAAAGCGCGGCGTCGCGGTGCAGACCGTCGCGAGCGCGGGCGCGCTCCGCTTCGTCGGCGCCGCGACGCTCGAAGGACTCACCGGCCGCCCGCCGTTCACCGACCTCTACGAATCCGGGCGGACGATGGACCATATCCGGCTGGCACGCTGGGCGGACGTCGCGCTCCTCTGCCCCGCAACGGCGAACTCGATGAACCGCCTCGCCGCCGGGCTCGCGAACGATGCCATCGGCGCGCTGTACCTCGCGTGGGAGATCGGGCAGAAGCCTTACCTCGTCGCACCCGCAATGAACGCGACGATGTGGGACCACCCGGCGTCGCGCGCGGCCCGCGAGCGGCTCGCGGCCCACGGCGCTCAAATCCTGCCGGTCGGCGACGGCCGCCTCGCCTGCGGCGAGCAGGGCGAAGGGAGGTTGCTCGAGGTGGACGAGCTCGAAAAGCTGGTGCTCAAGGCGCTGGAGACGAAGTGAAGAAAGTGGTGGTCACGTCGGGCGCGACGCGCGAGCCGATCGACAGCGTGCGCTTCATCTCGAACCTCTCGAGCGGCCGCACCGGCGCGATGATCTGCGAGGCGCTCGCCTCCCGCGGATTCCACGTGACGCAGGTCGCAGGTGTCGAGTCCGTGCAGGCCGGCGGCGTCGCGCGCCGCGAGACATTCACTGACCACGCTTCCCTCGACACCGCGCTCCGGCGCCTCGTGCGCGACAGCGAATGCACCGCCGTCGTGCATGCGGCCGCCGTCGGGGACTTCGCGGTCGCCGAGCCGATGCCCGACTCGAAGCTCGAGTCGGGACAGGAGCTCTCGGTCAGGCTCCAGCCGACGACCAAGATCATCGACCGCATCATGGGCTACGCGGGCAATCCGGAACTGCTCCTGGTCGGCTTCAAGCTGACCCACGACCCGGACGCAGGCGCGCAGGCGCGCGCCGCGCGCGAGCTCCTGAAGCGAAGCCGCGCGCGCTACGTCGTCCAGAACGACGTGTCGACGCTCGCGGCGGGCGAGGAGCACCTCTTCTTCGTGCACGAAAACGGCAGCAGCCGCGTGCGGCGGTACGTCGGGCGCGACAAGCTCGCGACCGCCCTCGCCCACCTGCTCGACGAGCAGCTGACGGGTGGCGCCCGGTGATCCTCGTCCTCGACATCGGCAACAGCCAGATCTACGGCGGCGTGTTCGACGACGACCGGCTCGCGCTGCAGTTCCGGCGCGCGACGCGCGCGGAGAACACCTCGGACGAGTTCGGACTCTTCTGCCGCCAGGTCCTGCGCGAGAACGACGTGGACCCGCAGAGCATCACCGAGGTCGCGATCTGTTCCGTCGTCCCGGACATGGTGCACTCCGTCCGGAATGCGAGCGTGAAGTACTTCGGCCTCCGGCCGTTCATGCTGGAGCCGGGCGTGCGCACCGGGCTCAGGATCCGCTACCGCAACCCGCTCGAGGTCGGCAGCGACCGCATCGCCGGCGCAATCGCGGCGGCGAAGCTCTTCCCGGGCAAGAACGCGATCATCGTGGACTTCGGCACGGCGACGACGATCGACGCGCTCACCGAGGAGCGCGACTATCTCGGCGGCGTCATCCTGCCGGGCCTCCGGCTCGCGATGGAGAGCCTCGACGCGCGCACGGCGCGGCTGCCGAAAGTCGAGATCAGGAAGCCCCCCGAGCTGCTCGGACGCTCGACGGTCGAGAGCATCCAGGCGGGGCTCTACCACGGCAACATCGCGATCCTGAAGCACCTCTGCGCGGAAGTCCGGACGCAGTACTTCGCGGGCAAGCCGACGATTCTCGTCGGGACCGGCGGGTTTGCACGCCTGTTCGAGGACGAGAAGGTCTTCGACGCGCACATTCCCGAGCTCGTTCTCATCGGTCTCCGCGAAGCCCTGCGACTCAACTCGTAGCACGACGACTCCCGCGCGCGCACTTCGCCGGGCGGGTCCCCGAGCGAGCGAATAAGTTCCGGCTGAGCGAGCGAGGGTTCCCGACCGGCGCGAAGTCCGCGCAACCGCCGGAACCTAGTGCGCGAACTCGTGCGAGAGTCCGATAACGAGGATGCCGAGAGTGATCAGGACGACCTGTTGGACTGACGTCTTGGCGTCAACGCGGCGATGTAGGTTCGGGATGAGGTCGGCAACTGCGACGTAGAGGAAGCTCGCAGCAGCGATTGCGAGGGCGTACGGAAGCCACTGCAGCGCCTGCGCCAGCAAGTACCACGCGACGATGGCGCCCGCGATCGAGGTCAGGCTGACCGCGACGTTCAGCGTCATCGCGCGGCGGCGTGACATGCCGCCGTTCAGGAGGATCGCGAGGTCGCCGACCTCCTGCGGGATCTCGTGCGCGAACACGGCGACGGTCGTGACGACGCCGAGGTGCGCGTCCGTCAGGAACGCGGCCGCGATCAGGACGCCGTCCAGGAGGTTGTGAAATGCGTCGCCCCAGAGGATCAGGGTCGCCGACGCGCGGTCGCGATGATGGTCCAGCGGCCCGTGTGCTTCGCAGGCGTCCACGTGGCAGTGGCGCCAGAGCACCGCCTTCTCCAGCACGAAGAACGCAATGATCCCGCAGGCGAGCGCGATGCCGATGCCGTGCGCGCCGGCGCCCGAGTCGAGCGCGTGCGGCAAGAGCGCGAGCAGCGCGGCGCCGAGCAGCGCGCCGGTCGCGAAGCTCACGAGGTGCGGCAGCAGCGCGTCGCGGCGCCGGGCCGGCAGCAGCATGAAGCCGCCGGCGATGAAGGCCGAGAGTCCGCCGCTGATGGCGGTGAGCAGGATGACGGCGGCAAGCGTCGACACGCCCGACAGCCTACATCACGCGAGCCAGGCGAGCGCGGCCATGCGGCCGGTCGCGCCGTCGCGGCGATAGGAATAGAAGCGCGCGGTATCCGAATGCGTGCAGACGCCGCCGCCCGTGACGGCGGTGACGCCCGCAGCGGCGAGCCGCCGGCGCGCAAGTGCAGGCAGGTCGGCGAGCCAGCGATCGCCCCGCCCTGCACGGAAGGCGTCCGCTGCGCCGGGATCGCCCGCTAGAAGAGCCTCGCGCACGTCGCCCCCGACTTCGAAGGCGCTGGGACCGATCGAGGGGCCGAGCCAGGCGACGAGATCCGATGCGTCCACATCGAGCGCCGCAATCGTCGCTTCGATCACGCCGGCGGCGAGCCCTCGCCAGCCGGCGTGCGCGATGCCGACGCGATCGCCGCCCTTGCTCGCGAGGAATACCGGCAGGCAGTCGGCGACGAGCACGGCGCACACCGTGCCTCGCTCGGCGGTGACGACGCCGTCGGCAGGACCGTCGGCGCGGGACGGCAGGATCGCGACGCACGCGCCGTGCACCTGTTCGAGCCAGGCCGGCTCCGCCGGCAGCTCGAGCGCGGCACGCAGGCGCCGGCGATTCTCCGAGACGGCCACGGGATCGTCACCGACGTGCTGCGCCAGGTTGAGGCTTGCATACGGATCCCGGCTGACGCCGCCCGGCCGCGTCGTCATCGCGGCGTGGACGCGTGCGGGCGCTGCCCAGTCCGGCCGCAGGAACTCGAGCGCGGCCATCAGTCGGCAGCCGCGTCGCGGTCGCGTTTCAGCGCCGCGATGAGCGCGCGGATGTCCGCGGGCAGCTTCGATTCGACCTCGATCATGCGGCCATCGCGCGGATGCGGGAAGCTGAGCTTCGCGGCATGCAGCGCCTGGCGGCGGAAGCCGCGCAGCATCTCGGCAAGCGCGGCGGTAGCGCCGCGCGGGATCACGAGCCGGCGCCCGTAGACCGGGTCGCCCACGAGCGGGTATCCCGCGTGCGAGAGGTGCAGGCGGATCTGGTGCGTGCGGCCGGTCTCGAGCGTGACGCGCACCCAGGTGTGCCGGCGGAAGCGCTCGATCACGCGGTAGTGCGTGATCGCCTCGCGCCCGCTCGCGCGCACGGCCATCCGCAGGCGGTCCACCGGATGCCGGTCGATCGGGGCGTCGACCTTTCCGCCCGCGGTCATTACGCCGACGCAGACGGCCTGGTACTCGCGGTGGATGGAGCGCGCGGCGAGCGCCTCGGCGAGCTTCGTGCGCGCGCTCTCGCTCCGCGCGACGATGAGGAGCCCCGTCGTACCCTTGTCGAGCCGGTGCACGATGCCGGCGCGCGGCAGTTTCGCGAGCTTGCGGTCGTGCGCGAGCAGCGCGTTCTGCAGCGTGCCGGCCGGGTTGCCGGCGCCGGGATGCACGACGAGCCCCGCGGGCTTGTCGACGACGATCACGTCGCGATCCTCGTAGGCGATCGCGAGCTCGATGTCCTCCGGCGCGGGCGCGACCGCGTCTTCGTCCGGCGCATCGAGTGCGATGCGCTCGCCGCCCGCCACAATGTCGCGCGGGCGCGGCACGCGGCCGTCGACGCGCAGCATGCCGTCGTCGATCCAGCGCTTGAGACGCGAGCGCGAGAACTCGGGCAAGGCGTCCGCGAGCGCCTGGTCGAGGCGTCGGCCGGCCGCCTGCGGCGGGAGCCGCAGCTCGCGTTGGTGACGGGTGGAACTCATGGGGGTCGGGAGCGGTCTTTTGCCGGTATACTGCGTCGATTCAACAGCCGGGGTCCAGTCCTTTGCAGCCAGCCCGAATGATGGCGCGCGCCGTGCTCGTCGCGTGTTGCGCGCTCGCAGCCTCGGGCTGCGGCTACAAGGAGCGCGCCGCCGAAAACCTGCAGCCCGAGCGGATGTACGAGAAGGCGCACAAGCTGCTCATGGGCGGCGACTACCGCGGCGCGGTGCGCTACTACGAGGCGCTCGACGCACGCTACCCGTTCAGCGACGAGGCGCGCCAGTCGCGGCTCGACATCATCTACGCGTACTACCGCAGCCGCGAGCAGGAGTCGGCGATCGACGCCGCCGACCAGTTCATCCGCGAGAACCCGACCCACCCGCGGGTGGACTACGCGATGTACCTGCGCGGGCTGATTTACTTCGAGCGCTCGCCGAACTTCCTGGAGCGCTGGTTCAACACGGACCTCGAGCAGCGGCCACCGCAGGACGTGCGCCGCGCCTTCGACGCCTTCGAGCAGCTGATCAAGCAGCACCCGCAGAGCATCTATGCGCACGACGCGCGCCAGCGCATGATCTACCTGCGCAACCGCCTCGCGGACTACGAGGTCTACGTCGCGGAGCATTACCTGAAGCGCCAGGCCTGGGTCGCGGCGGTCGACCGGTCCCGCTACTGCATCGAGAACTACGACGGCGCGCCCGCGACGCGGCAGGCGCTCGAGATCATGATCTCCGCCTACCAGGGACTCGGGCTCAACGACCTCGCGGAACGCTCACAGGAAGTGTTCGCGCTTAACTACCCGAACACGAAGCCCGTGAAGCACAACAAGAAATCCTGGTGGTGGCCATTCGACTAGGGGACAGTCCCCTCCGGCTACGACTCACCAGGCCTGTATCCCGACGTGATGGGATAGCGCCAGTCGCGCCCGAAAGCGCGGCCGCTGACGCGCACGCCCAGCGGCGCCTGCCGGCGCTTGTATTCGCTCCGCTTCACGAGCTCGAGCACGCGCGTCACCACCGCGCGGTCGAAACCCATGCCGACGATCTCGTCGACCGAGCGATCGTCCTCGATGAAGGCCTCGAGAATCGGATCGAGCACTTCGTAGGGCGGCAGGCTGTCCGAGTCGAGCTGGTTCTCGCGCAGCTCCGCGGTCGGCGGCCGCTCGATGATCCGCTCCGGAATCGCGGGCCCGCCGGGCTGGCGGTTGCGCCAGCGCGCGAGCTGCCAGACCAGCGTCTTGCTGCAGTCCTTGATCGGCGCGTAGCCGCCGGCCATGTCGCCATACAGCGTCGCGTAGCCGACCGCCATCTCGCTCTTGTTGCCGGTCGTCAGCACGATGCGGCCGCTCTTGTTCGAGATGGCCATCAGCAGCATGCCGCGGCAGCGGGCCTGGATGTTCTCCTCGGTTGCGTCCGGTGCGAGGCCGCGGAACTCGCGCTCGAGCGCCGCCAGCGTCGCCTGGTACATGCCCTCGATCGGGATCATCGAATACTTCACGCCGAGGCCGCGCGCCAGCGCCGCCGCGTCCTTCTCGGACATGCTCGACGTGAACCGCGAGGGCATCATGACGGCCTGCACGCGCTCTGCGCCCAGCGCGTCGCAGGCGACGGTGAGCACGACCGCGGAGTCGACGCCCCCCGAGAGTCCGATCACGACGCCTGCGAAGCGGTGCTTCTCCACATAGTCGCGCACGCCGAGCACGATCGTGCGCCAGACGCTCTCTTCCCCGGCGGGAAGCGGCGCGAGGCTCTCCGGCTCGATGTCGAAGCCCTTGTCCGCCTCGACGACATCCAGCGTCGTCAGCGACTCCTCGAAGGCCGGAGCGCGGTGCACGACGCGCCCGCTCGAGTCCACGGCAAAGCTCGAGCCTTCGAACACGAGCTCGTCCTGGCCGCCGACGAGGTTGAGGTAAACGTACGGCGCGCGGTTCTCGCGTGCGCGCGCCGCCACATAGGCCTCGCGCTCTTCCTGCTTGCCGCGCTGGTAGGGCGAGGCATTGATCGCGATGACGACGTCGCCGCCGGCGCGCCGCGCGCCCTCGGCAATCTCGGCGTGCCAGATGTCCTCGCAGATGATCGGTGCGACATTCACTTTGCCGAGCTCGACGGTGAAGAAGGCGTCGCCGGGCGTGAAATAACGCTTTTCGTCGAAGACCTGGTAGTTCGGCAGCCGCTGCTTGCGGTAGTTGATGACGCGCTTGCCGTCGCGGATCCAGGCCGCCGCGTTGAACAGTACGCCGCCCGAGTACTCGGGATAGCCCACCAGGAGGTCGATGCCGCGGGCCTCGTCGGCGAGCCGCGCGAGCGACTCCTCGATGCGCCGCCGGAACCCGCGGTGGAACAGGAGGTCCTCGGGCGGGTAGCCGGAGAGCGCGAGCTCCGGCGTGACGATGAGCGCCGCGCCCGCCTTCTTCGCTTCCGCCACCCGCGCGAGGATCCGGTCGGCGTTCCCGGCGACGTCGCCGACGGTGGGATTGATCTGGGCGAGAGCGATGCGCACCGGCCGCTCAGCGCTTGCGCCGGCGCCGGCGCGAGGCCAGCGCCTGCTGCATGGCGACGCCGAGGTCCGCCGCCGACCGCACCGTGCGCACGCCCGCTCCCTCGAGTGCGGCGTACTTGTCGGCCGCCGTGCCCTTCCCGCCCGCGATCACGGCGCCTGCGTGGCCCATGCGCTTGCCCGCGGGCGCGGTGACGCCCGCGATGTAGGCGACGACGGGCTTCGACACCTCGCGGTGAATGTATTCCGCGGCCGCCTCTTCGTCCGTGCCGCCGATCTCGCCGACCATGATGATGCCGGCCGTGTCCTTGTCGCGTTCGAAGAGCGCGAGCACTTCGATGAAATTGACGCCCCGCACCGGGTCGCCGCCGATGCCGACGCAGGTCGTCTGGCCGAGGCCGACGTTCGTCGTCTGGAAGACGGCCTCGTACGTCAACGTCCCGGAACGCGAGATGATCCCGACCTTGCCGGGCCGGTGGATGAAGCCCGGCATGATGCCGACCTTGCATTCGCCCGGCGTGATGACGCCGGGGCAGTTCGGGCCGACGAGGCGGCTCTTGCCACCCGCGAGTGCGGCCTTCACGCGCACCATGTCGTTGACCGGGATGCCTTCGGTGATGCAGACGATGAGGCGAATGCCGGCGTCGGCGGCCTCGAGGATCGCATCGGCGGCAAACGGGGCCGGGACGTAAATCACGCTGACGTCGGCTTTCGTCGCCTTGACCGCGTCGTGCACGGTGTCGAACACGGGCCGGTCGAGGTGCCGGGAGCCACCGCGACCCGGCGTGACGCCGCCGACGAGGTTCGTGCCGTAGGCGATCGCCTGCTCGGAATGGAACGTGCCCTGCTTGCCGGTGAAGCCCTGGCAGATCACGCGGCTGCGGCGATTCACGAGGATGCTCATCGCTTCGCCCGCCCACCCGCCAGCCGCACGGCCTTGGTCGCCGCATCCGAGACGTCCCTGGCCACGGTGATCGCGAGCCCGCTCGCCGCGAGCAGCGCGCGCGCCTTGTCGGCGTTCGTGCCCTCGAGGCGCACGACCACGGGAAGTGTCACGCCCGCGACCTTGACCGCCTGGATGATGCCTTCGGCGATGACGTCGCAGCGCACGATGCCGCCGAAGATGTTCACGAGGATCGCGCGGGCACGCGCGTTCGACAGGATCAGGCGGAAGGCCGCGGTCACGCGCTCGGCGGTCGCAGTCCCCCCGACGTCCAGGAAATTCGCCGGCTCGCCGCCGTGCAGCTTGATGAGGTCCATCGTCGCCATTGCGAGGCCGGCGCCGTTCACCATGCACGCGATGCTGCCGTCGAGCGAGACATAGTTGAGCTCGTGCTCGGCCGCCTGCCGCTCCATCTCGTCTTCCTGCGAGGGATCGCGCAGCGCCGCAAGCGCGACCTGCCGGAACAGCGCGTTCGCGTCGACGTTGATCTTGGCGTCGAGCGCGACGAGGGCGCCGTCCTTCGTCACGATCAGCGGGTTGATCTCGACGAGCGAGAGGTCCCGCTCGAGGTAAAGCCGGTAGAGCGCGCGCGCAATGCGCTCGAACTCCGCGATCTGCCTGCCTTCGAGGCTGAGGCCGAAGGCGAGGCGCCGGCACTGGTAACCCTGCAGCCCCGCCGCCGGGTCGACGTCGATGCGGAGGATCTTCTCCGGCTCGTTCGCAGCGACCTCCTCGATGTTCATGCCGCCCGCGGCCGACGCGACGAATGCGATGCGGCTGCGTTCCCGGTCGAGCAGCACGGAGAGATAGAGCTCGCGCGCGATGGCGCTGCCGGATTCGACGTAGACCTGGTGGATCGGCAGTCCCGTCGCGCCCGTTTGCGGCGTCACGAGCCGCTGGCCGAGCATCGCCGCCGCGGCCTTGCCGACTTCCGGCGCCGAGCGGCAGAGCTTCACGCCGCCCGCCTTGCCGCGTCCGCCCGCGTGCACCTGCCCCTTCACGACCCACACCGGCCCCGGGAGCTCGCCGGCCGCGGCGACCGCCTCGGTTTCCGTCGAGGCGACCTTGCCGGCCGGCACCGGCACGCCGTACTCGGCGAAGATGCGCTTCGACTGGTATTCGTGAAGATTCATTGCGGCATTGTATTCGAAGGCCTTGAACCGCGTCGCAAACGCGCGCCGCGGCGCGGGCGCTGCGCAGGCCGCGTGATAAAGTGCCGCCGTGCAAAAGCCGGCCGAAATCGAGAGAGCGGCGGGCGACCCGGAACTCGCGTGGCGCGTCCTCGGGCTGCTCAACCTCTACCGGCTCACCGTTCCCTCGGTACTGGCCGTGCTCCATCTCGTCGCGTCGCAGCCGCAGACGCTCGGCGCCGCCGCGCCGACGCTTTATTTCTATACGATTGCCGCCTGGTTCGCGACCGGCGTTCTCTGCATCGGCCTCCTCAAGCGTCGCTGGCCGACCCTGCAGGCGCAGGCGTTCATTCACGTCGCCTTCGACGTCGTCGCGGTCACGGCGCTGCTCGTGACGAGCGGCGGTGCATCGAGCGGTGCGGGACTCCTGCTCATCATGCCCGTCGCCGGCGTCAGCCTGCTCATGCCGCCGCGCATCGCGACCACGATCGGAGCGATCGCCGCGCTCTGCGTGCTCGGGCAACAGATCATGGTCTGGTTCGGAGGAGTCTCCGATTCATCCGACCTCACGCAGGCGGGCCTCCTCGGAGGCGTCATCCTGATCGCTGCGCTCGCGGTCGCGCCGCTCGCCGGGCGCCTGCGCGAGAGCGAGGCGCTCGTGCGGCAGCGCGACCTCGACCTCGCGAACCTCGCGGAGCTCTCGCAGTACATCGTCGAGCGGCTGCGCGAGAGCCTCGTCGTGGTCGACGAGCAGGACCGCATTCGCCTCATCAACGAGTCAGCAAGGCAGATCCTCGGCGCCGACGCGAGATCCGACGCCCTGCTCGGCGAGGTGTCGCCCCGCCTCCTTTATATGCTGACCATGTGGCGGCAGAGCGCTCCGGTCACGGACACCGTCGGCGGCAGCCTGCTGGCGGTGGACGGTTTGCGCGAGGTGCGCCCCCACTTCGCGCCGCTCGGCAAGGGACAGCCGCCGCCAGTGCTCGTATTCCTCGAGGACCTGACGGCGCTCGACGACCGCATCCACCAGACGCGCCTGGCCGCACTCGGGCGGCTTTCGGCGTCCATCGCCCACGAAATCCGGAACCCGGTCGGCGCGATCAGTCACGCGGCCCAGCTCCTCGGCGAGGACTCGGGCGTTCCGGAGGGCAGCCGGCGCCTCAGCGCCATCATCAACGCAAACGCCGAACGGGTCAGCACGATCATCGGCAACGTGCAGCAGCTCGCCCGCCGGGAAAGCACGCGGCCGGAGCGCATGCCGCTCGCCGAATGGGTCACGGATTTCGCGCGGGAGTTCACCAGCACGGGCGGCCACGACCCGGGACAACTGGTTGCCGACTTGCCGGATCCCGAGCTCGAGGTGCGCGTCGATCCCTCGCACCTGCGCCAGATCCTGTGGAACCTCTGCGAGAACGCGTTCCGCTACTCGGTGCAGATCCCGGAAGACAAGATCGAGGTCCGCATCGGACGCCTCGCGGGCAGCAACCGCCCGTTCCTCGAAGTGCTGGACCGCGGTCCCGGCATCGACGCGGCCATCAGCGATCGCATCTTCGAGCCATTCTTCACGTCGCGGACGAGCGGCACGGGCCTCGGACTCTTCATTGCCCGCGAGCTCGCACAGTGCAACCGCGCGCTGCTCGTCTACGAGCCGCGCACCGGAGGCGGCAGCGTCTTCCGCATCGTGTTCGCGGACCCGCAGCGCTGGGAGCAATCCTGAGCCCATGGCCAATCCACGCGCACTGATCGTCGACGACGAGCCCGACCTCTGCGAGCTGCTGTCGCTCACGCTTGCGCGCATGGGCGTCGACTCGAGCGCCGTGCACGACCTGGCTTCAGCCCGCCGCGAATTGCAGGCCCGCCGCGACTACGCGCTTTGCCTCACGGACCTGCGCCTGCCAGACGGCGACGGCACGGAGCTGATCGAGTGGATCCAGTCCGAGGCACCGGACCTGCCCGTCGCGGTCATCACGGCGCACGGGCACGTCGAGGCGGCCGTGCTCGCCCTGAAGCTCGGCGCCTTCGATTTCGTGCGAAAGCCTCTCGACATCTCCGACCTGCGAAAGCTCGTCAACCAGGCGCTCAAGCTCTCGGACAACCGGCGTGCCACCGACGGCGGCCGACGGCTCCTCGGCGACTCGGAGCCGATGCAGCGGCTTCGCGCGATGATCGGGCGAGTCGCGCGCAGCCAGGCCCCGGTGCACATCACGGGCGAGTCGGGCACCGGCAAGGAGCTGGTCGCGCGCCTCATCCACGAGTCGGGCCCGCGCAAGGATGCGCCTTTCGTGCCCGTGAGCTGCGGCGCGATTCCGTCCGAGCTGATGGAGAGCGAGCTCTTCGGCCACCGGCGCGGCAGCTTCACCGGCGCGGTCGCGGACAAGCTCGGCCTCGTGCAGGCCGCGGAAGGCGGCACGCTCTTCCTCGACGAAGTCGCGGACCTGCCGTTCGTCCTGCAGGTCAAGCTGCTTCGCCTGATCCAGGAGAAGGCGGCGCGGCCCGTCGGCGACCAGCGCGAGCAGCCGGTCGACGTTCGCATCCTCTCGGCGACGCACCGCGACCTCGGCGAGCTGGTCGCGGCGGGGCGCTTTCGCGAAGACCTCTATTACCGCATCAACGTGATCGAAATGCGGGTGCCGGCGCTGCGCGAGCGGCGCGCGGACGTTCCCGAGCTCGCCGCCGCCATCACGCACCGCTTCGCGGCGCGGCTCAACATGGCGACGCCCGTGATCTCGGCGGAGGCCATGCAGCTCCTCGCGGCACACGACTACCCGGGCAACGTGCGCGAGCTCGAAAACGTCATCGAGCGTGCCCTGACGCTCTGCGACGGCGGCACGATCCAGCCGGGCGACATCGAGCTCCGCGGTCCGCCGACGTTCGAGGAAACGGTGCCCCCGCACCGGGCGGGTACCCTGCCCCAGACGCTCGAGGACATGGAGCGGGCCTCGATCCGCAAGGCCCTCGAGGAAGCGCGCTACAACAAGACGGCGGCGGCGCGCGCGCTCGGCATCAGCTTCCGCGCGCTGCGCTACCGCATCAAGAAGCTGGGTATCGAGTGACGCCGCACGTCACTTTGTGACGCGGCGCGTCCGGACAGGCGTCGCGATACCCCGACGATCTTCTGACAACAACGAAAAAAGAGTGCCAAGTCCGTCACTTACGCGGCCACCCCGGCTTGGCATGATCCTTGCTGTACGTAGGTTGCATCGGCGCATGAGCGCCGCCCTTGGTTACACAGGAGTGAATGGAACATGAAGACTCTCCAGAAGGGCTTCACGCTCATCGAACTGATGATCGTGGTGGCCATTATCGGCATCCTGGCCGCCATCGCGATCCCGGCGTACCAGGACTATACGATCCGCTCGCAGGTCTCTGAAGGTCTGACGCTCTCGGCAGACATCAAGGCTGGCGTTGCGGAGTATATGGCGCAGACGGGTGCCTGGCCGGCGAACCTGCAGGAAGCGGGCGTTGTTTCGGCGGGCGGCGGTGCTACGGACAAGCAGGCCCGCTACGTCGCGTCGGTCGACGTGACCGACGGTACGATCCAGATCATCTACGGCAAGGACGCCAACGCGAAGATCCTCGGCAAGGAGCTCGATCTCCAGCCGATGGTCAACGCGAACGGCGACGTCGTGTGGGTCTGTGGTCTCGCGACGGCTCCGCAGAACGCGAATGCCGACCCGGGCAGCGGCACGGCTTCCCCGGCTGGCCAGACGACTCTCCTCGACAAGCACATGCCGGCTTCGTGCCGCACGGGCTTCGGCGGCAACTGATCGCCGGGAGAAATGGATCCGGCGTCTGGCCGGAACGGTCAAGGCCCCTGCTTGCAGGGGCCTTGCCTTTTGCGCTGTGATTACATGAACGGAGTCAGCGGGCCTTGATGACTGCGAGCAAAGCCCGGCGTGGCGCGTGGAGGGCCCTGGCCGTCGGCCAGGCCCTGTCACTCGCCTTCCTGGGCGCCTGCCTCTACTTCG
>DATJFN010000128.1:0-38218 GCA_035495635.1 Steroidobacteraceae bacterium | reverse complement strand
GAGCGCAACCAGGCGGCGTGGATGGGCCATGCGGTCGTCGCGTCGGGCGACAAGATAGATCGCCTGACCAGCTACGACCTGTACGCGATGCTCGGGAGCTTCTACCGGACGCCGGAGCTGTGGGGCGGCGTCCTCGCCGCGGCCCTCCTGCTCGCCGCCGCCATGTGGGTGCGCCGCTACCGCGACGAAACGGCCTGAGCGAAGGATCGGGATGGAGTCGACCATGACCAAGTTTTTCCGCGCCACCGCCGCGCTCGCGCTGCTTGCGGCGAGCCTCCCCGCCCTGGCCGCGAGCGCGACCGTGGCGCGTACTTTCACTTTCAAGCCGGAGTCGAATGCCGGCCTCAAGGTGCAGAACCTCGTCGGCGACGTGCACGTCGAGCGCGGTGCGGGCGCGGGCATCGAGATCGTCGCCACCACGACGGCCGAGGCGGCGAGCGAGGACGAGGCGAAGCGCCTCGCCGGTCTCGTCGACTTCCGCAGCAAGGACATAGGTCCCGGCTCGCGCTTCGACGTGCGCCTCCCGCCCGAGCATTTCCCGAAGGTGTACTGGGAGGATGGCGCCTCGCACTGGTGGGCGGCGAGCTACGTGAAGTACCTCGGCGAGCGCATCCGCGTCTCGGGCGCCCGGGACGACGACACGCGGGTCGTGCGCGTGGACCTCGTGATCAGGGCGCCGGCCGGCGCGAAGCTCGAGGTCTCCAACATCCTCGGCGACTCGAGCGCCGCCGGCTTCTCCGGTGACCTCAAGCTCGACGGCACGAGCGGCACGCTGCGCTCGAACGGCGGCGACGGCGAGATCTACCTGGACAGCGGCAGCGGCGCGGTGGTCGTTGACGGGCACCGCGGTCGCGTGAAGGCGGACACGGGCAGCGGCTCGGTGAAGATCTCGAACTGCGAGTGCGAGATCCTCGCGGACACGGGCTCGGGCGCGGTCGACGTGCAGAAGGGCAGGGGCAAGGTCTCCGCCGACACGGGCTCCGGCCACGTGAAGGTCGAGGACTTCGCCGGCCCGCTCCTGGCCGACACCGGCTCCGGCGGCGTGACCGGCCGCGGGCTCACGGACGTGCGTGCGCTCGAGCTGGACACCGGTTCCGGCAGCGTCAGCATCGAGGGCGACCTCTCGGCGCTCGCGCACGTCGACATCGACACCGGCTCCGGGAGCGTGACCCTGCGCTCGTCGGCGGGCCAGCCGTCGCTCGAGCTTCGCATCGATACCGGCAGCGGGGGCGTGGACGTCGAGGCGCCGGGCGCCTCCGTGCGCGAGTCCGACGACATCACGATCGTGAAGATGAAGGACGGCCTCGGCAGTGGCATGATCGACACCGGCTCGGGCAGCGTCGACCTGAATTTCCCTTAAAGGGGCGCGTCCCCTTTATCCGGCGAGCAGCACCGCCTCGGCGTGCTCCTGCGCTTCGGGCGTGCCGAAGAGCACGACGACGTCGCCTTCGCGCAGCGTCATCTCGGGATCCGGATCGCGGCCGACGATGCCGTCCCGCCGCACGGCGGTGAATGACACTTCCGCGCCCTGGTCGCGGACCTCGCTGATGGTCTTCCCGATCGACCAGGCGCCGGGCGGCAGCACGACCGTGTGCAGCTCCTCCCGGAAAGTCCCCGACTCGTCGACCCGGCCCGCAGGGTCGCGCTGGATCACAGACCGCAGCGTCTGGTAGCGCTTCCGGCGGATCTCCCCGATGGTCCGGTTCACGCGCGAGGGCGGCACCTGGAGCATGTGTAGCGCGTTCGCGACGAGCGTGAGCGCCGCCTCGAGCGTTTCCGGCACCACTTCCGTCGCACCGGCGCTGAGCAGCTCCTCGAGGTGAGTGTCGTCCGCCGCGCGCACGAGGATCGGCAGCTCGCTCCGGATACGCCGCACGGCGCGCACGATCGAGAGCGACCGGACCGTATCCGAGAAGGTCACGACGACAGCGTTCGCCCGCTCGACGCCGGCCGACCTCAAGATGCCCTCGTCCGCGGCGTCACCAAAGATCACGGCGTCGCCCACGGCGAGCGCGTTCCGCACCCGCACCGGATCGACGTCAATGGCGAGGAATTCGAATCCCTCGCTCTCGAGCACGCGCGCGACGTTCTGCCCGACCCGGCCGTAGCCGCAGAGGATGACGTGCTCGCGGCGTGCGAGCGCGCGGTTGGCAGCGTCGATCCGCTCGAGCCCCGTCGGCGCCGGCCCGGACTCGCGGAGGACGAAGCGCGTAATGCGCTTGTTGTGCCGGATGAGGATCGGCGCCGTCAGCATGCTGAGCGTGATCGCGGCGAGCACCGGCTGCGTGAAGCTCGATCCGATCAGCCGGTTGTCGAGCAGGAGCGCGATGAGCGCGAAGCCGAACTCACCGCCGGACGAGAGCACGATGCCGGTGCGCAGCGCCTTGAACCACTGCCCGGCGAAGGGGCGCGCCGCAAGCGTCACGACGATCACCTTGATGACGAGGATGCCCGCGAGCAGCGCGAGAACGAGCGGCAGGTTGCGGAACAGCGCCGGCACATCGAGCTGCATGCCGATCGTCACGAAGAAGAGGCCGAGCAGCGTGTCGCGGAACGGGCGGATCCCGGCCTCGACCTGGTAACGGTATTCGGTCTCCGCCAGCATCATGCCCGCGAGGAAGGCGCCGAGGGCGAAGGAAAGGCCCGCCGCGTGCGTCGCCGCGGACGCGCCGATCGCGACGAAGAGCACCGCGAAGGTGAAGAGCTCCGGCGCATGGTTCGCGGCGATCTCGTGGAAGAGGGGCCGGAGCAGCCAGCGGCCGGACGCGAGGACGATCAGGAGCGCGACCGCCGCCTTGCCGACCGCAAGCGAGATCGTGACCGCGGAGTACTCGGCCTGCTGCGCCGCCAGCACACCGGCGAGCGCGAGGAAGGGCACGAACGCCAAGTCCTGGAACAGCAGCACGCCGAAGGCGAGGCGTCCGTGCGTGCGGTTGAGTTCCTCCTGCTGCGTGAGCTGGCGAAGCACGATCGCGGTCGAGGACATCGCGACGGCGCCGCCGAGCAGGGCCGCGACCGGCGGGGCGAGGCCGGTCGCCCAGGCGATCGCGGCGACGACGGCCGCGGTGCCGGCGACCTGCAGCCCGCCGAGCGTGAAGACCTCGCCGCGCATCGCGATGAGGCGCGGCAGCGAGAACTCGAGCCCCAGCGTGAAGAGCAGGAACACGACGCCGAACTCGGCGAGCGTGTGCGTCGTTTCCGTGGGCTGCACCCAGCCGAGCGCGTGCGGGCCGACCACCATGCCGACGAGCAGGAAGGCGAGTATCAGCGGCAGGCGCAGGCGCCGCAGGCCCACGACGACGGCGAGCGTCGCCACGAGCAGCAGCAGGATATCCTCGAGGACGCTGTTTTCCAGGGTTCGCCTCCCGCGCCCATTATCACCTGCTAGCATCGCGCGGGGCGTCGAGGAGAGGCGAACTGCTCGAACTGACGACAGAAGGCGGCGGCCAGAAGCTCAGGCTCGACGGCCGTTGGACGGTGGCGGAGGCGGCCGTGCTCGAGCCGCGGCTCGCCGACGCCGCGCGCCGCGCGACCGGCGCCGTCGTCCTCGACGGCAGCGGCATCGAGTCGCTCGACCTGACGGGTGCCTGGCTTCTGCGCGCGTTCGAGGCGCGCCTGCGCGCGGCTGGCGCCCGCGTGGAGTGGCGGCCGGAGCGGCCCGGGCCGCTCGGCTTCATCGACCGCACGGAGACGGACAGCCGGGCGGAAGAGCCGGAAGCCGCGCCGCCGACCGGCATCGCCGCCGCGCTGGGCGAAATCGGCCGCGCGGCGGTCCGCACAAAAGAAAGCGCGCTCGATTTCCTGAGCTTCACGGGCGCGGTGACCCTCGGCTATGGCCGGTCGCTCGGGAGCGCGAAGCGCCTGCGCTTCGCCTCGATCGTGCGCCACGTCTACGAGACGGGCCTCACCGCGGTGCCGATCGTCGCGCTGATCGCCTTCCTGATCGCGGTGATCGTCGCCTACATCGGCGCGCAGCAGCTGCGCAAGTTCGGCGGCGAGATCTTCGTCGTCGACCTGGTGACGGTCTCGGTGCTGCGCGAGCTCGGCGTGCTTCTCACCGCCATCATCGTCGCCGGCCGCTCAGGCAGCGCGTTCGCCGCCGAGATCGGCGCGATGAAGCTGAACGAGGAGGTGGACGCGCTCCGCGCAATCGGCATGGACCCGGTCGAGGTGCTCGTGATGCCGCGGATCCTCGGCCTCGTCATCGCGTTGCCGGCGCTGACCGTGCTCGCCGACGCGATGGGCCTCGCGGGCGGTGCGCTCCTCTCCTGGTTCCTCGTGGACATCCCGTTCCACCAGTACGTCGAGCGCGTGCAGGGATCGATCGGCGAGTACACGTTCTGGGTCGGCATCATCAAGGCTCCCGTGTTCGCGATACTGATCGCGATGGTGGGGACCCTGCGGGGCATGCAGGTGCGGACGTCCTCGCGCGAGCTCGGCCGCCTCACGACCGTCGCCGTCGTGCAGTCGATCTTCCTCGTGATCCTCGCGGACGCCGTCTTCGCAGTGCTCTTCATGGAGCTCGACATCTGATGGCGGCGATCATCGAGGCGCGCGGCATCGTGAACCGCTTCGGACGGCAGATCGTGCACGACGGCCTCGACCTCGAGATCCTTACGGGAGAGGTCTTCGGCATCGTCGGCGGCTCGGGCAGCGGCAAGTCCGTGCTGCTGCGGACGTTGCTCGGGCTGCAGAAGCCCGTGCGCGGGACGGTCCGCATCGAGGGCCACGAGGTGACGAACGTGCCCGAGCGCGAGCTCCTCGAGGTGAAGCGGCGCTACGGGGTCATGTTCCAGCGCGGCGCGCTCTTCTCCTCGCTCACCGTCGCGCAGAACGTGGAGCTGCCGATCCGCGAGCACTTCAGGCTCAGCCCGGCACTGCTCGGCGAGATCGCGCGCCTGCGGATCCGCATGGTCGGCCTCGCGGAGGTCGCCGCCGGCAAGTACCCGGCGGAGCTTTCGGGCGGCATGACGAAGCGGGCGGCGCTCGCCCGCGCGCTCGCGCTCGACCCCGCCATCCTCTTCCTCGACGAGCCGACCTCGGGCCTCGACCCCATCTCGGCCGCGGCCTTCGACCAGCTCGTTCTGGACCTCCAGGAGGGACTCGACCTGACGGTAGTGATGATCACGCACGATCTCGATACCATCTTCAAGGTCTGCAACCGTGTCGGCGTGATCGTCGACGGAAAGATGATCGCGGGAACCCTCGATGAGATCGTCAGCAACCCCCATCCCTGGATCCAGGACTACTTCCACGGCGAGCGCGGCCGCGCGCCGCAGGGGCGCCAGGTGAACGATGGATAGGGAAGCCAACTACGTCACCGTCGGGATCTTCGTGCTGCTCGTGCTGCTGCTCGGCGCGGGCTTCGTGCTCTGGTATTCGGACACCGCCGACGGCAAGGCTTCGAAGCGCTACGAGATCTACTTCGACGGCAGCGTCGGCGGGCTGTCGGACGGGAGCACGGTGCGCTACCTCGGCGTCGTCGTCGGCCGCGTGTCGCGCATCGGGATCGACCCGCGCAACTCCAGCCGCGTGCGCGTCGTCGCCGACATCGAGGAGGACGCGCCCGTGAAGGCAGACACCGTGGCGCGCCTCTCGCTGCAGGGCGTGACGGGACTGCTCTACATCAACCTGCAGCCGCGCGAAGCAGGTGCGGGTCCGCCCAGGCTCGTCCCGAGCCTCAAGTTTCCGGTGATCCCGTCCGCGCAGTCGCAGTTCGACGTGTTGATCGCGAGCCTGCCGGACGTCGTCGCGAAGGCGGGGGAGGCGCTCAACCGCATCAACGCGCTCCTTTCCGACCAGAACATCGCTGCGGTGTCGGCGACGATCGGGAACACCGAGCGCGCGACCGCTGCCATCCCGGCCGCGGTCGCGGACGCGCGCACGACATTCCACGAGCTGGAGGAGGCCGCGACCGAGATGCAGACGGCCATGTCCTCGCTCGGCGAGCTCGGCGGCGACAGCGGCGAGAACATCAAGGCCGCCGCGGCGAAGCTGCGAGCGGCCGCTGACAGCGTCGCGAAGTCCGCGGCGCGCCTCGACCGCATGGTGGGCGACAACGCCGAGAACATCGACCGCTTCGCCGGCGACGGGCTCGCCGAGTTCGAGCAGCTGATGCGCGAGACGCGCGAGGCGATGCAGAGCTTCGACGCGCTGACGAAGAGCCTCGAGAAGGACCCGTCGCGCGTCATATACCGCCCGGCGCCGGCGGGCGTGGAGATCCCACCATGAGAACCGCGATCGTCGCGGCTGCCGCCGCGCTCTGCGCCGGCTGCTTCGGCAGCCTCAAGGAGCCGGTGCCACAGCCGCTCGTGTACCGGATCGAGGCGCCGAAGGTCGCTGCGGGCGCGCCGCTCGCCGCCGACCTCAAGGTCGACGTCGGCCAGGTGGCGCCGGGCCTCGACAGCTCGGGCATCGCGACGCGCTGGCCGGGCCAGCGGCTCGACTACGTCGCGGGCGCGCGCTGGGCAGAGGAGCTGCCGCAGCTCCTCGAAGCGGCGCTCGTCGAGTCGCTGCAGGACTCCGGCCGCCTGCGCTCGGTGCAGGGCGACTTCGGGCGCTTCCGCGCAACGCACACGCTCGTCGTCGAGGTGCGGCGTTTCGAGGCGGACTACACGGGCGGCGGGCTGCCGGTCGCGCAGGTCGAGCTGACCGCGACGATCGGCAAGACGGACCGGCGCGTGCTGGCGTCCTTCACCGTGTCCGCCAGCGAGTCCGCGGCGGCGAACCGGCAGACCGCACTCGTGGCGGCGCTCGACGCCGCGTTCGCGCGCGCGGCGTCGGAGCTGGCGGAAAGGACCTTTGCGGCGATCGGCGAGCAGCCGCCCGCCGGCAGCTAGAACGCCCAGCCGCTCCCGACCTGCAGGTAGACGGCCCATTCCTCGGGGCCGCGCGCGACGTCAAGGCCGGCTTGCAGGCCGAGCGTCCGCGCGAGAAGGTAGCGCGCGCCCACGCCGCCGGCCCAGCGGCTGTCCTGGTCCGCCAGGTCGCCGAACGAGTCCCCGGCGCGCCCGGCGCCCGCGAAAGCGACGCCGAACCATCGGCCGTCGATGTCGTACCGCGCCTCAGCCTCGGTCGTCAGCACGGCCTTGCCCTGGTAACGCAGGCGCGGGATGCCCCGCTGGTTGATGTAGGGCAGCGCGTAGAAAGGAGCGTCGCCGCCGATGAGGCTCGTGTCGACGCGCAGCGCCACAACCCACTTCAAGTCCGGAGCGAAATAGAAGCGGTTCTTGCCGTCGATCTCCGTGTAGTCGAGGTCCTGGACGAACGAGCCCCAGTGCTTGCGCAGGTACCATTCCGACTGGATACCGTGGCTCGGCGTGAGGATGTTATCGCGCGAATCGTATTGCAGGACCCCGCCGGCGCCGAAGTTCCGGACCCTGCCGTTCAACGCGTCGAAAACGGGCGGCGCGCTGTCTGCGTCGAGGCTGGCGTCCGCATCGAAGTACGCGAACTGCCCGCCGATCCAGAGATCCGACCGGCCGATGCGCCACATGGCTTGCTGAAGCGTTCCCCAGCCCTTGAGGCTGTACGCCACGCCATGGTCGAGCTGCGGAAAGCCGTCGCCGCCGAAGAATTCGAGCTGCAGGTCCATGGCGCCCGCGAAACCGGTGTAGCGGACCGTGTCGTCGCGCCAAATGCCGAGATGGCCGGCTCCGGCGATCCGGGTGCCGTTTTCGGTTCCCGCGGCCATCACCATCGAGATGCTCGGAGGTGCGGCGCGCCTGCCGTCGGCCGGCGCGGCGGAAGACGCGTCCGGCTCCCCATGGAAGAAGGCGAGGGCGAGGCCACCGCCGTAGCCGACTGCGGGTTCGGTGATGACGAGCGGCACCGGCAGGAAACCGCGCCGGCCCACGAGCCATTGGCTGGCGTCGAAGCGACCGTCCTCGGGATCCGTGAAGATCTGGCGAAAGCCTTCTTCGGCGCACGCGTGGCCGGCCGTGACCATGCAGCCCGCGGCGATCGCGGCAATCCGCAGGCTGCGCTCAGGCTTCGGCGAACATCCGCCCGTAGTTCGACTCACCGCGTCCCTGGGCGAGCAGGAGCTGGAGGAAATCTTGGGCCGACATGGGGTCTCCGAAGAGGCGCCCCTGGCCGTAATGGCAGTCGCGGCTGCGGAGGAAGTCGAGCTGCTGCTGCGACTCGATGCCCTCGGCGACCACCTTGAGGTCGAGGTTCTTGCCCATTTCGATGATCGTGCGCACGAGGGTCGCGTCTTCGCGCGAGACGGTCGCGTGGCGCACGAAGGACTGGTCGATCTTCAGCGTGCCGACCGGGAACTGCTGCAGCGCCGAGAGCGAGGAGTAGCCCGTGCCGAAGTCGTCGATCGCGAGGTGCAGGCCCATCGCGTGCAGCTCGTCGAGGAGCCGGACCATGCGCCCGGCCTCCGTCATGAGGGTCGTCTCCGTGATCTCGAGTTCGAAGTTCGAGGGCGAGACGCCGGCGTCGTCGAACACCGAGCGGTAGCGCGTCAGGAACTCCGCCTGGCGCAGCTGCTTGAGCGACAGGTTGATCGAGATACGGCCCGGTTGCGGCACCTGGTCCTGCCAGCTGCGGTAGTCGCGGCAGACTCGCTTCAGCACCCACTCGCCGATCTCCTGGATCAGGTTCGACTCTTCCGCGAGCGGGATGAACTGTGCCGGCGGGATGTCGCCGTGTCCGGGCAGGCGCCAGCGTATCAGCGCCTCGCCGCCGACGACGCGCCCGTCGCGCAGGTCCACCTTCGGCTGGTAGAGGATCACGAGCTCGTCGCGCTCGACCGCGCGGCGCAGCTTGGACTTCAGCATCAGCCGCTCGACCGCCGCCGCGCTCATTTCGGGCGTGAAGAAGCTGTGGCTGTTGCCGCCGTTCTGTTTCGAGTAGTACATCGCCGCGTCCGCGTCGCGGATGAGGTCGACGACGTTGTCGGCGTCGCGCGGGCAGAGCGCGATGCCGACGCTGCCCGTCACGTAGAGCTCGTGCTGGTTGAGCTGGAACGGCCGGCCGAGCTCGTCGAGCAGCTCGCGCGCGAGCGCGCCGATCGCCGCGCGGTTGTCGGTCTGGGCCGGGAGATTCTCGATGAACAGGGCAAATTCGTCGCCGGCGAGGCGCCCAAGCATGGTGTCGCGCGGCAGCTTGCGGTTCATCCGCTCGGAGAGGATCTCGAGCGCGCGGTCGCCCGCCGCGTGGCCGAAGGTGTCGTTGACCTCCTTGAAGCGGTCGAGGTCCAGGTAGATGAGGGCGAGCTCGCGGCCGGCGCGCCTCGTGCGCGCGATGGCCTGCTGCAGCGAGTGCTGGAACTGGAGGCGGTTCGGGATCTTGGTGAGGGTGTCGTAACGCGCGAGGTAGCGGATGCGCCGCTCGGCGCGCTTGCGCTCGGTGATGTTGCGCGCGACGAAGATGCAGCCCTGGAAGCGCGGGTCTTCGGCGGTCATCACGGAGCCCGAGAGCGAGACCGGGATGGTCTGCCCGGCTTGCGTGCGCATCGTGAGCTCGAGCATCTCGTTCGTCGCCTGCTCGATGTTGAAGCCGGCGCGGTCCTGGTCCGCGATCAGGAACGAGATTTCGCGGCCCAGGAGCTCCATCTGCGACCAGCCGAGCATCTGCGTCGCCGCGAGGTTCACGCGCTTGATGAGGCCGTCCGGCGAGGTCACGAAGACGGCGTCGTTCATGCTGTCGAGCATGATGTCGAGCGCGCGGCCGGTCGCCGCGTGGTCGGCAAGGTTGATGCGCAGGCGCTCGAGCGCGGAGCCAAGCGCGAGGCCGACGCGGCCGGCCGGCTGCTCGACGCGCGTGCCCCAGTCGCCGCCCGAGAGCCGCTCGACCGATTTCAGGATGTCCGCGAGCGGCGCCTTGACGCGCTCGTTGAAACGCCAGGCCGAGAACAGCGTGACCGCCAGGACGAGGCCAAGCCCCAGCAACGGCCAATACTGGCTCAGGAACGCGAGCATGGTTCTTGGCATCCCCTAGCGTGAGGAATCATCATAGCGCGCTTGAACGGGATGCAATTGACCGGCCGCGATCGTGGCCACCTTGTAGGACTGGAAGACCCGCGCTGCATGCTGCATGCGGCCGCGGTGCGCCCTTTTCTTGCAATGCGTGAAGCCGCGGCTCTTGCGGGTTTTGACGTCGTGCCGGTGTCGTCGTTTCGCGATTTCGGGCGCCAGCGCGCGATCTGGAACGCGAAGTTCCGCGGCGAGCGCCGCGCCCTCGACCGCGCGGGCAGGCCATTGGACATATTGACGCTCGACGCCGGCGCGCGCGTCGAGACGATCCTCTTGTGGTCGGCGCTGCCCGGCGCGAGCCGCCATCACTGGGGAAGCGACGTCGACGTCGCGGACGGCAAGGCGATGGCGTCAGGCTACGCGCCGAAGCTCGAGCTCGATGAGTACCGTCGCGGCGGCCCGTTCGCGGCGCTCTCCGCCTGGCTCGGCGCGAACATGCGGCGCTTCGGTTTCTACCGTCCCTACACGCGCCGCGGGCGCGGCGTGCAGCCGGAGCCGTGGCACCTCTCGTACGCACCGGTCGCGAAGCCCGCGCTCGCGAAGATGAGCGTGCGCCTGCTCGCCGAGGCGATCCGCGGCTCGGGCGTCGAAGGAGAGGCGGAGATCCTCGCGCGGCTGCCCGCGATCCGCGAGCGCTACCTGCTCGACGTCGACGCGCCGCCGCGCATGCGCTCGCGCTGGGCCCGGATCAGGCGCTGACCGCGGGCGCGCCCGCGCCGAAGACTTCCTTGAGGTGCTTGACGAGGAGCGTGCGCACGCCGTCCATTGCGTTCGTCTCGACGGTGAACACCGGCGGGTTGCGGCGCAGCATCGGCCAGCGGCTGCCGCGCGTCAGCGACTTCAGGTACTCGACGTTCTGACGGATCGCGTTCATATACGGGTTGTCGCCGCCGAACAGCGGCTCGACGTGCCGGTAGGCATGGCCGAAGGCGGCGCCGAGCCGGCCGTCGATCGTGTACGCGATGAACTTCGGCGTCTGGCGCAGGAGGTCGAGACCGGAGCCGTAGAGCACCTTCACGCCTTCCGCGCCTGCGTGAACCGCGACGTCGCCGATCACGAATTCCGCGTAGAGCCGGTCGCGGCATTTCTCGAGGTAACAGCGGTCCGCCATCTGCGCGAGCATGTCGGCGGTGCCGAGCAGGTGCCCTACGAGTCGGTCGCGCGAGTCGGCGACGCGCAGCAAGTCGAGCGGCACCTCGTAGCCGGTGAAGTGCACGATGCGCGTCGCGATCGGGACCCAGCCCGCAAGCCCCGCGCCCGGCAGGTACTTCGCGAGGTAGCGCGCGCTTCTCGTCACGTGGTTGCGCGTGAACACCGCGCCGTTCGAGATCGCGGCCTCGCCGGTCTCGCGGATGTAACCGGAGTCGTGGAAGAGGGCGACGATGAGCGTGACGAGTGCGCGCTCTGCGCCGATCTTCGGCCCGTCCGGATGGCTGCGCTCGTAGCCGGCGAGCAGCCGTGCCGTCGCGAGCACGACGTCCTGCGAGTGCTGCAGGTCGTGGTAGACGGTGTCGACGCCGAGGTAGCCGGGCGCCTGGCCAGTGAAGAGCTTTTCGAAGTCGCGCAGCGCCGCTTCCAGCGTCTCGCGCGGCGCGCCCGGCCAGGTGTCGGCGTAGAGCTCGAGGACCGCCTCGCGGACCGCCGCGGGCCGGCTGACCTGGACGGTGTCGGTGACGTCGAAATCGCTGCGGCGACAAGGCCTTGGCACGGGGCGACGAGCCCTCTTGTACGGCGTTTCCGGGGTCGATTCTAAGCCCCGGGAAGCATGGACCATACGCTGGGCTGCCGCGGACATGCGCGGCATCACAACCTGAGGCTCAGCCTATGTCAAATTCGGCCGTGACCGGGGCGTGGTCCGACGGACGCTCCCAGGTGCGCGGCGTGCGGTCGATGGTGCAGGCCGTGCAGCGCGCGGCGAGCGACTTCGACGCGAGCATGAGGTCGATGCGCAGTCCGTGGTCGCGGCGGAACGAGTTCATCCGGTAGTCCCACCAGCTCCAGGAATTCTTCGGCTGCTCGAAGCGGCGGAAGAGGTCGACGAGCCCGAGCGAGCCGATCTTCGCGAGCGCCTCGCGCTCCGGCGCGCTCACGTGCACGGATCCTTCCCAGGCAGCGGGGTCGTGCACGTCGCGATCCTCCGGCGCGATGTTGAAGTCGCCGACCACGAGCAGGTGCTCGTGCGCCTCGAGCAGCGACGCGAGGTAGCCGCGCAGCCGCTCGAGCCAGGCGAGCTTGTACGTGTACTTCTCGGACCCGACCGCCTGCCCGTTCGGCACGTACACGTTCACGAGGCGGACCGGCCCGACCGATGCCGCGATCACGCGCCGCTGCGGATCGCCGTCGCCGGGAACGCCCATCGCGCATTCCGTCGCCTCCGACCGCGAGAGGATCGCAACGCCGTTGTAGGTCTTCTGCCCGTAGCAAATCGCATGCAGGCCGAGCGCCTCGATCTCGGCGTGCGGAAAGTGCTCGTCGGCGAGCTTCAGCTCCTGGAGCGCCATCGCGTCCACCGCGTGATCCGCGAGCCAGCGGCTGAGGTGCTCCATCCGCACCCGCAGCGAGTTCACGTTCCACGTCGTGATGCGCATCCCGCCGTAATATACGCGGCGGACGGAGGGAGCAGGCAATGCGAAAGTGGCTGGCGGGCGTTTTGATTTCGGCATGCACGGCGGCAAGCCAGGCGGCGGTCCTGGACTACGCGAAGCTGACGGCGCCGGAAATCGGACAGCTGGACCGCGAGCGAACCGTCTTGATCGTGGTCGGAGGAATCCTCGAGGAGCACGGTCCTTGGCTGCCGTCGTATACGGACGGGTTTGCAAGCGAAAAGCTCGCGGCCGACGTCGCCGCCGCCGTCGGGAGCCGGCCTGGCTGGAACGCGCTCATGTTGCCCCAGGTCCCGCTCGGCAGCTCCGGCGCCAACGACATCGGCGGCCGCTTTGTCTTTCCCGGAAGTCTCGTCGTGCGAAGCGCCACGCTTCGCGCAGTCTATATGGACCTCGCGGACCAGCTGGGAGAAGCGGGCTTCCGCTGGGTGCTTGTCGTCAGCTTGCACGGGGCGCCGCTTCAGAACCGCATGCTCGACGAGGCGTCGGATTACTTTCACGATGCGCACGGCGGCCACATGTTGCACCTTTACGGTCTCATGCGCGTGCTGCGCGGGTGGAGCGAGGGCGTGGCAAAAATCGCGCCCACACTTGCCGACGCCGAACGATATTGCGTTCACGCCTGCATCGACGAGACCGGCATCATGCTGGCATTGCGCCCGGAACTCGTCGATCCGGGCTACGCGCGGGCGACGCCGCTCACCGGTGGGAATATCGCGGACTTGCGTGCAATCGCGGAAATGCCGGGATGGCCGGGCTACTTTGGCGCCCCAGCGGCGGCACGCGCCGAGTTCGGCGAGGCCGTTCTCGCGGCTCTCGCACGGGAGATGATCTCCGCGGCGAACGACCTGCTGGACGGGCACGCCGAACGCCTCGGCGCGCGCTTCGGCGACGTTGCCGGCAATGATCCCCGCGAGCGAGCCATCGATGCGGCGTCGCTCGCGTTCGATGCGCGCATCGCGTCCCGGCAGAACGCCTGGCTGGAGCGGCGGCGTGAAGCGGCGGGTGCGCCGACACCCTGACAGCGCATCAGGATAGGAATCCGGCCGGCCGGAGGCCCATGGTGCGGGCGACGACGCTGTACGGGAATGCCTCGCAGCGGAAGTTCAGCACGCTGACCGTCCCGTTGTACTGCTCGCGCTTCTCGTCGACGCGCGCGTCGAGCGTCTTGGCGCGCTCCCGGAGCGCCGCGAAGGCGCTGCTCGCCGAGAACTGCGGGTAGTTGGCCGCGTGCTGGAAGAGCGCCGCGGTTGCGGCGCGGTGCGACTTGTCGGCGGCGGCGAGCGCCGGGATGTTCGACTGGCGCGCGGCTGCGAGCACGGCGCTGCCCGCGGTCGAGACGCGCTCAAGCGTATCCCGCTCGAAGCGCATGATGCGCGAGCAGAGGCCGACGATACGGATCATGAGCTCCTGGCGCTTGACGAGCTGGGTCTCGAGCGCCGCCCAGGCCGCCTGGCGGGAATCCTGCAGGTTCGTGAGGCCGCGCCGCGCGGCTGCGACGACCGCTGCGGCGAGCGCTGCGAGCGCGAGCACGAGGATCCAGGCCATGAGGCATTCGAGTATATCATCGGCCTCCGCGGCAACTTCCCAGCAAAAGCATGACGCAGTCGTGGGATCTCATCGTGATCGGCGGCGGCAGCGGCGGGCTCGCCTGTGCGCAGCGCGCGGCGCGCCATGGAGCGCGCGTCGCGGTCGCGGAGCGCGGCCCTCTCGGCGGAACCTGCGTCAATGTCGGTTGCGTGCCGAAGAAAATCATGTACCACGCGGCGGACGTCGCCCACGCGCTCGTCGACGCGGCCGACTACGGGTTCACGATCGCGAACATGGGGCATGACTGGGCGGCGCTCAAGTCGCGGCGCGATGCCTATGTCGAACGGCTGCGCGGCATCTACCTCGAGAACCTGGAGAAGAGCGGCGCACAGCTCGTCCGCGCGCACGCGCGGATCGCGGCGCCGGGGCGCGTCGTGATCGGCGATGCCGTGCACGAGGCACGCCACATCGTCGTCGCGACCGGCGGGCGGCCGCTCGTGCCGGACGTCCCGGGGGCCGGCGACGGCCTCACCTCGGACGGATTCTTCGCGCTGGAATCGCTGCCGGCACGGGTCGCAATCGTCGGCAGCGGCTACGTCGCGGCGGAGCTCTCAGGCGTGTTCGCGGGGCTCGGCAGCCGGGTTACGCTCGCGATCCGCTACGACCACGTGCTGCGGTCCTTCGACCGCATGCTCTCGACGCGCCTGATGGCAGCGATGCAGGCGGACGGCATCGAGATCATGCCCTACGCGCTGCCGACCGCGATCGAGAGCGCGGCGGAGGGTCGCCGCATCCGCCTCGCCGCCGGCGCGGCGCTCGGTCCCTTCGACGCCGTGATCTGGGCCGTCGGACGCATTCCGAATACCGAAGGGCTGGGACTCCGCGAGGCGGGGGTCACCATCGGCGAGGACGGCGAGGTTGCGACCGACCTGCGGCAGGACACGAACGTCGAGGGCATTCACGCGATCGGCGACGTCACCGGACGCATGGAGCTGACGCCGGTCGCCATCGCGGCGGGGCGGCGACTCGCGGACCGGCTTTTCGGCGGCGAGCCCGAACGGCACCTCGACTATCGCATGGTCCCGACCGTCGTCTTCAGCCACCCGCCGATCGCCACCGTGGGGCTCTCCGAGGAAGATGCGCGCGAGGCGTTCGGCGACGGGGTCGAGATATTCCGCCACGACTTCATGCCGCTCTACCACGGCATCACGCAGCGCCGCCGGCGCGCGGAGGTGAAGCTCGTCTGTACTGGCCGCGAGCGGCGCATCGTCGGGCTGCACGCGATCGGCATGGGCGCCGACGAGCTGCTGCAGGGCTTCGCGGTCGCGCTGCGGCTCGGCGCCACGAAGCGCGACTTCGACGACACCGTCGCGATCCATCCGACGAGCGCGGAAGAGCTCGTGACGCTCCGCGGATGAGCATCCGTCCCTACCGCGGCATCAGGCCCGAGATCGGGCGCGGCGCCTGGATCGATCCGGCGGCGACGGTGATCGGCCGCGTGCGGATCGGCGAGGACGCTTCGCTCTGGCCCGGCGTCATCGCGCGCGGCGACGTGAACCCGATCGTCATCGGCGCGCGCAGCAACGTCCAGGACGGCAGCATCCTGCACGTCGGCAGCTCCCGGCTCGCGGGCGGCGACGGCATTCCCTGCATCGTCGGCGAGGAATGCTCCGTCGGCCACGGCGTGATCCTGCACGCCTGCACGGTCGGCCGACGCTGCCTCATCGGCATGGCCGCGATCCTGATGGACGGCGCCGTGCTCGGCGACGAGGTCATCATCGGTGCAGGTGCGCTGGTGACGCCTGGAACGGCGATCCCGGCACGCACGCTCTGGGTCGGCAGCCCGGCGCGGCTCCGGCGTGCGCTCGACGCGAAGGAGATCGCCTTCCTCGCGGAATCCGCGGCGCACTACGTCGAGCTGAAGGACGAATACCTGGGGAGATAAAAGGGGACGGTCACTTTTAAAGTGGACGGTCACCTTTAAAAGTGACCGTCCCCTTTTATGTCACAGCCGGTCGAGCGCTCCCATCACCGGCTTCGTCTCCGGCCGCACGCCGTGCCAGAGGAGGTACGACTCGGCGGCCTGCTCGACGAGCATGCCCCAGCCCTTGTAGGCGCGGCGCGAGCCGCGGCCGCCGGCCCAGCGCATGAAAGCGGTGTCGCCTCGGCCGTAGGCCATGTCGTAGCAGACGGTGTCGCGGCCGATCGCGCGCGCGGGAAGCTCGGGCACCTCGCCGGCGAGGCTCGCCGCCGTCGCGTTGATGACGACGTCCCAGGGCCGGTCCTCGGCCTCGGAGAAGCCCGACGCGGAGATCTCGCCGAGGTCAGAGAATTCGTCGCGCAGCCGTTTCGCACGCTCGGGCGTGCGGTTCGCGATGTGGATCCTGCGCGGCTCCTGCTCGAGCAGCGGCGCGAGGACGCCACGCGTTGCGCCGCCGGCGCCGAGGATGAGCAGGCGCGCGTCGTTCAGCGTGACCCCGAGGTTGCGCATGAGGTCGGTCACGAGACCGACGCCGTCCGTGTTCTCGCCGTACAGCTCGGTGGGGCTCCGGCGCACGATCGTGTTGACCGCGCGCGCCCGCTCGGCGCGGGCGGAGAGCTCGTTCACGATCTCGGCCGCGGCCGGCTTGTGCGGCAGCGTGACGTTCGCGCCGCTGCCGCCCTCGACGAAGAAGTTGATCACGGCGTGGCGGAAGTTGTCCGGCGCCACGTCCTGCACCTTGTAGTCGACGACGTGGTCGAACTGGCGCGCGAACAAGCCGTGGATGAACGGCGACCAGCTGTGCGAGACGGGATGGCCGAACAGCACGAAACGTCCCGGCCCGGGCCTGGCATTCACTGGCTCGATTCCCCCCGCAGCCACGCTGCGACCCGGCCCGCATAGTAGCTCAGAATGCCGTCGGCACCCGCGCGCTTGATGCAGACGAGGCTCTCGAGCACCGTCTTTTTCTCGTCTATCCAGCCATTCGCGGCGGCCGCCGCGATCATCGCGTACTCCCCGCTCACCTGGTACACGAAGGTCGGCACGCCGAACCGGTCCTTCACGCGGCGCACGATGTCGAGGTAGGGGAGGCCAGGCTTGATCATCACGATGTCGGCGCCTTCCTCGATGTCGAGGGCGACCTCGCGGATCGCCTCGTCGCTGTTCGCCGGATCCATCTGGTAGCTCGACTTGTCGGACTTGCCGAGCGCGGCGCCGGACCCGACCGCGTCGCGGAACGGGCCGTAGAAGCAGGACGCGTACTTCGCCGAGTAGGCAAGGATGCGCGTGTCGTGCCGGCCGTCGGCCTCGAGCGCGTCGCGTATCGCGCCGATGCGCCCGTCCATCATGTCGGACGGCGCCACGACGTCGGCACCCGCCGCCGCCTGCGATCGCGCCTGCTTCACGAGCGCCTCGACGGTCGCATCGTTCAGCACGTGGCCCGAGGCATCGATGAGGCCGTCCTGTCCGTGCGTCGTGTACGGATCGAGCGCGACGTCGGTGATGACGCCGAGTCCGGGCTCGGCCTTCTTGAGCGCGCGCACCGCGCGCTGCACGAGCCCGTCGGCGTTCCAGGCCTCGCGGCCGTCGTCGCTCTTCGCGGCGGGATCCGGCACCGGGAAGAGCGCGATCGCGGGGATGCCGAGCGCGTAGAGCCGCAGGGCCTCGGACGACAGGAGATCGACCGAGAGGCGCTCAATGCCAGGCATCGACGCGACCGGCTCGCGCCGGCCCTTGCCTTCGATGACGAAAAGCGGCTGGATCAGGTCGTCGGCGGAGAGGCTCGTCTCGCGCGCCAGGCGGCGCGAGAATGGGTCGCGGCGCATGCGCCGCATGCGCGTACCGGGAAACCGTCCTGCGGCTCGCCGACCCATCGAGGCTCCTGGCGCGGCTCTTCCTGCGGTAGATTTGCCCGTGGGCCGGGAATAACCAGCGACTATGGCCGGTCTTTATACATGAACCGCGGGAACGGAGAAACGGACCGGCGTCGGCGTTTCGGCACCCTGTGCGAAAGCCTGCGGCCGGACCTCCTGCGGTTCGCCTGGTGGCTCGGACGGGACCGGGTGCTGGCGGAAGACGTGGTCCAGGAGTCGATGTTGCGGGCCTGGAAGTCGTTCGACTCGCTGACGGACGAAAGCAAGGCGAAAGCCTGGCTGCTGACGATCGTGCGCCGCGAGTTCGCGCGCAGCTTCGAGAAGAAGCGGCTCGAGCTCACGGACGTCGACGCGCTCGTCGCGGCGGAATCCGCCGTGCTCGCCGCGCCCGGCGACGCGCGCGTCGGCGAGATGCGCGAGGCGATCTTCCGCCTCGACGCGGACTACCGCGAGCCGCTCGTGCTGCAGGTGCTGATGGGTTATTCGACGAAGGAAATCGCGGAGATGATGGGCATGCAGCAGGGTGCCGTGCTGACGCGCCTGTTCCGAGCGCGCGCGAAGCTCCGCCAGCTGCTCGGCCTCGCCCCGGAGGCCGAGGCATGATCTCCTGCCTTGAATTCCGGCGACGCGTCGGCGCGGAGCCTTTCACCGATGACGCCGAGGTCGCGGAGCACCGACAAAGCTGTCCGGTCTGCGCGCGTTACCAGGACGAGCTCCGCGCCATGGAATCCCTCATCCAGCGTGCGCTGGCGGTTGACCCGCCCGCGAAGGCGGAGCGAGTCAATTCCAAGGGAGCATCGCGGCGGCGCTTCCTCGCCATCGCGGCGAGCCTTCTCGCAGGCATCGCAGTCGGATCGATCCTGCTCGTCACCGCGCCGCGCGCGTCCGTCGCGCGCGAGGTGATGGGCCACGTGACGCGCGAGGCGGTCGAGTCGATGGCGCGGACGGCGCCGCTCGCGCCCGACGCTGTCGCCCAGGTGCTCGGCCCCGACGGAATGCGCCTCAAGCCTTCCGCCGGCACCGTGACCTTCGCGGCGCGCTGCCTGTTCGATGGCCGCGTCGTTCCCCACCTCGTGGTGCGGACGCCCGAGGGGCCGGTGACGGTGCTCGTGCTGCGTCACCGCTCGATCGGCAAGCCGATGCACCTCGACGAGCAGGGCTACACGGGCGTCGTGATGCCGGCGCCGCGCGGCGCGATCGCGGTCGTCGGCCAGGGCGTCGCGGACCTCGACGGCGTCGCGAAGAAGGTCTTCGACGCGGTGGAATTCGGGGGCTGAAGCCGCCTCACTCGCCCGCGATCATCTCGACGCGCGTGCGGCCGGCGCCGCCCTCGGCGAGCGATGCGTGGAGCGGCGGCAGGAGCTGCCGCAGGTCTTCCTCGAACTGCCACGGTGGATTCACCGCGACGATCCCGGATCCGTTCAATCCCGCGCGCGAATCGTCGGGGTGGATGCAGAGCTCCGCGACGAGCAGCTTCCTGAGGCCGGCGTCGACGAGCCGTCGGTACAGCCGCGCCGCGACGGCGCCCTGCTTGATCGGGTACCACGCGATCAATACTCCCTGCGGCCAGCGCGCGGCCGTCGCGACGAGCGCCTCCGCGACGCGGGAGAAGTCGGTCTCCGTCTCCTCGTAGGGCGGGTCGATCAGCGCGAGGCCGCGCTTCTCTTCCGGCGGAAGCAGCGCGCCGAGCGCCTCGTAGCCGTCGCGCTCATGCACGCCGATGCGTGCGTCCCGTCGGAAGAGGCGCCGGAGCGCGTCGGCCTCGGCCGGCTGCAGCTCGCAGAACGCCGCGCGGTCGCCGTCGCGCATCATCGCCGCCTCGATCCAGGGCGATCCGGGATAGGCGCGGAGTTTTCCGTCCGGGTTCAGCGCCCGCACGATCGCGAGATAGCGCTCGAGTGCGGGGTGCTCGACGCGCGCGCCGCGCTCCAGCAATCGCGCGACGCCGCCGGCGGCCTCGCCGCCGCCATCGAGCTCGTAGCGGCCGCGGCCCGCGTGCGTGTCGAGCACGAAAAGCGGGCGGTCCTTCGTCGCGAGCCGCATGAGCGCCGCGACGAGGGCGACGTGCTTCTTCACGTCGGCGAAGTTGCCGGCGTGGAACGCGTGCCGGTACTTCACGCCTCGCCGAGCCAGTCCCGCGGGCGGAGCCAGTCGCGGAGGCTTTCCTCCGCGGAGCCCGCATCGGGCGTCCAGCCGTACTCCCAGCGCACGCGCGGCGGAAGCGACATCAGGATGGATTCGGCGCGGCCGCCGGTCTGCAGTCCGAAGAGGGTGCCGCGGTCGTAGACGAGGTTGAACTCGACGTAGCGGCCGCGGCGCAGCAGCTGGAACTCGCGCTCGCGCTCGCCGAAGGGCGTCGCGCGCCGGCGCTCCGCGATCGGAAGCCACGCGCGGGGAAACGCCTCGCCGATCGCGCGCGCGAACGCGAAGCAGGCGTCGAACGAGGGCGCGTTGAGGTCATCGAAGAAGAGGCCGCCGACTCCGCGCGTCTCGTTCCGGTGCGGCAGGAAGAAATAGCGGTCGCACCAGGCCTTGTACTTCTCGTAGCTGCCGGAAATTCCCGCACAGGCGTCGCGCGCCGTGCGGTGCCAGTGGAGCACGTCCTCGCGCACCGGGTAGAACGGCGTGAGGTCGAAGCCGCCGCCGAACCACCACACGGGCGCAGCGCCCGGCGGCTCCGCGATGAAGAACCGCAGGTTCAGGTGCGTCGTCGGCACGTGCGGGTTCTTCGGGTGCAGCACGAGCGAGACGCCCATCGCCGCGAACGGCGCGCCGGCGAGGGAAGCGCGCTCCTGCGTGGCGGAGGCGGGGAGGCTCGTGCCCGTCACCTCGGAGAAGTTCACGCCGCCCTGCTCGATGAGCGCGCCGTCCCGGATCACGCGGGACTCGCCGCCGCCGCCGCCCGGGCGCTCCCAGCGGTCGCGCGAGAAGCGCGCGGCGCCGTCGGCGCTCTCGAGGGCGGCTGCGAGGCTTTCCTGCAAACCGGCAAGCCACGCGCGCACGGCGACGCGGTCAGTCATCAGGGTTACTCCCCGGTCGGAACGTCCCCGGCGGGTTTCTTTGCCGCCGGCTTCCGGCGCGCAGCCTTCTTCGCGGGCTTCGCGTCGCCGGCATCGGGCGTCGCCGCCTTCTTGCGCGCGCGCGGCGCCTTCGGCGCGGCGGCCGGCGCCTGCGCGTCGGCGGCTGTAGGCGCGGGCGCCTTCGCGCGCCGGCCGAAGCGGCCCTTGCGCTCCGGCGCCGCCGCGAGCAGCGCCTGGCATTCCTCGAGCGTGAGCGAAGCGGGTTCCCGGTCCTTCGGGACCTTGGCGTTCCGCTTCTTGTCGGTGACATACGGGCCGTAACGTCCCTTCAGCACCTGGATGCCGGCCTCCGGGAAATCCTGGATCGTGCGCTCGGCATCGACGCGGACCTTCGCTGCGACGATCTCGAGTGCGCGCGGAAGCTCGAGCGTAAACGGATCGTCCTCCTTGATGGAGGCATACTTCGCGCCGTACTTCACGTACGGCCCGTACTGGCCGCGGCCGACGCTGATCGGCGTGCCGTCGGGCGCCTGGCCGAGGTCGCGCGGCAGCGAGAGGAGCTTCAAGGCGTCCGCGAGCGTGACATCGTCCATGTGCTGGCCGGGCAGGAGGCTCGCGAAGCGCGGCTTCTCCGGGTCGTCGCGGGTGCCGCACTGGACGAAGGGCCCGTACTGGCCCATGCGCACGCTGATCGGCTTGCCGCTCGCGGGATCCTTGCCGACCTCGCGCGACTCGGCAACTTCCTCGCGCGTGACGGTCTTGCCGATGTGCTCGACGCGCTCGCGGAACGGCTTCCAGAAGCGGCCGAGCTCTTGGTTCCATGCCTTCTCGCCGTTGCTGATCTCGTCGAGCGCGTCCTCCATCAGCGCCGTGAACCCGTAGTCCACGTAGGTGCCGAGGTACTTGACCAGGAACTTGCTGACGATCTTGCCGATGTCGGTCGGCACGAAGGCGCGGCCGCTCATCTCAACGTAGCGGCGGTAGCGCAGCGTCTCGATGATCGAGGCGTAGGTCGACGGGCGGCCGATGCCGTGGCTCTCCAGCGACTTGACGAGGCTCGCCTCCGTGTAGCGCGGCGGCGGCTGCGTAAAGTGCTGCTCGGGCCGGATTGACTGGAGCTCCACGCGCTCGCCGGCCTCCAGCGCGGGAAGGCGCTGCTCGTCCTCGCTCTCGACGTCGGTCTCGTCCTCGTCGTGGTCCTCGTGGTAGGCCGCGAGGAAGCCGGGTTCGAGCAGCGTCTGGCCGGTCGCGCGCAGGACGTGGCGGTTCGCGCCGGTCGCCGCCTTCGGGTCGCCGACGACGAGGTCGACGGCGACGGTGTCGAACACGGCGGGCGCCATCTGGCAGGCGACCGCGCGCTTCCAGACGAGTGCATAGAGGCGGCGCTGGTCCTCCTCGTGGAGGTCGCGCTCCGCCTTCTGCGGCGTCTCGGCGGCGTCGGTCGGCCGGATCGCCTCGTGCGCCTCCTGCGCGTTCTTCGACTTCGTCTTGTACTCGTTGACGCCGTCGGAGAGCGCCTTGTCGCCGAAGCTCGACTTGATCATCGCTCGGATCTCGCGCACCGCCTCGTTCGAGAGGTTGACGGAGTCCGTGCGCATGTAGGTGATGTAGCCGGCCTCGTACAGGCGCTGCGCGGTCTGCATCGTCCGCCGCGCGGTGAACCCGAGCTTGCGCGCGGCCTCCTGCTGCAGCGTCGACGTCGTGAACGGCGGCGGCGGGTTGCGGCGCTTCGGGCGGCGCTCGACGCTCTCGACCGTGAGCCAGCCCCTTGACTGGTCCTGTAGCGCGCGCTCGACGCGGCGCGCGTCGGGCTCGTTCGTGACGGTGAAATGGCCCTTCTGCACGTCCGCCTCGAACTTCTCGCCGGCGAACTCCGTGAGGCGCGACGGGAAGCGCGCGGACTCCTTCGAGGCCTCGACCTCGACGGTCCAGTACTCCTGGCGCTCGAACTTCTGGATCTCGGCCTCGCGCTCGCAGATGAGGCGCAGCGCGACGCTCTGCACGCGCCCGGCGGAGAGCCCGGGCTTGATCTTCTTCCACAGGAGCGGCGAAAGGTTGAACCCGACCAGGTAGTCGAGCGCGCGCCGCGCCTTGTAGGCGTTGACAAGGTTTTCGTTGATGCCGCTCTCGGCCTGCTCGACCGCCTCGCGCACCGCGTTCTTCGTGATCTCATAGAAGCGAACGCGGCGGAGGTCCTTGCCGTCGAGCGCTCCCTGCTCGCGCAGGATCTCGGAAAGGTGCCACGAGATCGCCTCGCCCTCGCGGTCCGGGTCGGTCGCGAGGTAAAGCGCGTCCGCCTTTTTCATCGCGCGCTGGATGGCGTCGACCTTCGGCTTGCTCTTGTCGATGAGCTGGTACTTCATCTCGAAGTCGCGATCGGGATTGACCGCGCCTTCCTTCTCGATGAGGTCGCGCACGTGGCCGTAGGAGGCGAGCACCTCGAAGTCCGGGCCGAGGTACTTCTTGATGGTCTTGGCCTTGGCCGGCGACTCGACGATGACGAGGTTTGAGCTCATCTGGAGGGGCTCAATATCGAGGTCCCAGAGACGCCAAAGCCGCGGGCCCGGCCGCGGCTCTTGCGCCGAGACGGCCGCGTGGCTTCAGTGCATCGCATCCCGACGCTCGTCGAAGACCAGGTCTTCCATTCGCTGGTAGGCGTTTTCCTGGCCGGGCTGGCTGAAAAGCACCATCAGGACCACCCACTTCAGCTGCTCGATGTCGATGTCGTCGGCCTCCAGCGCGAGCAGCCGGTCGATCACGACCTCGCGCTGCGCCGCGGAAAGGATGCCGAGGTTCTCGAGGTGGAGGAGGTAACCGCGCACGTCGGTGTCGAGCCGCACCTGCTCCGAGCCGCTGAAGACGCGCATCGCTCGCGCAGTGCCCTCGCCGAGCACGCGCTCGGGATCCGTCGCGAGGCTTTCGAGCCACAGCAGGGCGCGCTCGATCTCGGCCTCCGGGTATCCCGCCTGCTCCAGCTCCGTCTTGAGCGCCTCGCGGTCCGGCATCGCATCGTCCTCGGCATCCAGGAAGTTCTCGAAGAGGTGGATCAGGATGTCGAGCACGGTGTCCTTCATCGGTCCTGCCTCGCTGTGGTCCGGCCGTACCGCCCGCCAGCCAGGGATTCCACCCGGCCTTCGAGCTCCAGCAACTGCAGCTTCGAGATGACGGACGGTGCGGCCATTCCGGTTCGCTCCACCAGTCGGTCGAGGTCCGCCGGCTCGAAACCGAGCGCATTCAACAGCATTTCCGCGTCGCTGTCCAACGGACCCTCGGGAAATTTCTCTCCGTCGCGTCCGTTTTCGCCGGATTCTGTCGCGCCCGCGAGCGAGGAAACGCCGAGCACGGCGAGCACGTCGTCGACGGTCTCGACGAGCGCGGCGCCGTCCTTGATGAGGCGATGGCAGCCGCGCGCGAGCGGATTATGTATGGAGCCGGGCACGGCCATGACGTCTCGCCCTTGCTCGCCGGCGAGCCGCGCGGTGATGAGGGAACCGGATCGCGCAGCGGCTTCGATCACGAGCACGCCGCGGGAGAGGCCGGACATGAGCCGGTTGCGGCGCGGAAAGTTGCAGGCAGCGGGCGGCGTTCCGGTCGCGAACTCGCTGACAAGCGCTCCGCGCTCCGCGATGCTCGCCGCGAGCTCGCGGTGCTCCGCCGGATACACGCGATCGAGCCCGGTGCCGCAGACGGCGACGGTGATGCCGCCCGCCGCTAGCGCGCCGCGGTGAGCGGCCGCGTCGATGCCGGCCGCGAGCCCGCTCGTGATCGCGAAGCCGCGCGCGGCGAGCCGCGACGCGAAGTCGAATGCGGTCTCGCGCCCGGCGGCCGTCGCCGCGCGGCTGCCGACGATGGCGACCTGGGGGCGCGAGAGGCAGGCGGGATCGCCCTCGATGAAAAGCGCGGCCGGCATCCCGGGCACGGCCGCGAGCTGGGGTGGATAGCGCGAATCCTCGGCCGTCAGCAGCAGGCGATTCGGCCCCGCGAGCCAGGCGAGGTCCCGGACCAAGCCCGCAGGGTCCGGTCGGTTGCCGGCGCGCAGCCGATTCAGCCAGGCGGTGGCTTCCTCCGGGCGGGCGGCGCTCATCCGGCGATTCTCCCGGCCGGCCCACGCGGCCGCGCCGCCCATTTCTGGGCCGCCCATACACTTTTTAAAGGCACACGGCCGGAAGGGATGCGCCCCTTCAAAGGGGACGGTCACTTTTAAAAGTGACCGTCCCCTTTATGGCGGCCGAGGAAGGGGGTACTTGAGGCCGGTGGCGCAGTTGAAGAGCAGTACTCTTTCATGCGCGCCGACCCGGCCGTCGGCGAGCGCGGCCCGCCAGGCGGCATAGGTCGCTGCGCCCTCGGGACAGAGCAGCAGGCCCTCCTCGCGCGCCACTTCGACGAGCGCTGCCTGGATCGCCTCGTCGTCCACCGCGATCGCGAACCCGCCGCTCTCGCGGACGGCGCGCAGGATCAGGAAGTCGCCGATCGCCGCGGGAACGCGGATGCCGGCCGCGATCGTGTGCGCGTCCTGCCAGAGGGTCGCGTGCTCGGCGCCGGACTCGAAGGCGCGCACGATCGGCGCGCATCCCGTCGCCTGGACCGCCACCATGCGCGGGCGCGCCGTGCCCAGGAGGCCGACGGCTTCGAGCTCCGCGAACGCCTTCCACATCCCGATGAGCCCGGTGCCGCCGCCGGTCGGATAAAAGATGACGTCGGGCAGCGTCCATCCGAGTTGCTCGGCCAGCTCGATGCCCATCGTCTTCTTGCCCTCGATGCGGTATGGCTCCTTGAGCGTCGAGACGTCGAACCATCCCATGCGCTCGCGCCCCTCGGCGACCCGCTTGCCGCAGTCGTTGATCAGGCCGTCGACGAGCGTCACGTGCGCGCCGGCGAGCGCGATCTCGCGCACGTTGACCTCCGGCGTGTCGGCTGGGCAGAACACGTAAGTCTCGATGCCTGCACGTGTCGCGTAGGCCGCGAGCGCGGCGCCCGCGTTGCCGTTCGTCGGCATCGCGAGCCTGCCGATTCCGAAGGCCTTCGCCATCGCGACCGCGAGCGCGAGCCCGCGCGCCTTGAACGAGCCCGTCGGCAGTCGTCCCTCGTCCTTCACGACGACCGACCTCGCTCCGACCCGCGCCGCGAGTCGCGGGAGCTCGACGAGCGGCGTCAGCTCCTCGCCGAGGCGGACGACTTCGACGCCCTTCCGGACCGGCAGGAACTCGCGGTACTTCCAGAACCCGCCGCCGCGCGCCGCAAGCGCCTCCCGACTCACCGCCCGCCTGACACCCTCGAGGTCATACCGCACCAGCAACGGCTTTCCCGCTTCGGAGAGCCCGTGCACCCGATCCGGCTCGTAACGCGTCCCGGTCGCGCTGCACTCCAGGTGCGTCACGAACGTCTTGAATTCCTGCATCACGCGAGATTACCAGCCCGCGCGCCGACGGGCCGACCGACGGTCCCGAGCGAGCGAATACGTTCCGGCTGAGCGAGCGAGGGATCCTCGGCCGGCCTATTGGCGCGTGAGTTGTCGCGCTTAAGGATGCCGGAAAAGAAAACGCCGGCTCGAAGCCGGCGTTCTCGCGAGCATTTGACTGCGAATCAGGATCCGTGTTCCGGGGATTTGACCATGTCCCCCACCATGACCTCACGATCCGACCGCCACATCAGTCCGTAGCTGATGTCCGGGTACGCCTTGAAGATCATCGCGAGCCCGTTCCGCTCGTTCGGCGTGACGACCTTGCGGGACTCGCGCTGCGGCGCCTGGTCGTAGACTTCCTGGCCCGCCTGCCAGACTTCCAGCACGTGGCCGGGCGCGAGGCCGTCATTCGAGCCGCGGTTGATGATGACGACGTCGTAGTCCGCCACGATCGTCCGCTCGTCGATGACCGACATGATCGTGCCCTGGACGTCCTTCTCCGGCGCGCGCGGGACGAAGTCCACCTTCGGGTCGATCACCACGGGGAGCAGGATGTCGCCGTCGAGCGTCTCGCGCGCGGAGTCGACGATGCGCGCCGTCGCCGGCTTGCCGAGGCGCGTCAGGTTTGCCTCGCCGGTGTAGATGCCCTGGTAGCCGAGCACGTCGCCGTTGTCGGGGTCCTTCAGCTCGTCGCCGACGTGATAGATCATGTAATGCGTGCCGAGGGTCCCTTCCTTCAGCCGGCGCACGTAAACGTCGTTGCCGACCGCAGAAACGAGCCGCTCGTCGCGGCCCGCGGCGACGTAAGGCGAGTTGTCGACCTGGTCCGCCGTGAGCACGGCCGGACGTTGCATGAAGACGGCGATCCGCTCGTACGGCAGCGAATGGATCGCTTCCGAGAGCGGGTTCGTGCGCACGCGCGGCGACAGCCGCACCGGCCCGCCATTCGCGAGCGTGACCTGCGGGCGGCCGTCGACCCAGGTCAGCGCGAGCTCGTCACCCGGATAGATGAGGTGGGGGTTCGCGACCTGCGGGTTGATGTGCCAGATCTCCGGCCAGTACCAGGGATCGGTGAGGAACTTGGCCGAGATGTCCCAGAGCGTGTCGCCCTTCTGCACGACGTAGCGCGAAGGCGCATCCGGCGCGACCGGGATGACCGTGCGGTCGATTCCCTGGTCCTGCCCGCTGGCGACCCCGGAGGGAACGGCCATCGCGAGGGCGAGGGCGCAGGCGGCAGCCACCGTCAGCGCGCGCAGGGGGTGCTTGAAACCGATCTTCGAAGAAGAGGCCATTAGGTGGTACTCCCTTACAGCCGGGTCGGCCGTAGAATCGTATAATTCACGGCATCCGGTTTCCGACGTAAGTCCATGCTTCGACGAACTTTAGCAGCAATCCCCAGTCAGATACACGCGCCCCGGGCCCCGCTCACATGACGCGCCTCACAATCCTGGAGTATCCAGACCCCCGCCTGCGCACCAAGGCCTCCCCGGTGGCTTTGGTGGACGCTCCATTGCGTGATCTGATCGACGACATGTTCGAGACCATGTATGCCGCCAAGGGCATCGGCCTTGCCGCCACCCAGGTCAACGTCCACCAGCGCCTCCTGGTCGCGGACGTCTCTGAGGGCCGCACCGAGCCCCGGGTCTTCATCAACCCGGAGATCCTCGCGAAGGACGGAACCGAGACCTCGCAGGAAGGCTGCCTGTCGGTGCCCGGTTATTACGACGAGGTCTCGCGCGCGGCGCGCATCCGCGTTCGTGCGATTGGACGCGACGGCAAGGCGTTCGAGGAGGACCTCGACGGCCTGCTCGCGGTCTGCGTGCAGCACGAGATCGACCACCTCGACGGCAAGCTGTTCGTCGACTACCTCTCCGAGCTCAAGCGCCAGCGCGTGCGCAAGAAGATCGAGAAGGAGCGGAGGCTTCGCGCGGAAGGCCGCGCGCCCGAGACTTCGCGCGCGCCGGCGATCTGACACCGGCACCCGCCTTGGACGCGCGCCTGGCGGTCGTCTTCGCGGGCACTCCGCAATTCGCGATTCCGTCGCTCGAGGCAATCGTCGCGTCGCGCCATCGCGTCGCGGCCGTCTTCACGCAGCCGGACCGCCCGAGCGGCCGCGGACGCCACGTCGCGCCGAGCCCGGTGAAGGAGCGCGCGCTCGCACTCGGTCTGACCGTGCGCCAGCCGGCTTCGCTCCGCACCGCGGAGGCGGCGAAAGAGATCGCGTCGTTCAAGCCGCACGTGATGGTCGTCGTCGCCTACGGGCTCCTGCTGCCGCCCGCGATCCTCTCGATCCCTAGGCACGGGTGCATCAACGTCCACGCCTCGCTGCTGCCGCGCTGGCGCGGCGCGGCGCCCGTCGCGCGCGCGATCCTCGCGGGCGACGCGCGGACGGGCGTCTGCGTCATGTGCATGGAGGAGGGCCTCGACACCGGGCCGGTGATGCTCCGTCGCCAGACCGCCATCGGTACGCGCGAGACGGCGGGCGAGCTCGAGACCCGCCTCTCGCGCGAGGGCGGCGGCGCGATCGTGTCCGCGCTCGACGCGCTCGCGGCGGGCACGGCGTCGTTCGAGCCGCAGGACGACGCCCAGGCGACATATGCGCCGAAGCTGACGAAGGCCGAGGCGAAGCTCCACTGGGCCGAGGGCGCGGCGCAGCTCGAGCGGCGCGTGCGCGCGCTCAACCCGCGGCCCATCGCCGAGGCGACGCTCGACGGCGCACAGCTGCGCATCCACGAGGCTGTCGCCGTAAAGGCGCCGCCGGGGCCGGTGCCGGGCACGATCCTCGCCGCCGACGCGGCGGGCATCCTCGTGATGACCGGCGACGGCGCACTCGCACTCAAACAGGTGCAGCTCCCCGGCCGCCGCGTCGTCGGCGCGACCGAGCTTGCGAATGCGCGGCCGCTGAAGGGCAAGGTGCTCGCCTGAGCACGCCCGAGGGCGCCGCGATCCGGGCGGCGGCGGCGCGTGCGGTCGCGGCGGTCGCGACGAAGGGACGCCGGCTCGAGGATGCCGTCGCAGCGGCGACGCAGGGCGGTGTGCCGCGCCCCGCGACGCAATCGATCGCGTTCGGCACCGTGCGCTGGTACTTCGAGCTCACGGCCTGCCTCGACGCGCTGCTCGACCGCCCGGGCGCGAAGCAGGACGCGGAACTTCGCGCGCTGCTGCTCGTCGGCCTGTTCCAGCTGCGGCACGGCGCGACGCCCCCGCACGCCGCGGTTTCCGAAACGGTTGAGGGGACCCGTGCAATCGGGCATGCGCGCGCAGCCGGGCTCGTCAACGCGATCCTGCGCCGCTTCCAGCGCGAGGGCGATGCCGTCGCCGCCGCCGCGCACCGCGCCCGCGCAGCCCGCCACGCGCACGCGGAGTGGATGCTCGACGCCTTCGCGCGGGACTGGCCCGACCGCTGGGAGTCGATCGCCGCCGCGGGCAATGCCGAGCCGCCGATGTGGCTGCGCGTGAATGCGCGTCGCGGCACGCGGGACGATTATCTCGCGCGGCTCACGGACGCGGGCATCACGGCAGCGCCGGCCGAGTTCGCGCCGGAAGCGCTCAGGCTCGCCGAGCCGGCCGACGTCAACTCGCTGCCCGGCTTTGCGGACGGCGAGGTTTCCGTGCAGGACGCGGCGGCGCAGCTCGCGCCGCGGTTCCTGGCGGCGACGGCCGGCATGCGCGTGCTCGACGCCTGCGCGGCGCCCGGCGGCAAGGCTTGCCATGTGCTCGAGCTCGAACCGGGAATCGCGGAGCTCGTCGCGCTCGACGTCGATGCCGCGCGCGCGGCGCGCATCGAGTCGAACCTCGCACGGCTCGGGCTGCCAGCCAACGTGATCGTCGGCGACGCGGCGAAGCTGCCGGACTGGTGGGATGGCCGCCCGTTCGAGCGCGTCCTGCTCGATGTGCCCTGCTCGGGCACGGGCGTGATCCGGCGTCATCCCGACATCAAGCTGCTGCGCCGTCCCGCGGACATCCCGCGCTTTGCGGCGCAGCAGGCGGCGCTCCTCGAGTCGTGCTGGGCGCTCCTCGCGCCGGGAGGGCGCCTCGTGTACGCGAGCTGCTCGGTGCTCGCGGCCGAGAACGCCGACGTCGTCGGCGCCTTCCTCGAGGGGCAGCCCCGGGCGGTCGACGTGACTGAATCTGCTAGGCTTTTGCTGCCCGGCGAGTTGCCGTGGCGGATTGCGGGGCCAGGCTGCGCGCTCGCGAGCGGCGCGGCGGACGCCGACGGCTTCTATTACGCCTGCCTCGAGAAGCGGGCCTGAGGGACGGAGCGAATCCGGGGCTCCAGCGTGCATTCCCTGCGGGGACATCGCTGGCACTTGATCCTCGCCGTGCTCCTCGGCGCGGCGGCGGTGTCCGCGCGTGCCGACGACGGGGGCCGTTTCGAGGTCCGCAACGCCTACGTCGAGCTCGTGGGCGACAACTGGCAGCTCGACGTGCGGCTCGACCTCGCGCTCGCCGATGCGGCGCGCCAGGCTTTCGAGGAAGGCGTCCCGCTCGTGCTGAAGCTCGAGATCGAGGCGAGCGTCGAGCGGCGCTTCCTGCCGGCCAACACCATCATCCAGAAGGAGCGCGTCTGGGAACTCGCCTATGACGCGATCTCGCAGCGCTACGTCGTCACGGACGCCGCGAGCGGCGAGCACGTCAGCCACGCGACGCAGGAAGAGGCGCTCGAGGCGCTCGGCCGCATCAGCGGGATCGTGATCGCCGACATCGCGCAGCTGCCGGAAGGGCAGCGCTTCGACATGCGCGTGCGCGCGACGGTCGAGATCGGCGACCTGCCGGCGGCGGTGCGCATGCTGCTCTTCTGGAAGGGCTGGTCGCGCACGACCGAGTGGTACGCCTGGAAGGTGCGCCCATGATCCGGCGATGGCTGCCGTTCGTCGCGGGCGCGGGAATCCTCGTGTGGATCGCGGCACTCGTGATGCTCGCGCTCACCGCCGAAGGCTCGCAGCGCTTCGGCGAGGTCTACCTCGTCATCCTCCTCGTCAACGTCGCCGGGGTCATCGCGCTCCTCGTGCTGATCGGCAGCCGGCTCGCGGACTTCGTCCGCGACTGGCGCAAGCACGTGCCGGGCTCGCGGCTGCGGGGCCGCACGCTCCTCATGTTCGGCGGCCTCGCGATCGCGCCGCTCCTGCTCGTGTTCACCTTCTCGGTGATCTTCCTTACGCGCGGCATCGACAGCTGGTTCCACGCGGAGGTGCGCCAGGGGCTTTCGGACGCGCTCAACCTCTCGCGCGCGGCGCTTGACCTGCGCATGCGCGAGTACCTGGAGCGCACGCAGCGCCTCGCCGACCGGCTGAACGGCGTGTCGGGCGGCGCGCTGTACTTCGCGCTCGAGGCGGAGCTCTACCGCACCGGCGCGGACGAGATCATCGTGACGAGCGCGGGCGGCCAGCCGGTCGCCTACAGCCGCGCGGGCATCCAGCACCAGCTGCCCGCGGTCCCGCCCGAGGACCTGCTGCTCCAGCTGCGCCAGGGCCGGCCGCACGTGAGCCTGCAGCCGGCGCAGGGCGGCGGCTACCAGGTGCGAGCGGCAACGCGGATCGGCGCGGGCTACGGGGTGCAGTCGCCGCGGCTCCTGATCGCGACCTACCCGGTGCCGCAGCGCCTGTCCGACCTCGCCGCCAACGTGCAGGACGCCTACCAGCAGTACGGCCGGCTCACGTACCTGCGCGAGCCGCTGAAAGCAACCTTCGTGCTGACTCTCTCGCTGGTGCTGTTGATGGCGCTGCTCGCGGCGGTGTACGGCGCCCTGTATTTCTCCGAGCGGCTCGTGCGCCCGGTGCAGGACCTGATCGCCGGCACGCGAGCCGTCGCGAAGGGCGACCTCGACACGCGCATCGAGCGCCCGTCGCACGACGAGATCGGCTACCTCGTCACCTCGTTCAACGACATGACGAAGAAGCTCGCCCGCGCGCGCGAGGAGACCGAGCGCAACCGCGCGGCGGCCGAGGCCGAGCGCGCGGCGCTCGCGGTCGTGCTCGCGCGCCTCACGAGCGGCGTCATCTCGCTGGAGCCGGACCTCCGCGTCCGCGTCGCGAACCAGGCCGCGGGCACCATCCTCGGCGTCGACTTCGCCGGCGCGGAGGGGCGGCCGCTCGCGGAAGTGGCGGCCGGCCAGCCGCTGCTCGCGGAGCTGCACGAGATCCTGCAAAAACACCTTGCGGCCAGTGAGACCGAATGGCGCGAGCAGCTGACGCTGCGCACGGACACGGGGAGGCGCGAGCTCGTCTGCGCCTGCACGGCCCTGCCCGGCGACGCGGGCGCGCAGGGACTCGTGCTCGTGTTCGACGAAGTGACCCAGCTCCTGCAGGCACAGCGCCAGGCGGCCTGGGGCGAGGTGGCCCGGCGCCTCGCGCACGAGATCAGGAATCCCCTGACGCCGATCCAGCTCTCGGCCGAGCGCATGCGGCGCAAGCTGATGGCGGGGCTCGAGGCCCGCGAGGCGGAGCTGCTCGACCGCTCGACCCAGACCATCGTGCAGCAGGTCGAGGCGATGAAGCAGATGGTCGCCGCCTTCTCCGAGTACGCGAAGGTCCCGGAGATGCACATCAGCGAGTTCGACCTCGGGGCCATGGTGCGGCAGGTCTCGGACCTCTACCACGCCCAGGATCCGCGCGTGGCCTTCGGCCTGTCGCTCGACCCGAGGGTCGGATCGCTTGCGGCCGACCCCGGGCGCATTCGCCAGCTGCTGAACAACCTCTTGACCAACTCGCTCGAGGCGCTCGACGGGCGGCCGAATCCTGTCATCATGATCGAGACGCAGCGCGTGGGCGACCAGGTCGCCCTGACCGTCGTCGACAACGGACCCGGCTTCCAGGGCGGCCTGCTGGAGCAGGCATTCGACCCGTACGTGACCTCGAAGCCGAAGGGCACGGGTCTCGGGCTCGCGATCGTGCGCCGCATCGTCGAGGAGCACGGCGGGACGGTCGAGGTGGACAACGCGCCGCAAGGCGGCGCTCGGGTGAGAATCACGTTGCCGGCGGCCGCCCGTGAGGCGCGGCGCGCCGAGGCGAGGAGAGAGAAAGCATGAGTCCGCAGCGCATCCTGGTGGTCGACGACGAGGCCGACATCCGCGGCCTGCTCTCGGAGATTCTCGCGGAGGAGGGCTACGAGATCGAAGTCGCGGCTGACGCGGCCTCCGCGCGCCGCGCCGCAGCGCGCCAGGAACCCGACCTCGTGCTGCTCGACATCTGGATGCCGGACATGGACGGCATCTCGCTGCTGCGCGAATGGAACGAGAAGAATTCGATCCGCTGCCCGGTCGTGATGCTGTCCGGCCACGGCACGGTCGAGACCGCCGTCGAGGCGACGCGCCTCGGCGCCTTCGATTTCGTCGAGAAGCCGCTCTCGATCGCGAAGCTCCTGCGCACCGCGGAGCGCGCGCTCGAGGCCGGCAAGCGCCGCCGCCAGTCGCAGCGCGCACTGATCCCTCCGCTGGTCGCACCGGTCGGCAAGAGCCGGCTGATGCAGCGGCTGCGCGAGCAGGTGCAGCAGGTCGCGGGGCACGACGCCGCGGTGATGCTGGTGGGCGAGCCGGGCACGGGCCGCGAGGCGTTCGCGCGCTACATGCACTCGCTCGGGCCTCGCGCGGCCGGGCCGTTCGTCGTCGTCACCTGCGCGAGCCTCGACGATGCGACTGCCGCGGCGCGCCTGCGCGGCTCCAACGGCAAGGCGGAGCCCGGTCTCTACGAGCAGGCGCGCGGGGGCACGCTGTTCCTGAACGGCGTCGAGGACCTTTCGCCGGCGGCCCAGCGCCTCCTGCTCGCGGACCTCGAGCAGCGCGGCTGGCAGCGCGAGGGCTCGGCCGACGTCATTCCGCTCGATGCGCGAATCGTGACTGCAGCCGTGCCGGGACACGACGGCCCGGCGAGCGGCCTGCGGCGCGACCTGCTCGCGCACCTCGAGGTCATCTCGATCCGGATCCCGCCGCTGCGCGAGTACGCCGAGGACGTGCCGGACCTCCTGCGTCACTACGTGGACCGGCTCGTCGACGAGGAGGGCATGCCCTTCCGCCGCTTCTCGGTCGCCGCGCAGAATCGCCTGCGGAACTATCCCTGGCCCGGCAACGTGCGCGAGCTCCGCAACCTCGTGCAGCGTGTGCTGATCATCGGCGGGCCCGAGGAGGTCGGCCTCGAGGAGATCGAGCAGCACCTCGTCGCCCAGCAGGCGCCGGATGAGCCGCTCGTGAAGCAGGACCTGCTGGCGCTGCCGCTGCGCGAAGCGCGCGAGCAGTTTGAGCGGGCCTACCTCCTGCAGCAGCTCATGCTCTGCAACGGCAAGGTCGGGCTGCTCGCCAAGCGCGTCGGCATGGAGCGCACGCACCTGTACCGCAAGCTGCGCTCGCTGGGAGTGGACTTCCGGCAGATCACCGAGGACTAGTAAAGGGGACGCGCCCCTTTACTCGCCGACGCGGACGACGAGGAAGTCGACCTCGGCTTCTTTGAGCCGCTCGCGCACGCGGTTGAGCTCCTTCGGGTCGCTGATCGGCCCGATGCGCACGCGGTGCCAGGTGTCGTTGTCGATCGCGACGCGCTGCACGTTCGACTCGATCCCCTGGAGCGCGAGCTGCGCGCGCACGCGGTCCGCGTCCTCGAACTTGCGGTACGAGCCGGCCTGCAGCACGTAGGCGCCCTTCTTGTCGGCGGGCTCGGGCGCGTCGCGCGGCATCACGACTTCCTTCTCCGGGACGACGACCTCGAAGTTCGGCAGCATCTCGTAGAAGTCATACTTGTCCGACTGCTCCTCGTCGGCGGAATCGCGCGACGACGCAGGCTCGGCCGCGGCCGGGGTCTTCTCGGCGGCATCCGGGGTCTGCGGCCCGCGCGGGTCGAAGTAGTAGAGCGCGAGCCCGACCGCGAGGCCCGCGACAAGCCCGATGAAGAGGCCGGTCCAGCCCGAGAATCCCTCGCGCCGTCCGCGGCTGCGCTTGTAGTCGCGCGCGACCATTACATGGATTCCGGTGCCGACACGCCGAGGATCGCGAGGCCGTTCCGGAGCACCTGGCGCGCCGCGGCGATCAGCGCGAGGCGCGCATTCCGTGTCCGCGCCTCGTCCACGATGAACGGAAGCGCCGCGTAGCAGGCATGGAAGGCCTGCGCGAGCTCGCGCAGGTAATGCACGACGAGGTGCGGCGCCCTGAGCGCCGCGCCCTGGGCGACGACCTCGGGCCAGCGCGAAATCTCGCGCATGAGCGCGAGCTCCGCGGGCTCCCCGAGCGAGTCGAACGCCGCGAGGCCCGCCGCCTGGTCGAACGGCAGACCGCGCTCTTGCGCCTGCTTCAGCACGCTCGCGATGCGCGCGTGCGCGTACTGCACGTAGTAGACCGGGTTGTCGTTCGACTGCTTCTTCGCGAGCTCGAGGTCGAAGTCGAGCGGCTGGTCGTTCGAGCGCATCACGTAGATGAAACGCGCGGCGTCGTTGCCGACCTCGCCGCGCAGGTCGCGGAGCGTCACGAACTGCGCCTCGCGCTTGCCCATGGCGACTTTCTCGCCGCCTTTCCAGAGCGTGACGAACTGCACCATGGGTACTTCGAGCGATTCCGGCGGCTCGCCCATGGCCGCGAGCCCGGCGCGCACGCGCGCCACGTAGCCGTGGTGGTCGGCGCCGAGGATCGTCACGAGCAGGTCGAAGCCGCGCTCACGCTTGTCGAGGTGGTAGGCGATGTCGGAGGCGAAGTAGGTCTTCTGCCCGTTGGCGCGGACGACCACGCGGTCCTTCTCGTCGCCGAACTCGGTCGCGCGGAACCAGGTAGCGCCGTCCTGCTCGAACACGCGCCCGTGCGCGCGCAGGCGCTGGAGCGCGCGGTCGATCGGCCCGCCGTCCCGGCCGTCGCCGAGGTCCTGCTCGGAGTACCAGCGGTCGAATTGCACGCCGAACTCGGCGAGGTCGTCCTGGATGTCGGCGAGGATGTCCGCGAGCCCCGCGGCGAAAACCGTGCGGAAGCCGTCGCCGAGGAGCTCCTTCGCGCGCGCGATGACGGCGTCGACGTACTGGTCCTTGTCGCCGCCCGCGCCTTCGTCGGGCGGCAGGCCCTTCAGGACCTCGGCCGCCGGGCGGCGGAGCGCGTCGCCCTGCGCTTCGCGAAGGCGCGCCGCAACCCGGCGCACGTAGTCGCCGCGGTAGCCGTTCGCCGGGAATGGCAGCGTCTCGCCGCAGAGCTCGAGGTAGCGGAGCCAGACGCTCGCGGCGAGGATGTCCATTTGCCGGCCCGCGTCGTTCACGTAATACTCGCGGTGCACGCGCCAGCCGTCCGCCTCGAGCAGGTTCGCGACCGTCGCGCCGAAGGCGGCGTGACGCCCGTGGCCGACGTGCAAGGGGCCGGTGGGATTCGCGGAGACGAACTCGACGATCGCCTTCTGCCCGGCGCCGCCGCCGCTGCGGCCGTAGCCCGCGCCTTCCGCGAGCACGCGGCTCATCTCCGCCTGCCAGGCGCCGGGCGTCATGAAAAAGTTGATGAAGCCCGGGCCGGCGATCTCCGTCTTTGCGACCAGCTCGTTCGCCGGGATCGCCGCGACGATCGTCTCCGCGAGCTTGCGCGGGTTCGTGCGCGCGGCCTTAGCGAGCCGCATCGCGACGCCGGTCGCGAAGTCGCCGTGCGCGACGTCGCGGCTGCGCTCGATGGCGGGATCCGGCAGCGCGGCGCCGCCGAGCGTGCCGGACGGCAGCGCGGCGAGCGCGTCGTTCACGAGCTTTTCGATGCGGTTTTTCAAGGCGCGCCAGTCTCTGGAATCGCCGCCGGCTAGTCAACCTCGGCCGGGTCGACGTCGAGCGACCAGCGCAGCTGGCGCGGCGTCTTGAGCTTCGCGATCTCGGCGACCCAGTCGGTGAGATGCGCCTGGAGCGCGCCGCGCGAGGGCGACTCGACGAGAAGCTGCGCGCGGTGGCGGCCGGCACGGCGTGCCATCGCGGCGGGCGCGGGTCCGAGCAGGCGGATGCCGCGCTTCCGTCCGTCCGGGGCTACGGCCTCGGCGGCATGCAGGAAGCCGAATGCCTCGGCGCGCGCGGGCGAGTCCGCGCGCAGGAGCGCGAGGTGGGAGAAAGGCGGCCATCCGGCCGCGCGGCGCTCCTCGAGCGCGAGCGTGGCGAAGCCGTCGTACCCCTCGGTGATCAGGCAGCGCAGCAGCGGGTGCTCAGGATAGGCGGTCTGGATCAGCACTTCGCCCGGGCGGTCGCCGCGGCCCGCGCGGCCCGCGACCTGCACGATCTGCTGCGCGAGCCGCTCGCTGGCGCGGAAGTCCGCGCCGAAGAGGCCCTGGTCGGCCGCGAGCACGACGACGAGCGTGACATCGGGGAAGTCGTGTCCCTTCGTCAGCATCTGCGTGCCGAGGAGGATCCGCGCACGGCCATCGCCGACGGCCGCGAGCGCCTCCTCCAGGTCGTCGCGGCGCCGGATCACGTCGCGGTCGATGCGCACGAGCGGCGCAGACGGGAACAGCTGCGCGAGGGCGGCCTCGACGCGCTCGGTTCCCTCGCCGACCGGCGCGAGCTCGTTGCCGCAGCGCGGACAGGCGAAGGGCATTGGCTCCTCGGCGCCGCAGTGGTGGCAGGAGAGCTTCGCGCGGCCTAGGTGTACCGTGAGGCGCGCGTCGCAGGAGTGGCAGGGCGCGATCCAGCCGCATCCGGAGCAGAACATCGTCGGCGCGTAGCCGCGCCGGTTCAGGAACACGAGCACCTGGCCGCGCGCATCGAGGTGCCGGCGGATCGCGTCGACTGCGGGCGGCGACAGCCCGTCGCGCGCCGGATTGATGCGAAGGTCGACGACGGTGACGCGCGGCTTGCCCGCCCGGCCCGTGCGCACGGGCAGCGACACCTTGACGTAGCGGCCGGCCG
>DATJFN010000127.1:0-19422 GCA_035495635.1 Steroidobacteraceae bacterium | reverse complement strand
TACAGCCAGTTCCTTGGCAAGAAGATCAGGGTCACGGGTACCCTTGTGGAAGGGACTTCGGGTTACACCACCTCGCTTGTCATGAACGTCTCCGGCTTGGTGCGGTACTCCGCGAGAGCCACACGGTAAATGCTCGTGATTCGACCGCTGGCGCCTGCCGATGAGACCCAAGTGCTCAAGATCAACGTCGAGGCACAGCCCACCGAGGCCGCCCTTGACCGCGTCGAATTGGCTCGGCTTTCGAGCCTGTCACGCACTCACCTCGTGGCTGTCGATGGAGAAGCGGTTCGCGGCTACGCGCTGATCTTCGCCCGTGACGACGCCTATGACGGCGAAGAGTTCCAGGCGTTGAGTTCGCTCATTGCCCAGCCGTTCGCTTATATCGACCAGGTGGCCGTAACGGGTCCGGCACGGGCTCAAGGCATCGGGCGGCGCCTCTATGAGGCGCTCGAGTACGCCGCATCGGAGCGGAGAATCCATCGCCTGTGCTGCGAGGTGAACACTACGCCCCCGAATCCCGGATCGCTGGACTTCCATGCCCGGCTGGGGTTCAGCACGCTCGGGTCGATGGACACGCGGTATGGACGAAACGTCGTCCTTCTTCAGAAACTCCTCACCGTGCGATGATCGTGGGAGCCATGGAATCATCAGCGCACGCAATGCTCGACGCCTGGGAAGCTTTCTATGTGATCCTCGGCAGCTCGGCCGCGGCACTCACGGGCCTGCAGTTCGTCGTCATCGCCGTCGTCGCGGATACGCCTGGCCTTCGGAGCGAAGAGAGCGTCGGAGCCTTCGCGACACCGACCATTTTTCACTTCTGCCAGGGCCTCGTCATCGCCGCCGTCCTGTCGGCGCCGTGGCAGAGCATGGCTCCCGTCGTCTGGCTGCTCGTCGCCAGCGGCGGCGCGGGTGTCTTTTACACGTTGATTGCGTTCCGCCGCGCGCGGCGGCAGACCACCTATCATCCGGTCGCCGAAGACTGGCTGTGGCACACCGCGCTGCCATTGGCCACGTACGGCGCGCTGCTGGTGGCGGCATTCTGTCTACTTCAGGACCCGGCAGTCGCGTTATTCTTCGTGGGAGCCGTGGTGCTCTCGCTCATCATCATCGGCATTCACAATGCCTGGGATGCCGTGGCATACATCGCGACGCATGCGCGCAGCAAGCCATGACCCATCGCGCCATCATCGGCACGGCAATCCTGATCGGCTGGTCGCCGGACGGCAAATGCGTCTATAGCTCGGCGATCCCGCTGGGCAAGTACTGGGACGGCGAGCACGTCTGGGACAGCGCCGACGGGATCAAGAAGATCCACCTCGAGAAGCTGCGGGGATTCCTGTTCGACGCACACGGCGTCCTGCCCCAGGAGTTCGAAAGCAACTTCGACGTCCTCACGGGCTGCTTCAAGGGCGGGTGGACGAAACACGCGGACGGCAAGTTCGAGCGCTCCTGAGCGCGCCGCGTAATTCCAGGTAACCCATGGGAACCACCGAACAACCCCGCCCGCCTTTCCCGCCTTTCACGCCCGAGACCGCGGCGCAGAAGGTGCGAATGGCCGAGGACGCCTGGAACACCCGCGATCCGCAGCGGGTTTCGCTCGCGTACACGCCCGACAGCGTCTGGCGCAACCGCTCCGAGTTCCTCGCCGGACGCGAGGCCATCCGTCAATTCCTCGAGCGCAAGTGGGCCAGGGAGCTCGACTACCGGCTCATCAAGGAACTCTGGGCCTGCCACGGGAATCGCATCGCGGTGCGCTTTGCGTACGAGTGGCACGACGACTCGGGCAACTGGTTCCGGTCCTACGGCAACGAGAACTGGGAGTTCAACGAGACGGGATTCATGCAGCGCCGTATCGCGAGCATCAACGACTTCCCCATCGCCGCAACCGAGCGGAAGTACCATTGGCCGCTCGGACGGCGACCGGACGAGCACCCCGGGCTCTCGGCGCTCGGGCTCTGACGCCGCGATGAAGCGCACGTGGACGATCATCGCGGTTCGCGATGTGCGAACCAGCTTTCGCTGGTACCAGTCGCTGCTCGGCATTGCGCCGACCGAACCGGCGCACGACTATTTCGGACAGGTGCTCGATTCGGACGGGACGGTCCTGCTCTGCCTTCATGCCTGGGGCGAGCACGACCATCCGCCCCTGACGAGTGCCGATCACGCGAAGCCCGGCAACGGTCTCCTGTTGTTCATCCGTGTCGATGACTATGAGGCCGTGTTGCGGCACGCACGGGGGCTCGTCAGCCGACTCGAGGAGGAGCCGCACGTGAATCCGAATACCGAGACGCCCGAGTTCTCGCTGCGTGACCCCGACGGCTATTACGTCACGATCAGCTCCCTCACCGCCGCCTGACCCATGCTGAAGCAATATTCGGGAGTCCGTGGGCCATGAAAAAGAGCAGTCCAAAACCCGGCGAGCCCGCCTCGAAGCTGATCGACGCGAGGATCAAGGAGCTTGGCGACTGGCGGGGCAAGACACTCAGCCGGCTTCGCGCGCTGATCAAGGTGGCCGATCCCGACGTCGTCGAGGAGTGGAAGTGGGAAGTGCCCGTGTGGTCGCACGACGGGATCATCTGCACCGGCGAAGCCTACAAGAAGGCCGTGAAGCTCACCTTCGCCAAGGGGGCGGCCGTGAAGGACCCGACGAAGCTCTTCAATTCGAGCCTCGAGGGGAACACGCGGCGAGCGATCGATTTCCATGAGGGTGAAGATATCAACGAGACGGCCTTCAAGAACCTGATTCGCGCCGCTGTGAACTTGAACAAGTCCAAGGCCTAGGACCCTCTGGTCCACTACGGTCCTGGCAGTTTCCACGACAGGGGTCATCCACATGCACAGACCTGCTCCGATTCTCGTGTGTTCCACGCTCGCCCTGATGTTGTCCTTGCCGATCGTCGCCCAGGCCGGACCCTACGCCGACGACATGGGCAAGTGCCTCGTGCGGGAGACCGGCCAGGCGGAGCGAACGGCGATCATGAAATGGCTCTTTGCGGCCATGGCGCTGCATCCCGACGTGCAGTCGATGTCGACCATCGATACCGCGGCGCGCGACACGATCAATCGCGACGTGGGCACGCTGTTTCAGAAACTGCTCGTCGAGTCGTGCCGGTCCGAGTCTTCGCTCGCGATCAAGTACGAAGGACCGGTGGCCCTGCAGTCCGCGTTCAGCGTGCTCGGCCAGGTGGCGATGCAGGAGCTGATGGCGAATCCGAACGTGAACGCGGGGCTCGGCGAACTGGAGAAGTACGTGGACCAGAAGCGCATCGCGGAGCTCGGCGTCTCCACGCCACCGCCGGCGAACTGACCGGACTAGGCGCTGTTGACCGCCGTCGTCAGCACCATGCCGAGGAGTACGGAGGCGATGCCGGCCCATTGCAACGACGAGGGGCGTTCCTTGAGCACGACCCAGGCAAACCCGAGCGTCACCACGGGATAGGCGCCGGCGAGCGGCGTCACGAGCGACGCCGGCCCGTACTTGTAGGCGATCGCGACCAGGAGGCTCCCGACGGCCATCGTCGCCATCGGCCCGAACGCGCGCAGCCATTCGGCGCGCGTCCCGCCGCGCGCAGCGCCCTTCAGGATTCCGTAAAGGCCGAGCGTCGAGATGCCGCCGATCGCGATGAACAGGGCCATGTTCCCTTCGTGCGCGGCGGGGAAATAGTACGCGTACCGGATCAAGGTGCCGCTCACGCCCCAGATCACGAGTGCCGCGCCCGCGTAGAGCATCCATCGCTTCTGCGTGTTCGCGCGCGCGCTCGGCGGCGAGTACGCGAGCGCAATGCAGCCGAGCAGCACCGCGGCGACGCCGAGTCCCTGCGCGAACGTCAGGTCCTCGCCCAGGAAGCTGCGCGCGAAGATGACGGTGAGCGCGGGATACGCCGCCGACAGCGTGCCTACGATGGATATGGGCCCGTAGGTGATCGACTGGTAGTAGAAGATCCAGGCGATGCCATCGAGCATGTAGGCGAGCAGGCCCCAGAACGCGAAGTCGCGGCCCTCTGCCGCGAATGCGGGTGGCGAATCGCTGATCGCCCAGAATGCCGTGTTGACGAGTGCGTTCGCGAGCGCGTAGTAGAGGCAGAAGCGAGCGGCCGAGACCTCGCCGATGTATTTCTTGACGAGGCCCTGGGCGATGCCCCAGGCAACGAGCGCGCCCAGCGTCGGCGCAAGCCACGGCAGCTGGCCGAGTTCCGTCGGCTGCATGTGATCCCCCCTGAAGCAGCGATGCGATTATTCTTGGTGGGCGCTGGCCGGGCAAGTCACGTGATTTGGGCGCACAATGCCCCCGCGCCCGCAATGCCGAGGTGACTTCATGAGCGCGTTACTGATCCTGCTCGCCTGGTGCGGGCGCTGCTGATGCTGCCGGCCCGGGTGCTCGGGTATCGGGGCGCGGCCTAGGCCACCTCGAGCCTTGCGACTCGCGCTATCTCGCGCTTTTATCGGCCTGTCGGCGGCCATCCTGCTGGCTGGCGCCTGGATGCACACGTCTGCGTTCCATCGTGTCACCGATGCTGTTGCGATTTCGAACCTTGAATCGTTCTTCGCTCATTCACTGCCGGCCCTTTGGCTGATCGACTCCGCCGTCATGACCGTGCTGGCACTGCTTTTCGCGGCCATTGCCATCCGGCCTGCCCTGACGGCCCCGCCCGTCGTCCTGATCCTGGGACTGATACCCGGGGCCACGGCTTTCTTTCTGTATCGCTTCATCGGGAGCAACTTCGTTCCCGCGCACATTCTCGCATTCGCTGCGGCGTTGACTCTCGCGAGTGCCGGTCTGCGGTTTCGCGCGGGCGCACCCGACGCCTGACCATGACCGAATCGGTCTGGCGCTGCCCTACCTGCAAGATGAGCGTCACCACCCGCTTCTGCCCGAGCTGCGGCGAGGAACCGCTGAAACCGCGTGACCTTACTCTTCATGGCTTCGCGGAGAAGGCATTCCACGACTTCACGAGCATCGACGCGCGCACGTTGCGATCGGTGCGCACGGTGATTCTGCAGCCTGGCGAGCTCACGCTCGCGTGGTTCCAGGGCATACGAAAGCCCTACGTCCTGCCGCTGGCGCTGTTCCTGATTGCCAACGTCGTTTTTGTCGCCCTGCAACTATCGACCGGCCAGCATGTCTTCAATTCGTCGCTCGACTCCCATCTTCACCACCAGGACTGGAGCCCGCTCGCGCAGTCGCTCCTGTCCAGGAGACTCGATGCAACGGGCCGGTCGATCGATGAGTACGCGCCGCTATTCGATCGCAGGGTTGCCATCAATGCGAAATCCCTCGTCGTGCTCATGTCATTGGCCTTTTCGCTCATGCTGCCGTTCGTTTTCTTGCGCAAGAAGCGCCCCTTCATGGTGCACGTGGTCTTCTCGCTGCACTTCTATGCATTTGTCCTGCTGCTCATGAGCGCCTCGCTGCTCATTGCGGCAGTCAGCGCTTTCCTCGGCTATGGCGGCATCGAGGCGGCCACCGTCGACAACGTGCTGAGTGTCGCGATGCTGCTCATTTGCACGGCCTACATCTACCGGGCGATCGGACCGGTCTACGAATCGCAGGGCGTCCGCCGGGTCGTGAGCGCGGTCGTCCTGGTGATCGGCGTTGCCGCCCTCGTGCTGGGATATCGCCTGGCCCTGTTCCTCATCACGCTCTACTCGACCTGATTGCTCCGGAGACGCCCATGATTCGTGCCTTGCTGGTCGCTGCCTGCCTCGTGTCGGTCTCGGCCTGCGGCCAGCCCGAGGCCGCGAAGCCCGTAAAGACCGACTCCTACCTCGACTACACCGGCCGCAGCGACGTGCTGGCCGGGGGCGTCCGGATGATCCCGATCCACACGCCGAAAGGCGACTTCCGCGTATGGACGAAGCGCGTCGGAAACAGCCCGCGCATGAAGGTCCTGCTGCTGCACGGCGGGCCCGGCGCCACGCACGAGTATTTCGAGGCCGTCGACAGCTACTTCCCGGCGGCGGGCATCGAGTACTACTACTACGACCAGCTCGGCTCCGGCTTCAGCGACCAGCCCAAGGAGCCGGATCTCTGGGAAATCCCGCGCTTCGTCGAGGAAGTCGAGCAGGTACGCGTCGCGCTCGGCCTCGACAACGACAACTTCTACCTGCTGGGCCACTCATGGGGCGGCATCCTCGCGATCGAGTACGCGCTGAAATACCAGCAGCACCTGAAGGGGCTCATCATCTCGAACATGATGTCGAGCGTGCCGGCCTACAACCACTACGCGACGAACGTGCTGATTCCGGAGATGAACCCGGCAGCGGTGGCGGAGATCAAGCAGCTCGAGGCGGCGGACAAGACCGAGGACCCGCGCTACATGGAACTGCTCGTTCCGCAGCATTACGAGAAGCACTTTCTCCGGATGCCGGCGGCCGAGTGGCCGGATCCCGTCAACCGGGGCTTCGGCAACATCAACAAGGACATTTACGTCTCGATGCAGGGACCGAGCGAGCTCGGGGCCAGCGGCAAGCTCCTCAACTGGGACCGGTCGAACGATCTCGACCGGATCACCGTGCCGACGCTCGTGATCGGCGCGCAATACGACACCATGGATCCCGTCCACATGGAGACAATGGCGCACAAGGTAAAGCGCGGGCGTTATCTCTACTGCCCGAACGGCAGCCACATGGCGATGTACGACGACCAGAAGGTCTGGTTCGACGGCGTCATGCGGTTCATCAAGGACGTGGATGCCGGCCGGTTCTGACCCATGAAGAATGCTTCGCGATCCAGGCGCGAAACCGCCATCGGCGGCATCGTCATCGCGGCGGCCGCGATCCTGCTCGCCATCACCGCCGCCGTGCTCTATTTCGGCGGCGCCTGGCATTGAAGGAATACTTTCAGTCGAAAGGGAGAAGAATGATGCGCACGTTCCTGATACTCGCCGCGGCCACCGCGATCGTTGCCGCGCAACCCGCCACCGCCGAGGAGAAACCCGTGATCGAATTCCTCAACTCCGGCAAGGTCGTGCCGGCATCGTTGCCCTTTTCGGAAGCCGTGCGCGTCGGCGACATGCTCTACCTCTCCGGCCAGATCGGCATCAAGCCGGGCACGCTGCAGCTGGTGCCGGGCGGGATCAAGGAAGAGGCGCGACAGACGCTGGAAAACATCAAGACGTCGCTCGAGGCGAACGGCTACACGATGCGCGACGTCGTCAAGTGCACCGTGATGCTCGCGGACATCTTCGAGTGGGCCGCCTTCAACGATGTCTACAAGACGGCATTCACGCCACCCTATCCCGCGCGCAGCGCCATGGGCACGGGCGGGCTCGCGATGGGCGCGCGCGTCGAGGTCGAGTGTATCGCCGCGAAGGCGAAGTAGCGCCGGCTGTGCGCCGGGGTGCCCCATGAAACGCGTACTGAAGTGGATCGCGCTCGCGATTCCCGTCGTGCTGCTCGGGTGGTTCGCCGTGGCCTTCGTGCGCTCCGACAACGCCTGCTCGGACCCCGGCGCCGGCTCGCCCGCACATCCCATCAAGGCGATCGTCTACTGCGACTACGGCCTCGCCGATCGGCTGAAGCTCGCGGACATCGAGAAGCCGGTGCCTGAGGCCGGCCAGATCCTCGTGAAGGTGCGCGCGGCCGCGGCAAATCCGCTCGACTGGCATTACCTGCGCGGCACGCCCTACGTCATGCGGCTCGGCGCTGGCCTCCGCCGGCCTTCCGAAATCCGGCTCGGCGTCGATTACTCGGGCGTGGTCGAGTCGGTCGGTCCCGGCGTCACGCGGTTCAAGCCGGGTGACGAAGTCTTCGGCGCGCGGACGGGCGCCTTCGGCGAATACGTGGCCGCGAGGTCCGAAGGCAGCGTCGTGCTGAAGCCGCCGGGCATCTCCTTCGAGCAGGCCGCGGCCGTGCCGGTCGCGGCGATCACGGCGCTGCAGGGTCTGCGGGTTGCCGGCGTCGGACCCGGCGCGAGAGTGCTGATCAACGGGGCCTCGGGCGGCGTCGGTACGTTTGCGGTGCAGATCGCAAAGGCCCAGGGCGCCATTGTCACGGGGGTCTGCAGCGGGCGCAATGTCGAGCTGGTGAAGTCGCTCGGCGCGGACGCCGTCATCGATTACACGAAGGAAAATTACACGACGCAAGGCGCGAAATACGACGCCATCATCGACAACGTCGCCAACAACGGCATCCTCGCGAACCGCGGCGCGCTGACGCCCACGGGCAAGTACGTGCTGATCGGCGGCGGCGGCCCGGACAATGGGAAGTGGATCGGGCCGTTGATCAACCCCATCAAGGCGATGCTGATTTCGCCCTTCGTCAAGCAGGACCTCGACGTGCTGTTCGCCGAGCTGAGCCCCGCCGACCTCGAATTGCTTGGCAAACTCATGCGGGACGGCAAGGTGACGCCGGTGATCGACCGGCGCTACAGTCTCGCCGAGACGCCCGAGGCCATTCGCTACCTGGAAACCGGCCGCGCGCGCGGCAAGGTCATCATCGTTCCGTGAGGTCCTGATGCATAACGCGCGCCTTCGCGCAGTGTTGACCGGCGGCCTGCTTGGCGGCGCCGGCGACATCCTGTTCGCCATCGCATTTGCCGGCATCCATGGCCGCACGCCCGTCTGGCTCCTGCAGACGGTGGCCACGGGACTCCTCGGGCAGGCGGCGTACGACGGCGGCATCCCCGCCGCGCTCCTTGGGCTCGCCGGGCACTTCACGATGTCTTTCCTGTGGGCGACGCTCTTTGTCGCGCTGGCGTCGCGATTCCCGCAGCTCGTCGAGAAGCCCGTACTCTCGGGCCCGGTCTACGGCGTGCTCGTGTTCCTTGCGATGCGACTCGTAATATTGCCGGCCTCCGCATTCCCGTACCCGGTTTCGTTCAAGCTCGAGTCGGCCGGACCCGACCTCCTGTCGCACATGTTCCTGTTCGGGCTGCCGATCGCGCTCATGGCGGCACGCGCGCTCGCGCCGCGGAGGCCTGCATGAAACGAGTCACCGGCATCGGCGGAATTTTCTTCAAGGCGAAGGACCCGGCGGCGCTCCGCGCCTGGTACCAGGAGCACCTCGGCATCGATGTCGAGCCCTGGGGCGGAACGGCATTCCGGTGGGCGGATGAAGCCGGCAACGCGTTCAAGGGCACGACCATCTGGAACATTGGCGACGCCAAGAACGATTACTACGCGCCGAGCCAGTCGACGTTCATGATCAACTACCGGGTCGCGGATCTTGCGCCGCTCCTCAAGGCGCTGCGCGAGGAAGGCTGCAACGTACTCGACAAGACGGACGACTCCGAATACGGCAAGTTCGGCTGGGTCATGGACCCCGAGGGCAACAAGGTCGAGCTCTGGCAGCCGCCCGCCGGCACATGAAAGCGCTGGCAGGCGCGTGCCTCTGCGGCACCGTCCGGTTCTCGGTCGAGGACGGATTCCGCTATGCGCTCAACTGCCACTGCTCCCAGTGCCGGCGCGCGACCGGCGCGGCGTTCAAGCCGTTCGCCGGCATCGAGCGGGCGAAGCTCCAGTTCGTGGCGGGCGAAGGCAAGCTGCTCATCTACGGTGACGCCGCGAATCACGACGCGCATTGCAGTCGCTGCGGATCGTTCCTCTTTTCGGTCGTGCGCGACGGCAAGTACGTCCACGTGAACCTCGGCGTGCTGCGGGACGCGCCATCTATCCGGCCGACCGCGCACATCTACGTCGCCTCGAAGGCGTCCTGGTACGCGATTACCGACGACCTGCCGCAGCACGAGGAACTGCCGGACTGAGGCAAGCCTGTGAAGAACCGCGTCACCGCAGCGCTCGGCACGTTTCTCTTTTTCTGGATCGCGCCGGCCACCGTTGCCGGATGGCTGCCGTGGTATTTCACGCGATGGCGGCTGGCCGCCCCGCTATTCGACGGGGAGGCAAGCCGCTGGCTCGGAACCCTGCTCGTGGGCGCAGGCGCGGCCATCGTCATCGAGTGCTTCATTCGCTTCGCGCTCAAGGGCGTCGGCACGCCGGCGCCGGTCGCGCCGACACGTCACCTGGTCGTCTCCGGGCTCTACCGGCACGTTCGCAATCCCATGTATGTTGGGGTCGTGACTGCGATCGTCGGACAGGCACTCTGGTTTGGCAGCCCTATGCTGCTCGGCTATGCCGCCGTCGTGTTCGCGGGCTTCTTCCTGTTTGTCCTCGGTTACGAGGAGCCCGCCTTGAGGCGGCAGTTTGGCGCCGAGTACGAAGCGTATTGCCGCGGCGTTCCGCGGTGGCTGCCCCGCGTCACGCCCTGGAGCGACTCATGATTGAGCGCCTCAAGACGCCGGTCAGCGAGGCGGACCTCCGCGCGCTCGCGGAGCTGCTCGTGGACGCCGTGGAGTCCGGAGCCGCCGTCAGCTTCCTCACGGTCACGCCCGAGCAGGCCCTCGACTGGTGGCGCCGCCATTTCGCCGCGACGCATCGCGGCGCTATCTTCCTCGTCGCGCGTGACAACAAGGGCATCGTCGGCTCGGTGCAGGCGCATCCGTCGTGGGCGCCGAACCAGCCGCATCGCGCCGACGTCATGAAGCTCATCGTGCACCGGCGTGCGCGCCGGCAGGGCCTCGGCGAGCGCCTGATGCAGGCGCTCGAAACGGAAGCGCAGGCGGCGGGGTTCACGCTGCTCACGCTCGACTCGAAGCGCGGCGACGCGGGCGAGCGGCTCTATCGCCGGCTCGGATGGACGGTGGTCGGCACGATCCCGCGCTACGCCCTCGACACCGACGGCCAGACGCCGCACGACACGGTCGTGTTCTACAAGGAGATGCGGGCGCCGGCATGACGATCCGCGTCGTCAGGCTCGGGACCCCGCGCGCGGCCGGCGAAGGCCCGCGCCTCGGCACGGTCCGGCGCCCGCCGCGCGGCGTGCCGAAGTCGAAGTTCGCGTCGGGCAACTGGTACGACGCCTGGTTTCCGGCGCTCGCGCCGAGCGAGGCGGCGGTGAAGTTTGGTCGTGGCGCGAAATCGGATGCCGACTGGCGGCGCTTCGCGAGGCGCTATCGCGCGGAGATGAAGCGGCCCGAGGCGAGCCAGGCGCTCGACGTCCTCGCCGCGCTCTCCCACCGTGCGAGCTTCTCGGTCGGCTGCTATTGCGAGGATCCCGCGCGCTGCCACCGCTCGCTGCTGAAGCAGCTCCTCCTCGAGCGGGGCGCCGATGTCGCCTGAGGAGCAATCCGCCTGGGACGAGATGACCGGGCAGCTCGACTTCCACAACAAGCCGGGCCACGACTGGCTCGACACGCTGAACCGTCTCTGGCGCAAGAACCGCTTCGTGACGTCGCTGGACGGCATGCTGAAGCTCGCCGAGCCGCCGCCCCGGCTGACACGCGAGATGCTCTCCCTTTCGCGCGAGCGCTGGCCGCTCGAGCGCCTCGGGCCGCTCGTGCATCCGGATGCGCATGGCCGCGCGCGTCCGAAACGCGATGACCGGCCGATCCTCCTGCTCGAGTGGCAGGGCCAGCACTACCTCATCGATGGCACGAACCGCGTGAACCGACGGCTGCGCGAAAAGCTCGCAGGCCCGCATGAAGTCCTCGTGATCCACGGGAGAACGCCTTGAAAGCATCCTCGGCTTGCCGATTATTCGTATTGCTTGCCGCACTCCTCGCCTCGCCGCTCGCCTCGGCCGACTGGGCTGGGGATGAAGCCGAGATCCGGCAGGCACTCGCCAACTCGGTCGATGCGTTCAATCGAGGCGACCTCCCGGGCCACCTCGCGATCTACGACCCGGGCGTCACGTTCATGACGAAGGACGGTCCGAGGCCGGGCGTCCCGCCCATCGAGCAAGCGTTTCGCGAGCGTTACTTCAAGGACGGCAAGCCGATCCAGCAGCTTCGATTCGAGCAGCTCGCCGTGCGCCCGCTCGGTGCGGACTCGGCGCTCGCAACCGCGCGCTGGGCGCTCGCGGGCGGCGGCAAGCCGGAGCTGTCCGGCTGGTTCACGCTCGTCTGGCAGCGCACGGCCGCGGGCTGGCGGGCCGTGCACGATCACTCGAGCTGAGGGATAATTTCCGGACGCCGCCCCCGCCCCGCCATGACCTACCAGCTCAAGATCATCGAGAAGCCGACCTACCTGCACGCCGTCGTGACCGGCCCGAATTCGATGGAGAACGTGCTCGGCTACCTGAAGGATCTCCTGCGCGAATGCGAGTCGCGGCAGTGCTACAACGTGCTGATCGAGGAGCAGCTCACCGGCCGCCGCCTCGAGACCTGGGACGTCTACCAGATCGCCTCCGACAGCAGTGCGCACGCCCGGGGCGTCTTCCGCAATGTCGCCTACGTCGACGTCAACGCGTCCGGGGACCTCATGAAGTTCGCGGAGACGGTCGCCAACAACCGCGGCGTGCCGATGAACCTGTTCACGACCGTCGCCGAAGCGGAGCAGTGGCTCGCCGGCAAGCCGCGCTGATGGCAGGCGGCGGCTACGCAACGCTCTGGTCATTCGACATCCGGCCCGACCGGAAGGCGGAGTTCGAGTTCCACTACGGTCCCGGGGGCACCTGGGTCCGGCTCTTCCGCCGCGCGCCGGGCTACCTCAGCAGCGAGCTGTTGTGCGACCGCGCCGATCCCAATCGCTACGTGACAATCGACCGCTGGGAGAGCCGCGAAGCCTGGCAGGCGTTCCGGCAGCACTTCGCCGCGGACTACGAGCGCCTCGACCGCGAATTTGAGGGGCTAACGACGGCCGAGGCTCCGCTCGGCGAGTTCACGCCGGCCGGCATTGCGTCATGAGCGCGGCGAAATTCCCGGCCGAAGGCGGCTGCGACTGCCGCGCGATCCGCTACCGCCTGGAGACGGCGCCCCTCTTCGTGCACTGTTGCCATTGCCGCTGGTGCCAGCGCGAGTCGGGCGCGTCGTTCGCGCTCAACGCGATGATCGAGGCGGAGCGCGTGACGCGCCTCGCCGGCGAGCCGGAAATCGTCGACACGCCTTCGGCGAGCGGCAAGGGCCAGAAAATCGCCCGCTGCCCGCGCTGCCGCGTCGCCGTCTGGAGCCATTACGCCGGCGGGGGCCTTCGCATCGCCTTCGTGCGGGTCGGCACGCTCGACGACCCGGACGCGCTGCCCCCCGATGTGCACATCTTCACGTCCACGAAGCAGCCATGGGTGGTCCTGCCCGCAGGGACGCCCGCCGTCCCGGAATACTACGACCGCAAGCAACTTTGGCCGGCGGAGAGCCTCGCGCGCCTCGAGGCGCTACTCGCCCGCAAGCCCGCATGAGAAAATGCCCGCGCGCCCATCCGCCGCGCCAAGCCCCAGGGAACTGACATGAGCGAACCGATTTCGAGAAGCCTCGTGGTGGTCGGGGCCAGCGTGACGCTCGGCTTCATCGCGCTGGGGTGGCTCCTCGGCCACGCGATCATCAAGGTCAAGAAGCTCGACCGGACGGTCGTCGTGAAAGGGCTTTCCGAGCGCGAGGTGCCGGCCGACGTCGCGATCTGGCCACTCACCTTCCAGGACGCGAACAGCGACCTGGGCGCACTGTTCGGCTCGCTGCAGCGGAAGAACGACGCAATCACGGCGTTCCTCGCCGGCCACGGCATCGCCAAGGACGCAATCTCGGTCGGCGCGCCGATGGTCACCGACCTCTACGCGCAGAACTATGGGGACAAGAGCAACGTCGTCTACCGCTACACGGCGAGCTCGACTGTGACCGTGTACTCGACCGACGTCGAGGCCGTGCGCAAGGCGATGAAGGACGTCATCGCGCTCGGCAAGGCGGGCGTCGCCCTCGCCGGCGAGGGCTACCAGAGCCAGACGCGGTTCAAGTTCTCGGGGCTGTCGAAGCTGAAGCCCGAGATGATCGAGGAAGCGACAAAGAATGCGCGCGCAGTCGCGGAGAAGTTCGCGGCGGACTCGAACAGCACGCTCGGGCGGATCAAGTCGGCGCAACAGGGACAGTTCTCGATCGAGAACCGCGACAGCACGACGCCGCAGATCAAGAAGGTGCGCGTCGTCTCGACACTCGAGTACTACCTCGTCGACTGACGCCCCCGTGGTCGAAACAGCGGAGACGGACGAGACGATACTCGCCTGCTACGACGTGATGGCGCAGTTGCGCCCGCACGTCGCACGCGGTGACTTCCTCGCGACGGTGCGCTCGATGCAGGAGGATGGCCTGCGCCTCGCCTGCATCCGCGAATCCGGGCGCGTCGTAGCCGTCGCGGGCTACCGCGTCTCGACCAACCTCTTCTGCGGCAAGCACCTGTACGTGGACGACCTCGTCACCGATGACAGCGAGCGCTCGAAGGGCCACGGCAAGGAACTGCTCGCCTGGCTCCGCCAGCTCGCGGTGGAGCAGGACTGCGACGTCTTCCACCTCGACTCCGGCGTGCAGAGGAAGCGCGCGCACGCGTTCTACGAGCGCGAAGGCATGGAGCTCGCGAGTTACCACTTCAGCGTGCGGCTGAAGCCGCGACCCTGAGCATGGCCGCCGCGCCCGAAACGTTCGCCGCCCCGCGGGCGCTGACGCGCGAAACGCTCGCCTTGGGCGTGCGCGCGCTCGTGCGGCAGGACGCCGACTTCGCCGCACTCTACCGCCGGAACGGCCTGCCGCCGATGTGGGCCCGCCGCCCGGGATTCGCTACCCTCGTGCACATCGTGCTCGAGCAGCAGGTCTCCATCGCGGCGGCGCGCACGCTGTTCCGGCGCGTCGCCCTGGAGCTCGGCGCAATGACGCCGGAGCGCATTCTCGAGCGCGGCGCGCTCGGGCTCCACCGGCTCGGCATCACGCGCCAGAAAGCCGCCTACTGTCACGCGCTGGCTGGGGCGGTCGCGGACGGGAGTCTTTCGCTTGCGCGCATCGCGCGGAGCGACGACATCGAGGGCCGCGCGGCTCTCCTCGCGCTGCACGGCATCGGGCCCTGGAGCGCCGACATCTATTACCTGATGGCGCTCAGGCGTCCCGACGTCTGGCCCGTCGGCGATCTCGCGCTTGCGATCGCGCTGCGCGAGGTCAAGCGCCTGCGCAGGCTTCCGGATGCGCGGCGGCAGCTCGCGATGAGCGACGCCTGGGCGCCCTGGCGCTCGGTCGCGGCAAGGCTCCTGTGGCATTACTATCTGAGCACGCGCCGGACGAAACGCAGCGGGGAGAAGCAATGAACATCCAACGGAAGGCTTACGCCGCCTGGCAGGGCGACATCAGGCACGGGAAAGGCACGCTGACGACGGAGAGCAAGGCGCTCTCGAACACGCCCTATTCGTTCGCGACGCGCTTCGAGTCGTTGCCCGGCACGAACCCCGAGGAGCTCCTCGGTGCCGCGCACGCGGGCTGCTTCACGATGGCCCTCACGCATATCCTCGGCGAGGCCGGCATCAAGCTGGAGCGGATCGACACGGGCGCGACCGTCTCGCTCGAACGGGTCGAGGGCGCACTCACCATCACGCACGTGCACCTCGACGTCACGGTCAAGGCGCCGGGCGCCGACCGCGCGAAAGTCATCGAGGCCGCGCAGAAGGCCAAGGCCAACTGCCCGCTCAGCAAGGTGCTGCGCGCCGAGATCTCGATGGACGCGAAGCTCGCGGGCTGACCATGACGCCTTTTCACCTTGCCATTCCCGTGCGCGACCTCGCGGCCGCGCGCGCGTTCTACGGCGGGGTCCTCGGCTGCCCCGAGGGCCGAAGCTCGACGGACTGGGTCGACTTCGACTTCTTCGGGCACCAGCTCGTCTGCCACGCGGTTGCAAGCGACGGCGCCGGCCGGCCTGCGCACAATCCGGTCGACGGCCACGACGTGCCCGTGCCGCACTTCGGCATGGTGCTCGAGATGCCGGACTGGGAAAACCTCGCCGCCCGCCTGAAGCAAGCCGGCACGACTTTCGCGATCGAGCCTCACGTTCGCTTCCAGGGATTGCCCGGCGAGCAGGCGACGATGTTCCTGACCGACCCGAGCGGCAATGCGCTCGAGTTCAAGGCGTTCCGCGACATCGCGGGCCAGTTGTTCGCTCGATAGGCTCACCAGGGGGATGTCCATGCGATTCGTACGACCGATTCTTGCGGCCGTGGCCGGCCTGCTCATCGTTGCCAGCGCCTCGGCCGACAAGCCGAGCGATGCCGAGATTTCCGCGCTCGTCGCCAAGTACTCCGGAACCGCGGTCGCCGAGCGCCAGGACATGCACAAGAATCCGGAGCTCTCGAACCGTGAGACGCGCACGGGCGAGCTCGTCGCGAAGCGCCTCAAGGCGCTCGGCATCGAGGTGCAGTCCGGCGTCGCGCACACGGGCGTCGTCGGCATCCTGAAGGGCGGCAAGCCCGGCCGCACGATCGCGATCCGCGCCGACATGGACGGCCTGCCGGTCGTCGAGCAGACGGACTACCCCTTCAAGTCGACCGTGCACAGCAACTACCTGGGCCAGGACGTCGGCGTGATGCACGCCTGCGGCCACGACGTGCACACGGCCGCGCTGCTCGGCACGGCCGCGGTCCTCGCGGAGATCCGCGCCGAGCTGCCGGGCACCGTGATGTTCCTGTTCCAGCCCGCGGAGGAAGGCGTGCCGGTCGGCGAGCGGGGCGGCGCACGCATGATGGTCGAGGACGGCGTCTTCTCGAAGATCAAGCCCGACGCCGTGATCGCGTTCCACACGAACGGCGCGCCGCCCGACGACGAAGGCGACAACGAGCGCCTCGGCACGGTCGCCTACTCGGTCGGCCCGACGTTCGCGGCAGCGACGCGCTGGGAGGCGACCGTGAAGGGCCGCCAGGCCCACGGCTCGACGCCGCACCTCGGCGTGGATCCGATCGTCACCGCTTCCGAGATCGTCGTCGCGCTGCAGACGATCCGCTCGCGCATGCTCTCGCCGATGTCGGACAACGTCATCACGACCGGCATCTTCCGCAGCGGCGAGCGCCACAACATCATCCCGGAGTCGGCGTTCCTCGGCGGCACGATCCGGACATTCGACGATGCGACGCTCGAGACGATCGAGACGCGCATGCGCGAGATCTTCGACGGCTACACGAAGGCCGCGCACGCGACTTTCGAGCTCAGCTTCGACACCGGGCATCCGATGACGGTCAACAACCCGGAATTGACCGCGGAGCTCGTGCCGACGCTCGAACGCCTGGTCGGCAAGGACAAGGTGCGCAACGTGCCGCCGATCACGGGCGCCGAGGACTTTTCCTACTTCTCGCAGGTCGTGCCGGGCTTCTACTTCCGCCTCGGCGTCGTGCCGGACGGCAAGGTCTCGGGCGGCCACCACACGCCGACGTTCTACGCATCCGACGATGCCGTCCCGGTCGCGATGCGGCTCATGTCTTCGCTCGCCGTGGACTACCTGAACGCCGGCACGCCGTGACGAGCCGCCTCGTCGAGTGCGTCCCGAACTTCTCGGAGGGACGCGACAAGTCAGTCATCGACGCCATCTCGCGCGCGATTTCCGCGACGAGCGGCGTGCGCCTGCTCGACGTCGACGCGGGCGCGGACACGAACCGCACGGTGTACACGTTTGTCGGCCCGCCGGAAGCCGTGGCCGAGGCGGCATTCCGCGGTGCCGAGGCTGCGGCGCAGCTCATCGACATGGCGAAGCACGAGGGCGCACATCCTCGGATGGGCGCGCTCGATGTCTGCCCGATCGTGCCCGTCGCGGGCGTGACGATGGACGAGTGCATCGATGTCGCCCGTGCGCTGGGCCGGCGCATGGCGGAGAGCCTGAAGCTGCCGGTGTACTTCTACGAGTTCGCGGCGACCCGGCCCGAGCGGCGAAACCTCGCCGACATCCGGGCCGGCGAGTACGAAGCCCTGCCGAACAAGCTCGCGGATCCCGCGTGGAGGCCGGACGCGGGCCCCGCGGCATTCAACGCGCGGCTCGGCGCGACGGTCGTCGGGGCACGCGAGTTCCTCATCGCCTACAACGTCAACCTCAACACGCGCGACCCGAAGCTCGCGAACGAGGTGGCGCTCAACGTCCGCGAGGCCGGGCGCCTCAAGCGCGACGCGAATGGCGAAATCGTGAAGGACGCGGCAGGCCGCGACTTGCGCGTGCCGGGGCGGCTCAAGGCCACGAAAGCGATCGGGTGGTACATCGAGCAGTACCGCCAGGCGCAGGTCTCCGTCAACCTCCTCTCTTACCGCACCACGCCGTTGCACGTCGTGCTCGAGACGGTGCGCGAGGAAGCCGCGAAGCTCGGGCTCGTGGTGACCGGTTCCGAACTCGTCGGCCTCACGCCCCTCGAGCCGCTGGTGGAAGCCGGCCGCTACTACCTGAAAAAGCAGGGCCGGTCACCGGGATTGCCCGAGCGCGAGCTCGTCGAGGTCGCCATCCAGTCGCTCGGGCTCGCCCAGCTCGCGCCCTTTGACCCCGACAAACGGATCATCGAGTACGCTGTATGCGTGCCGGCCGCTCTCGTGTCCTTGTCCGTCGGGCAATTTGTCGACGAAGTGTCGAGCAACTCTCCCGCGCCGGGCGGCGGCTCGGTCGCAGCGCTCGCGGGTAGCCTTGGCGCGGCGCTTGCGGCTATGGTCGCAAACCTGACCGTTGGCAAGAAGGGATACGAAACGGCCTGGGAGCCTTCAACGAAGCTCGCCGAGCGCGCTCAGGCGCTGAAGGCGGAGCTGCTGCGCGCAGTCGACGACGATACCCGTGCCTTCGACGACGTGCTCGCCGCGATGCGGCTGCCGAAAACGAGCGACGAGGAAAAGCGCGCGCGCTCGGACGCAATGGCCGCCGCGTACGAGAAGGCGACCGCCGTCCCGCTCGCCACGGCCCGGCTCTGCCTGCAGGCCATCGAGCTGGCCCAGGAAGCCGCGGTCATCGGCAACAAGAATTCCATCTCCGACGCCGGTGTCGGCGCTCATATCGCCAAAGCCGGCCTCGAGTCCGCCATCCTCAACGTCCGGATCAATTTACCTTCGGTCCGCGAAGGCGAATTCAAGACCGCCACCCTCAAGGAAATCGCCGAGCTTCAAATGAAGTCCGCCGACCCGCTCGCAAAAACGCTCGCCGCCGTCGACGCCAGCCTCAAAGGCTGACAAACGGACAAAGGGGACGGTCACTTTTAAATGTGACCGTCCCCTTTACTAATTGGTGGCTCGGGTGGCGGCTTCGACCTTCCTCGAACGCGGTTGACGACATCGCTGGCGGTTGCGCGCAGCTTGCGAAGCCAGTGACGAGCCCACGCGAACTCGAGGCCGAGGACGCCGAGCCCGATCGGGATCACGACGATCGCGGGCCCGGGCAGCACGATCATCGCGATGCCGATCAGGACGATGCTGCCGCCAATGACCGAGACGACGATGCGCCGCGCCCAGGGATAAGTGATCGTGCGGCGCAGGTAATTGCGCAGGCGCCATCTCATGGCAGCGGTGTCCCGGCGAAAGCCTCGATGAACCGCGCGATCGCGCGCGGCGCCTCATGATGCAGCATGTGCCCGGCCCCGGCCACTTTCTCGATGGCGAGGTGACGGACGCTTGACCGGAAGGACTCCGGGCCACCCTCGGGCACGAGTCGCGCGACCAGGTCCGACTCCGTGCCGATG
>DATJFN010000126.1:0-15652 GCA_035495635.1 Steroidobacteraceae bacterium | reverse complement strand
GCCTGCCCGGGCATTGCGCCTTGCCCGCGCCAAGGCGAACGCGGTCCTCGAGCGCCACCCCGGCAGCTGGGTCATCGGCTCCGACCAGGTTGCCGTTGCGGGCCGCCAGCTCCTCGACAAGCCCGGCGACGCTGGCCGCTGCCGCCAGCAGCTGCGGGCCAGCCGCGGCCGCAGCGTTCACTTCCATACGGCCGTCGTCCTCCTCGGCGCCGACCCGGGACCTGCGCGCGAGCACGTGGACCGGACCGTGGTCCGTTTCCGCAAGCTGACCGAGCGCGAGATTGCGCGCTACGTCGAAATCGAGAAGCCCTTCGACTGCGCCGGCGGGTTTCGCAGCGAAGGGCTCGGCGTCGCACTGATGAAGTCCATCAAGTCCCAGGACCCGACCGCGCTCGTCGGCCTGCCGCTCATCTGGCTCGCAGCCGCGCTCGCATCCGCGGGCCTCGACCCGCTCGCTCCCGATCAGTCCTGATCGCGCGCACCGCGGAGCCGCTCGAGCACGGCCTCGAGTTCCTCCGGCAAGGGCGACTCCGCCCGGAACGCCTCGCCGCTGTCGGGCCAGCGGAACGCGATCGATGCGGCATGCAGGAACATGCGGCGCAGGCCGAGCGCGCGCAGGCGCGCGTTGCATTCCCGGTCGCCATATTTGTCGTCGCCCGCCACCGGATGGCCCGCGAACGCCGCATGCACGCGGATCTGGTGCGTACGGCCCGTATGGATCGCGACGTCCATGCGCGTCGCGACGTCGCGGTAGTGGGTCAACGGATTGAACACGCTGACTGCGCTCTTGCCGGCGCGATGCACGCGCACGACGCGCTCCCCGCCCTGGCGCGAGTTCGTTTGAACAGGCGCGTCGATCGTCTTGCGGCCGAGCCGCCAGCGGCCGACGACCAGAGCGGCATAATGCTTCTCTACTTCCCCCTGGCGTAGCAAAGCGTGCGCGGCACGCAGCGCGCCGCGCGTGCGCGCGACCAGGAGGCAGCCGCTCGTCTCCCGGTCAAGCCGGTGAACCAGCTCGAGCGGCTCTTCCGGCCGCAGTGCGCGCAGCGCCTCGATCGCGCCGAAGGCGAGGCCCGATCCACCATGGACCGCGAGCCCCGCAGGCTTCGCAAGGACGAGCAGGCGCGCATCCTCGAGAACGATCGCGCGGCGCACGGTCTCGAGGAGCGCATCGGGCACGCGCCGGGGGCCGCCGGCCGAGGGCGCGTCCACCCTCACCGGGGGCAAGCGCACTTCATCGTCCGCCGCCAACCGGTAATCGGCCTGCTTGCGCTTGCCGTTGACCCGCACTTCCCCCTTGCGCAGCAGGCGATAGACGCGGCTGCGCGGCAGTCCTGCCAGCTCGCGCAAAAGGAAGTTGTCGAGGCGCTGCCCTTCGGAGCCGCTGCCAGCCAGCACGCGCCGCGCGCCAAGCGGCTGATTTCGATCCGCCTTCACGGAGTTTCTCTAACGTGTTGATTTTCCGGGCGCATCTGATATCTTAACCGCCAGTCAGGTCTTACGGCGCAGGCTTCGCGAAGCGAAGCGTGGCCGCTGACCGGTACGCGGTCACTCCCCATCGGTCCCGTTCAATCGTGGCGCCGTGGCGGGCAGGCCGCATGTTAGTTGGTCCGGTTAGCCCGGACCATCGCCGGCCCTTCGTTCGGATGAGCATGTTCCCCGCACGCGTCGATCTCGGAAGTTCGTCGAGGAGCGATTTGACCCGCAGCCAGCTGCTGCGGCCCGCTACCTCGCGCCCGCGATCCGTGGCCGCAGGGCGACGGGTTTCCCTCGTGACAAAACGTGACATCCCAATCGATCGGGCCCCAAGCACCTTGGATGGGGCACATGAAGAGAATGCTGATCAACGCAACCCAGCAAGAGGAGTTGCGCGTCGCCCTGGTTGACGGCCAGCGGCTTTACGACCTTTCGATCGAGTTACCGTCCCGAGAGCAGAAGAAGGGAAACATTTACAAGGCGCGCGTCACGCGCGTCGAGCCAAGCCTCGAAGCTGCGTTCGTCGAGTACGGCGCACAGCGCCAGGGTTTCCTTCCGATCAAGGAAGTCGCCCGCGAGTACTTCCGCTTCCAGCCCGCGCCGGGCGCCCGCTTCAATATCCGCGACGTCCTGCAGGAGGGCCAGGAACTCCTGGTCCAGGTCGAGAAGGAGGAGCGCGGCAACAAGGGCGCGGCGCTGACCACCTACATCAGCCTCGCCGGCCGGTTCCTGGTCCTGATGCCGAACAACCCGCGCGCGGGAGGCGTTTCTCGCCGCATCGAAGGCGAGGAGCGAGACGTCACCAAGGATTCGCTCGATCAGCTGCACGTGCCGGACGGCATGGGCACGATCGTCCGCACGGCGGGCGTCGGCCGCGGCCCGGAGGAGCTGCAGTGGGACCTTGACAACCTGCGGGCCAACTGGGATGCCATCGTCACGGCGGCGGGCGAGCGCTCGGCCCCGTTCCTCGTCTACCAGGAGAGCGATGCCGTCACGCGGGCGCTCCGCGACTACCTGTCGGACGACATCGGAGAAGTGCTGATCGATGAGCCCGGGTCGCACCAGCGCGCCATCGAGTACGTGCAGCGCTTCCAGGCCGCCGAGGGCACGAAGCAGATCAAGCTGTACACCGACGAAGTGCCGCTCTTCACCCGGTACCAGATCGAGAGCCAGATCGAATCGGCGTACTCACACTCGGTCACCCTCCCCTCGGGCGGCAGCATCGTCATCGACTACACGGAGGCGCTCGTCTCGATCGACATCAACTCCGCGCGAGCGACGCGCGGTGCCGACATCGAGGCGACGGCTTACAACACGAACCTCGAGGCTGCGGACGAGATCGCCCGGCAGCTCCGGATCCGCGACCTCGGCGGGCTCATCGTCATCGACTTCATCGACATGGAGTCGAAGAAGAACCAGCAGGGCGTCGAGGACCGGCTGCGCGACGCCGTTCGCTCCGACCGGGCGCGCATCCAGCTCGGGCGCATCTCGCGCTTCGGCCTCATGGAGATGTCGCGCCAGCGTCTGCGTCCCTCGCTCGGCGAGTCGACCCACATGGCCTGCCCGCGCTGCAGCGGCATGGGCACGATCCGCAGCGTCGAGTCGATGGCCCTCGCGGTGCTCCGGCTGATCGGCGAGGAAGTGCGCAAGGAGCGCACGACCCGCGTCGTCGCCCAGCTACCGGTGGACGTCTCGACATTCCTGATCAACGAGAAGCGCGAGTGGCTGCACCGCCTCGAAAGCGCGCGTGACGCCGACATCGTGCTGGTTCCGGACCCCAACATGCAGACTCCCAACTACTCGATCCGTCGCGTCCGCGACGACGAGATGGCGCTCGCCGAGAACTCGAAGACGAGCTACCAGATGGCGGGCCAGGGCCTGGTCGAGCTCGACTTCCAGTCCCAGGCGGACAAGCGGCCCGCGGCCGCGCCCCCGGCGGTCCAGCCGATCGCGCCCGCGGCTCCAGCGCCGGCGCCGATTGCGCCGCCGCCCGTCGAGAGGCCCGGATTCTGGGCGCGCGTCGCGGCGTTCTTCAGTGGCGGCGAAGCCGCGCGGGAGCCTGCCGAGAGTCCGCGTCCGCCACGGCGCGACGAGCGCCATGGTCATCGCCACGGTCGCGACCATCGCGACGATCGCGGCAGCCGGCGCCACCGCAGCGACCGCGGCCCGCGCCGGGAGCGCGATCACGACCGTGAGCGGGACCGCAACCGCAATCGCGACCGCGACCGGCACCACGAGCGCGGCGAGCGGCAGGACCGCGGCCGAGGCGAGAACCGCGATGAGCCGGGACGGCACCGCGAGCCGCCGGCCCAGGCACCGCGCCCGCCCCAGGCGGCGCAGCAGCCGAACCCGCGGCCGGAACCCCAGGCCGCCGAGGGCGACTCGCAGCGACGTCGCCGGCGCCGCCGCGGACGCGGCGGCCGCGGGCGCCAGCAGGACGCCTTCCGGGGCAACGATGCGCAGCCGATGGTCCCGGGCAACGGCGATTCATCGCCGCACGTGGACGCGCCGACGCACGCCGATGCGCCGGCGGAAACGAGTTCTGCGGCTTCGTACGAAGCGCCGCCTCCGCCGCCCGCACCGCCCGTGACGACGGCTCCGGAGACTCAGGCGCCGTCGCCTCCCAAGTCGGGCGGCACGTACACGGTGTGGTCGTCCACGCCGGGCGACGGACACCACTTCGGCCCGAAGGAGTAATTCAGCGGCGGGCAAGCGCGGCCAGGAGGCCGCGCGCGCCTTCCTCCACGAGGTCCAGCACCTCCTCGAATCCGGTCGCGCCCCCGTAGTACGGGTCGGGCACGTCCTGGCGCTCGAGCTGCGGGGCGTAATCCAGGAACAGGCGCACGCGCTCCGCGTGCCGGCGCGGCGCGATGCGCCTCAGGCGCTCGTAGACCGCCGTGTCCATCGCGATCACGAGGTCGAAGCGCTCGAAGTCCGCAGCCTCCACGACGCGCGCACGGAGCGTGCTCATGTCGATTCCGCGCCGCTGCGCAGCCGCGATCGAGCGCTCATCCGGCGGACTGCCGGCGTGGTAGGCGTGCGTCCCGGCCGAGTCGACCTCGAGCGCGAGCGCGGCGGCCTCGCGGCGGGCGAGCTCGCGCACGACCGCCTCCGCCGTCGGCGAGCGGCAGATGTTGCCGAGGCAGACGAACAGGATGCGGGTCATGCGCGCTTGCGCTGCCGCAGGAAGGCGTCGAGGGACTCGATGGCGCGCAGCACCTCCGGCGTCGACACCGCGAACGAGATCCGTACGAAGCGGTCGCCGTGCGCGGCGTCGAAGTCGCGGCCCGTGTTGAGCGCCACGCCTGTCGCGTCGAGGAGCTCGCGGCAGAACGAGAGCGAGTCGCGCGTGACGTCACCCATGTCGGCGTACAGGTAGAAGGCGCCGTCGGGCGGCGCAATTCGCCGGATCCCGAAACCGGCGAGCGCCTCGGTGAGGAGCTCGCGGTTGCGGGCGTAGGTCGCGACATGCGCCTCGAGCTCCGCCGACTCGTCCATCGCCGCGAGCGCGACGTGCTGCGACAGGGTCGGCGGCACCAGGAACAAGTTCCCGGAAAATCTCCGCATCGCGCCGATGAGCGATTCCGGCACGACCGCCCAGCCGAGCCGCCAGCCGGTCATGCACCAGTACTTCGAGAACGTATTGACGACGACGGCGTCGGGCGCGTGCTCCAGGATCGAGTGCGCGCGCTCCCCGTACGTGATTCCGTGGTAGGTCTCGTCGGAGATGATCCGGATGCCGCGCTCGGCGCAGACGGCCGCGATCGCCGCGAGCTCGGCGTCCGCGATCATCGTGCCGGTCGGGTTCGACGGGCTCGTGAGGATGAGGCCTGCCGGCGCCGGATCGAGCGCCGCGACCATCCCTGCCGTCGGCTGGAATCGTGTCGCGGCGCCGCAATCCATCTCGAGCGGCTCGAGGCCGAGGGCGAGCAGCGAATTGCGATGGGCCGGGTAGCCGGGGCGCGCGAGTGCGACCCGGGCGCCGCGCGGAAAAAGAACGGTCATGGCGAGCACGAGTGCGGCCGACGCCCCGAGCGAGAGGATGATGCGCGACGGCCCGGGGGATAGTCCGTACCAGTCCCGGTAATGCGCATCGATCCGCTCGGCGAGCGCGGGGCTCTCCCAGTAGCCCTGCGGGCATTCGGCCAGCGCGCGATGGCCGGCCGCGATGGCTGCGGCGGGCGCGCCCGCCGAAGGCTGACCCACTTCCATGTGGATGACCGGCAGGCCAGCGCGCTCGCGCGCGTTCGCGTGCTGGTTGATCTCGATCGCGTAGAAAGGCGCCACCCGGTCCGCCGCGTGGTTCACGAATGGCCTCCACGCGCCAGCAGCGCTGCGACCCGCTCGAGGTCCTCGGGCGTGTCGACGCCGGGACCGGGTCGCTCCACGGCGTCGGCGACCACGACCGAGAGCCCGATCGACAGGGCTCGCAGCTGTTCGAGCCGCTCGCGCAGCTCGAGCGCCGCGGCGGGCGCGGCGGCGAGCTGCCTCAGCGCCGACACGCGATACGCGTAGAGCCCGATGTGCCGTCGTGCCCCCGTGTGGCGCGCCGCACCCGCGACTTCCGCGCCGTCGCGATTCCAGGGTATCGGTGCGCGGCTGAAATAGAGCGCGAGCCCGTCGGGCCGCGCCACGACCTTGACCACGTTCGGGTCGAGGTATTCCGATTCGTTCACGATCGGCGCCGCGAGCGTCGCGATGGCGGCCGCCGGCGTGTCGGCGAGAAGACGCGCGGCCTGGCCGATGAGCGACGGCGGCAGGAGCGGCTCATCGCCCTGCACGTTGACCACGATGTCCCCGCCCGCCCATCCGCGCCGCGCGGCGACTTCGGCGATGCGGTCGGTGCCCGAAGCATGGTGCGCAGCCGTCATCTCGACCGCGGCGCCCGCGGCGACGCAGGCCGCGCGGATGCGCTCGTCGTCGGTTGCGATGACGACCTCGGCTGCGCCCGCACGCTCGGCGACGCGATGCACGTGAAGCACGAGGGGCCTGCCGGCGAGCAGACGCAGCGGCTTGCCGGCCAGCCGGGTCGAGCCGTGCCGCGCGGGAATGACGACGCGGAACACGGCGCTCAGCGGCGCTCGAGCGCGCTGTCCTCGGCGGACAACCGGCGCGCCTCCTCCGGAAGCATCACGGGAATCCCGTCGCGAACCGGAAACGCGAGCCGGTCCGCGCGGCAGACGTACTCCTGCGAATCGTGCAGCCAGAGGAGCGGGCCCTTGCAGATGGGACACGCGAGGATGTCGGTCAATCGCTCACTCACGTCCACGTTCCTTTTTTTCCGCCGCGCGTTTTGCGATCGACTGGAGGAGGGCCGATGCCGAGTCCGACTCCACGCGAGGAGCGACCTCGACATAGCCGGCTTCGCTCCAGCCGACGCCGTTGCATTTTACGGCATCCTTTTCCGTGAGCAGGACCGGCTTGCCCCGACCTGCCCCCGCGAGCGCAGGCGTGAAACGGGCATGGTCCGGGAGCGTCCGTGTCTCGATCCGGAGACCGTGCTCGCGCAGCATCGCGAAGAATCGCTCAGGATTGCCGATGGCGGCGGCTGCCACGACTTCGCGGCCGGCAAAGTCCGACAGCGGGCGCCGCGAGCCGTCGCGGAACGCGACCACTCCGACCGGCTCGAGCCGCATGCGGATGGCGCCGGGGCGGTCGAAGCCGGGTCCGTTCACGACGATCGCGTCGACCTCCTCGAGCCGGCTCGCGGTCTCGCGCAAGGGGCCAGCCGGAAGCCGGCGCCCGTTGCCGAGGCCACGCATGCCGTCCACGACCGCGATCTCGACGTCGCGTGCGAGTGCATAGTGCTGCAGACCATCGTCGCAGACGATCACGTCGCAGTCGGGCTCGAGCAGTCGCACGGCGTCAGCCCGACGCGCCGCGACGGCGACCGGCTGCGTCAGCCGTCGCCGGATCATCCACGGCTCGTCGCCGGCATCCGACGCGGAGTCGGTATCCGTCAGCCGGCGCGGCCGCCCGCCCGCGCCCTTGTACCCGCGCATTGCGACACCCGCGCGCAGGCCCATTCGCTCCAGCTCGCCCGCGAGCCAGATCACGAACGGCGTCTTGCCCGCGCCCCCCACCGTCAGGTTGCCGACGATGACGACGAGCCGCGGCGAGCGGTAACGCGCCAGGATGCCCCGCTCGTAGAGCCAACGACGAAGCGCCGATGCGCCGGCGAAGAGCCAGGCGAACGGGAGCAGCCAGCGGCCTCTTCCGCTGCCCCCATACCAGGTCCCGATCAGCCAGTCGTGCAGGCGCTTGACCATGCGTGCGGCCGCGCCCCTTCAGACGTTGAACTGCATCCGGTGCAGCGCGGCGTAAGTGCCGCCCGCCGCGAGGAGAGCCGCGTGCGTGCCGGCCTCGACGATTCGACCTTCGTCCATGACGACGATGCGGTCGGCCCGCTCGATGGTCGAGAGCCGGTGCGCGATGATGAGCGTCGTGCGGCCACGCAGGAGCTCGGCGAGCGCGGTCTGCACGAGGTGCTCGGACTCCGCGTCGAGCGCCGAGGTCGCCTCGTCCAGGATGAGGACCGGCGCGTCCTTCAGGATCGCGCGCGCGATCGCGACGCGCTGGCGCTGGCCGCCCGAGAGCAGCGTCCCGCGCTCGCCGATCGGCGTCTCGAGGCCGAGCGGAAGCTCCTCCGCGAATTCCAGCACGTGTGCCGCTCGCGCAGCCTGCTGCACCGCTTCCGGATCCGCGTCCGGGGCGCTGAATGCGATGTTGTTGCGGATCGTGTCATCGATGAGCATGACGTCCTGGCTCACCATCGCGAGCTGGCTGCGAAGGTCGCGCCGCCGGTACTTCCGGATATCGATACCGTCGATCAGCACCATGCCTGACTCCGGGTCGTGGAATCGCGGCAGGAGGCTCACGAGCGTCGACTTCCCGCTGCCGGAGCGGCCGACGATGGCGACAGTCTCGCCTGGCGCGACCCGCAGGTTGATGCCCGTCAGTACGCGGCCCTTTTCCGCCTCATAGGTGAAGCTCACGTCGCGGTATTCCACCTCGCCGCGCGCACGGACGAGACGGATGTCTCCGCCCGGATCCTCGGCCGCCGAATCGATCACTTCGAAGACACTTTGTCCTGCGGCGATGCCCTGCTGCAGCGGGCCGAGGACGCTGACCAGGCGGCGCAGCGGAGCGCTGACCATCAGGAGCGCAACCAGGAACGAGGTGAAACTTCCGACCGTCATGCCCTGCTCGATTACGTCGCGAAGCGCCATGTACATGACCGCCGCGAGGCCCAGCGAGGCGAACACCTGCACGACGGGGTTCGACACCGCCTTGACGGTGATTAGCTTCATGAAGCTGGCGCGGTTCCGCTCGTTGACCTCCTCGAAGACCTCGAGCTGCTGCGCCTCGGCATTGAACACCTTGATCATGCGCTGGCTCTCGAGCGATTCCTTTGCGACGCGCGCGACATCGCCCATCGAGGACTGGATGCGCGCGCTGTAGCGCCGGAACAGGTGGCTGGTCGCGCGTATCAGCCCGACCGCGATCGGTGCGACCGCGAGCGCGAACAGCGTCAGTTTCCAGTTCAGGTAGATGAGGTAAGCGATCAGCCCGACGATCGTCAGCGTGTCCCGGATGATGAACGTGATCGCATTGGTCGCGGCCTCGGCCACCATCTCGATGTTGTAGGTCAGTCGCGACAGCAGCGGGGCGACGCCGTTGCTGTCGAAGAACGAGACCGGCAGCTGGAGGTAGCGCGCGAAGAGGTCGTGGCGGATGGACTTGATGACCTGGCGGCCGACCCAGCCGGGCGCGTACACCGAAAGATAGTCGCCGACGCCGCGCACCACGAACAGCACGACGATCCCGCCCGGGACGTAGTACAGCATGCGCGGGTCGTGCACGACGAAGGCGCCGTCCAGGAACTTCTTCGTGAGGATCGCGAAGCCCGTGTCGACCGAGGCGTACATCACCATGCCTAGCACGCCGAGGAGGAACATCGGCCAGTGCGGCCGCGCATAGGCGAGCAGCCGCACGTAGGTCTGGAGCGCGTTGGCGTCGAGCGCGGCCCGCTCGGCCCGGTTCTTATTCTTCCGGGTGCTGGCTGACGGTCGCAATGTTGACCTGCGTGAAGCCCTGGCGGGCCGCGACATCCATCGCAGTCACGACCGACTGGTGGGTCGAACGCGCGTCCGCGCGGATGGTGATCGGCTGGCGCGTGTTGCCCCCCGCAACCTGGCGGAGCGCCGCGGAGAGCGTCGCCCGCTCGTTGTTCACGAGGGCGCGGTCGTTCACGCGGTAGCTGCCCTGGGCCGAGATCGTGATGATGACCGGGTGTATCGACGGCTCGATCGTCGCGGATCCCGCCTCGGGCAGCTCGACGCGCAGGCGCGAGTCCTGGATGAATGTCGTCGACAGCATGAAGAAGATGACCAGCAGCAGGACGACGTCGACCAGCGAGATCAGGTTGAGCTCGATTTCGTCCGGGCGCTTGACGCGCAGCCTCATGAGGCCGCTTCGCGCCGCCGCGAGCCGCGATCCGTGCGCCGGCTCATCTGGTCGAAGGCGCGCACCAGCTTCATCGCCTCCTTCTCCATGTCGATGACCAGGAGGTCGACGACGCCGCGGAGGTACCGGTAGGCGAACAGCGAGGGAATTGCCACCACGAGCCCTGCGGCCGTCGTGATGAGCGCCGTCCCGATGCCGCCGGACAGCACGCGGGGATCGCCGACTCCCTCGCTGGAGATCGCCTCGAAGGCCTGGATCATGCCGGTCACGGTGCCGAGCAGGCCGAGGAGCGGCGAGATGGCGGCGATCGTGCCGAGCGTGCCGAGGAAGCGCTCGAGCTCGTGCACGACGTGCCGGCCCGTGTCCTCGATCGCCTCCTTCATGATCTCGCGGCCCTGGTCGCGGTTGGAAAGGCCCGCCGCGAGCACGCGGCCAAGCGGGGAATTGTGCGCGAGAGCCTCGATGTGGCGCTCATTGAGGCTCTGCGATTCGACCAGCTTCCAGATGCGCTCCGTCAGCTCGGCCGGGATCACGCGCTTGCGTTGAAGTGTCCACAGGCGCTCGAGCGTTATCGCGGCGGCGACCACCGAGCAGAAGATGATCGGCCACATGACCGGGCCGCCCGCGAGGATGATTTCCCACATGGCGCGGCATGATACCGTGCGGGCGCGCCCGCCGTCCGCACCCCTCAATTCCGCGCGCCGGGCCGCCACCAGCGCGGGTTCTCGCGGCGCTCGGTCGCAACCGAGATCGGCCCGGGCCGCGCCGGGAATCGCGCGCGGATCGCGCCCTCGTCGGCGGTGACGAGCACCGTCGCGCCGGCGGCCCGCCAGCGCGCCACGACGCCGGGGTCCGGCATGCTCCAGCGATTGCCGAAGCCGGCCGAAGCGATGGCGATGCGCGCGGATACCACCGCGACGAGTGCCTGCGACGACGAGCTGCGACTGCCGTGGTGCGGCACGAGAACGATGTCGGCGCGCGGCAGCTGCGCAATGAGCTCCGCTTCCGCCGCGGCCTCGGGATCCGCCAGCAGGAGTGCGGTCCCGCCGCGTCCCGTGACAGCGATTGCACACGATCGGTCATTGTCGCTCCCCTCGAACGCCGCGGGCGGGTGCAGCACGCGGAAATCGACGCCGTCCCAGCGCCAGGCCTTGCCGCGGCGGCAGAAGGCGTCGCTCGGCAGGCGACTCCCTTCGGATGCCATCGTGATGCCGACGGGCAGCGCCTTTCGCATGGCTTCGACTCCGCCGGCGTGGTCCGCGTCGTCGTGGCTCAGGACCAGGACATCGATTGCGCGAATGCCGCGAGCGCGGAGGTATGGCAGCAAGGCCACCTGAGCCGCCGCACGGCCGGACAGCCAGCGCGGGCCGGTGTCGAAGACGAGCGCGTGACGCCGCGTTTCCACGACCGTCGCGAGCCCCTGGCCGATGTCCATCGCGGTCAGCGTGAACCCGCCCGCGGGTGGTTTCACCGCCGTGCCGAGGAGCAGCGCGCCGGCCATGCTCGCCGCCGCGCAACGTAGTCCCGCGACAGGCAGCAGCAGCGCGGCGAAGAGCCCTATACCCGTCAGCGCGACGACGCATGCCGGCTGGGCCGTGGGCGAAAAGCTGGACGCCGGCCAGGACGCGATCGCTTCCAGGTACGGCCAGGCGCGATCGAGAATCGAGGCGAGCAACCGCCAGAGCCCGCTGGCCGCAGCCGGCGAGACGGCGCTGAGCGCCGTCGCCGTCAGGATGGCGGGCAGCAGGAGTACGCCGAAAGCCGGGATCGCGACGGCATTGACGAGCGGCGATACGAGCGAGATGCGACCGAAAGTCGCCGCGAGCACGGGCGTCAGGAGCATCGTCACGGCAAGCTGGGCTTTTGCGAACCCAAGGACTCGCAACTTCCAATTGCCCCCCTGGATGGCCGCAGCGCACAGGGCCGCGGTCGCGACGAACGACAGCCAGAATCCCGCCGACGTCAACGCCAGCGGGTCGCAGGCGACGAGCACGAGACCCGCGAGCGCCAGCGACTGGTGCAACGGCCATGCGCGCCGCAGCACACGAAGGACCGCAAAGACCGCAACCATCGCGAGCGTGCGCAAAGCCGGCAGCGATCCGCCCGACAGGAAGGCGTAGCCGGCGGTGACCGCGGCGACGATGGCGGACTCGGCACCCGTGCGCATGTGCCGCATCTCGGCCCACCGCAATCTCCGAACGAGCCGCAGGAGGCCGAGCACCGCGACCGCACAGCCCGTGACGTGCAGGCCGGAAATCGCGATGAGGTGCGCGATGCCGGTGATCGCGAAGGCTTCCCACAGCCGGTCCGGAATCGCGCCGCGTATGCCGACCGAAAGCCCTTGCAGCACGGCTTGCGACGGCCCGCCCGGAACGCTGTCGGCGATGGCATGGGCAATGCGGCTGCGGAGTCGCTCGATCGGCCGCTCGGCGGGAGGCGCCATCCGTACGGGCGCGTCTTTGCCGGCAACGTAAGCCGTCGCGTCGATGCCCTCGCGCAGCAGGGCGAGGTCGCGATCCGGTGCACCGGCATTCACGAAGCCGTGCCGGCAGCGGAGCCGCAGGTCGAGCCTCCAGGTCTCGCCGGGCTGCGGGGCACCGGTCGGCTCGTACCAGGCGACGCGGATTCGCCGCGGCGTATCCGCCGCGAGCCCTGCATCGAGCACATCGAGGTCGAAGTCCGTGCGTCCCTCGCGCTCGAGCGCGGGCGCGGCCACGCGCCCGGTGACGGTGACCGCCTCGCGATCGCGCGTGCAAGGCCAGGCGCCTTCCGCACGGTCGCTCGCGAGCAGCTGCGTCCAGGCGAAACCCACGAAGACCGCCGCGATCACCGGACGTCGACTCAAGCAGAGCGCCGCGGCAATCGCGGTCGGAATGACGACAACCCGGTCGCCAAGCGCAGGCAGACCGAGGAGCGCCGCCGCGCCCGCCGAGAATGCGAGCGCCAGCTGCCACATGAATGCCGCCTCGCCTTCCGTCCCCCGAACCTACCGGCAGGCGTGCGGATGCGTCAGTCGATCAGGCGGTGGATTCGCGCAGAATTCCGTCCTCGAGCAGGAGCACGCGGTCCATGCGCGCGGCGAGCGCGTGATCATGCGTCACGATGACGAGGCTCGTACCCAGCTCCCGATTGAGCTCCATCATGAGGTCGAAGACCTGCCGCGCGTGGCGCCCGTCCAGGTTTCCGGTCGGCTCGTCGGCGAGCACGATGCGAGGGCGCGTCACGAGCGCTCGCGCGACGGCCGCGCGCTGTCGCTCGCCGCCGGAGAGCTGCGACGGGCGATGCGACAGGCGGGCCGCGAGGCCGACTCGCGCGAGCAGCGCCTCAGCGGCGCTCGCGGCCTCCCCGCGCGGCGTGCGCCGGATGAGGAGCGGCATCGCGACGTTCTCGAGCGCGCTGAACTCGGGCAGCAGGTGGTGAAACTGGTAGACGAAGCCCATCGCGGAATTCCGGAGGCGCCCGCGCTCCGCGTCATCCAGCGAGGACATTTCGCGGCCGTCGATCCGCACGGTGCCGGCCGTCGGCAGGTCGAGGCCGCCGAGGAGCTGGAGCAGCGTCGTCTTTCCGGATCCGGACGCCCCGACGACCGCGACACGCTCGCCGCGGCCGACGCTCGCATGGGCGCCCGAAAGCACCCGCACGATAGCCGGTCCTTGGCGGAATTCCTTGACGAGGCCCTCGCAGGCGAGCACGCCGCTTTCGTTCATGGCGCGTGTCAGACCTCGTGTCGCAGCGCGTCCGCCGGCTGCGTCCGCGCCGCTCGCCAGGCGGGATACAGGGTCGCGAGCACGCCGAGGGCGAGCGCGACTCCGGCGACGAGGAGCACGTCGCCCAAGCGGACTTCGGACGGCAGCTCCGAGATGAAATAGACCTGGGGGTCGACGAAGGTGATGCCGGTCGCGCGCTGCAACGCCATCACGACCGTCGTCGCATTTAAGGCGAGCAGGAGTCCCACCCCCGCGCCGATGGCCGTGCCGACGACCCCGATCACTGAGCCTTGGGTCATGAAGATCGAGACCATGTCCCGCGGCGCGCCACCGAGTGTGCGCAGGATCGCGATGTCGGCGCGCTTTTCCTTCACGACCATCACGAGCGTCGCGATGATGTTGAAGGCGGCGACGGCGACCACGAGCAGCAGCACGAAGAACATGATCGACTTCGTGACCTGCAGCGAGCGGAAGAAATTGCCCTGGCGCCGGCTCCAGTCGCTGATGTAGTAGCTCCCCGGAAGCGATTGCCCGATGGCGCGGATGAGCGTCGGCGCGGAATTCGGGTCGTCGAACCGGTAGCGGAGCCCCGTGACGGAGTCGCCGAGCCGGAACAGACGCTGCGCATCGCCGAGGTGAACGACCGCGAGCCCCTGGTCGAACTCATACATGCCGGCATCGATGAAGCCCGCCACCGTGAACCGGCGCATGCGCGGCGCAACGCCCGCCGGCGTCACGTTGCCCTGGGCGATCACGACGAGCACGCCATCCCCGCGCCGGACGCCGAGCTTGCCCGCGAGACCGCGCCCGAGCAGCACCTGCCAGGCCCCGGGGACGAGCGCGTTGAATCCTCCGTCGGACATGTGCTTCTCGAGGGCGGAAACCTTGCGCTCCGCGTCCGGCAGCACGGCGCGCAGGTCGACGGCCGCCGAGCGCTCTCCCGCCACCAGCATCGCCCGGCCCTCCACGTAGGGCGCGATCGCGACCACGCCGGCGTCGCCCCGCGTCTTCTCCATCAGGGCGCGCCAGTCGTCGAGCCGTGCTCCCTCCCCTTCGAGCGTCGCGTGAGCGACGATGTCGAGGATCCTGCGCGACAGGTCGCGCTCGAAGCCGTTCATGACGGAAAGCACGACGATCAGGACCGCGACGCCCAGCGCAATTCCAGTCATGGCGATGACTGAGATAAAGCCGACGTAACGGTTGCCCAGCCGGGCCCGGAGATAGCGGAGGCCGATCCACGAGGGCCATCCCCCCGGACAAGGCATGTCCGCTGCTCCGCTGGCGCTCCCGGTCTTACTCATAGCGCAACGCCTCGGCGGGCTCGGTCGCTGCTGCGCGGCGCGCCGGGTAGATCGTCGCAAGCAGCGTCAGCGCGAACGCGGTGATGGAGACCAGGAGGACGTCGGACGCGCGCAGCTCCGATGGTATCTCGGAAATGTAATAGACGGCCGGGTCGAAGAGCTCGAAGCCGAATACCCATTCGAAGAAGCGCACGATCCGGGCGGCGTTGAGCGCGAGCAGCACGCCGAGGCCTATGCCGGCGAGCGCGCCGATCCAGCCGATCAGGGTGCCCTGCACGACGAAGGTCGCGACCACGCCGCCGCGCGTGAAGCCCATCGTGCGGAGGATCGCAATGTCGTTGCGCTTCTCGGCCACCACCATGACGAGGCTCGAGACTATGTTGAAGGCCGCGATCGCCACGATCAGGAGCAGGATCACCGACATCACGATCTTTTCGATGCGGATCGCCCGGAAGTACGCGGCGTGATCGGCCGTCCAGTCGGTGGCGTTCTTCACGCCGAGCGCGGCCGCTAGGCTCGGCGTGCGCGCGGGCGCGTCGAATGGATCGGAGAAGAACACGCGCACGCCCGCGGTGGCGGCGGGCCCGGCGACGGCGGCGACGTCCTCGAGCGATGCAAAGGCAAGCGTCGAGTCGTGGTCCGCCAGGCCGACCTCGAACTCACCGCTCACGGTGAACGCGCCGATACGCGGCGCGAGGCCCC